>JBDSPW010000041.1:0-7370 GCA_039930145.1 Saccharimonadales bacterium (SeqCode) | reverse complement strand
ACAAACATGAACGCCGCACCGAGTACAGTTAAGGCGATTGTAAAGTAGCTCGAGTGTTTGCTGTGTGCCTCTGGCAAAATGGCACTGGCCCCGATGTACAGCAAGAAGCCAGCAAAAAACCCAAGGTACAGAATTAATCCAGCATCGGATATGTGGAACAGCAGTGTGCTGAGCGCACCCAGCACTGGAGCGATGGCATCGACGAATAGGAGGGTAATCGCTTTTTTGCGGTGGTTTTTATGGGCGAGCACCAACCCAACCGTATTGAGACCATCCGAGAAGTCATGCGCGATTACCGCGATTGCCACGGCAATACCAACGCCGTGACCAACTTGAAATCCCAGACCGATACCAACACCATCAAGAAAACTGTGTCCTGCTAGTGCGAGGGCACTAAAGACGCCAACATTTGGGTGGTAGTGGCTCCCGTACTCTTCTTCTTGGGCATGGTGGATTAAAATTGATTTTTCGATGATATGAAACAACAAAAAACCGCCAACAAGTGCCAACATCGCGCCAGTAGGACTTTGGCCGGTTTTTTGCACTAGCTCGAAAATCTCGGGTAAGAGATCAAATGCAATTACGCCCAAGATAACTCCCGAAGTATAGCCGAGTAAACGGTGCAAATTATCTTTGTGTCGTAGGGCGGTAAAGCCTCCCGCCAAGGTAGAGAGGAATGTTGTAGCTGCTAAAAGAATGGGTACCATAGTTATCTTTCTTTTTTATATCACACTGCGATATCGATCCGCACGAATCCTTCCGCATAGTCGTATCCAGCCCGCTCACCAGACGACGCAGCGAACTCACGCATCCTCGTTTGCAGTGCATCGATATCCGGAAATTGGCTGATATGTTGTGCTAGTGCGCGTAGCTTGAGATCAATGGTGTCAGAGATATCGACATAGTAGTTCTGGGTTTCAAAATTAGTCAGGAGCACATGCGCGGTGCTGTGCGGCTCCAAACCTTCTTTTTGCAGCTCTGCAAATGTCAGGTGGTCGCGAGCCAAGGGGTAGACTGCATCGAGGGTCGCCAGCCCGGCAGCCCGATGATCGGTATGGTTAATCATACCGAGTTTACTCGAGTACAAGACCGTCGGGTCCATTACCACGACGGTATCGGGTTTTACCTGGCGAATAATGCGCACTAGGTCTTTTTTAAGTTCGGTTGTCACTTCCAGATTACTGTCTTCGTAACCCAAAAAATGTACCGTCCCTGCCCCCAGCAAATGGGCCGCATTTTGTTGCTCAACAGCACGCACCTCGGCGATGCTCTCGCCGGATACGTCGTGCGCCTTGGTACCCTTGCAGCCATCGGTGATTACCACGTACTCTACGCTGGCGCCCGCCTTGGCCCATACAGCAACCGAACCACCAGCAGTGACGTCAATATCATCGGCGTGTGCACCGACAACGAGCACGGTTTGGGGGACATAGGGCTGAAAATCATCCTGAGACATTACAAGAAGCATATAACATTTGCCCTAGGTTTTTAAAGCCTTTGCATCTGTGACCCATAAGGCGATACACTAGTAGTAACGTATCCGAGGTGGATACTGGTAAGTAACGAAGGAGTACGAAGTGGCAATGAAATTATATGTGGGTGGCCTAGCGTACGCCACAACCAGCGACGAATTACAGGATTTATTTGCATCTTTTGGCGAAATTACTTCGGCAGAAGTAATCATGGATCGCGATACTGGCCGTTCAAAAGGCTTTGGTTTTGTAAGCATGGCTAACGACGCCGAAGCATTAGTAGCAATCGAAGAGCTAAACGGCAAAGACTTTGCGGGCCGTACTATTACGGTCAACGAAGCTCGACCGATGGAAAAGCGCGAACCACGTTCCGGCGGTGGTGGTTATGGTGGTGGAGGCGGTGGTGGCCGTCGCAACGACCGACGCCAAGATTCTGGCCGACGTTACTAGAATATGTAACAAATAAAAATCCCGGACATTGTCCGGGATTTTTATTTTCGGGCCAGGACGCACGAAAAATTGTGCAGTTTGGCTAAAAGCTGAGTATCGGAGCGCAGGCGTACTATTGGTACGATGAGCACCGAAACGGAAGCTTTTTGACCGAAATGTGCGGTGTTTCGAGTGTCCGCTCTTAGTCGACGAAGGTAAAGGCGAAGCCCTTACGTCCAGCGCGACCAGCGCGGCCAATACGGTGCACGTAATCGTCATAGCTGTTGGGCTGTGAGTAGTTGATGACGTGGCTGATGTCAGTGACATCGATACCACGGGCAGCAACATCGGTCGCAACCAGTACGTTTACTTCGTTTTCCTTGAAGCGGCGAAGAGCGCGTTGACGCTGACCCTGGCTTTTACCACCATGGATAGCATCGGCTGCAAAACCACGGGCCTGGAGCGCCATCGAAAGTTTTTCGACACTGCGCTGTGTGTCATCAAAAACGAGTGCTTTGCTAACACCTTCTGAAATCAAAAGGTCGTGTAGCTTGCTCAGTTTGTCTTCGTGCATTTCATAGCGGACAACGTCTTGTTCGACATTTTCGCTCGTAACACCGGTAACAACCGAAATTGTTGTCGGATCGTGCAAAAATTTGCCGGTCAAAGCTTGAACACGGGCATCCATAGTAGCCGAGAAGAACAGCGACTGGCGCGGACGTGCAGTGTTATCAAGTAGTTCCGTAATATCATTCACAAAGCCCATGTCGAGCATGCGGTCGACCTCGTCGAGCACAGCAATGTTAAAGCTAGCGAGATTAAGCGAGCCGCGTTCCATGTGGTCTTTGATACGACCGGGCGTACCAAATACGATGGTTGGGTTAGAGCGCAGTTCACGCAGCTGCATGCCCATCGATGAACCACCGATAAGTAATGCGCCGTTGATGCCGCTGCCCTTGGCAAAGCTGGCAAATTCTTGCTCGATTTGTTCGGCAAGTTCGCGAGTTGGGGCGATGATAATTGCCTTGGCGTCTTCGGTCAGCATGCGCTGCAGAATAGGAATCAAGAAAGCGGCTGTTTTACCGGTACCGGTGTTAGCCAGCCCGATAACATCTTTGCCTTCGAGGCCGAGTGTAATGGTCTGGTCTTGGATAGGCGAAGGGATAACATAGCCTTTTTTGGCAATGTTTTCCTGGATCATCGGCAAAACGGCAAAGTCAGCAAAAGCGTGCTGTGGCACGTAGACTTCTGCTTCGATAGCACGAGCTGCTTGCACAAACTTGCTAGGGTGAATGTACTGTTTGGTCATGCCGCCACGCTTTTTAGGGCGAGACGAACTATAGCCGCGGCTGTTTCCGCTATTAAAGTTGCTAGGACCGCGACGAGCGCGGGAAGAGTAAGCCGTGTATTGCGACATAAAAAAGAATCCTCTTTCGATTAGTTAATTACTGGGATTGCTGCCATGAAGACCCAAGTAAAAAAACTATCGAACCCGGATTCATAAAAACAATTACGTTCATAGTAACATAATATTTTTAACAGGTCAATACATAAGCGAATACATAGTACTAAAAAACCCCGAGGAAAACCTCAGGGTTTAATGGGAAGCCTCACACTTCCTACCAACAAGCTTATGCCTTTTGAGCTCAATTTTCAACCCAAATTAAGTGCTTTTTGACACAAAAGTGTTGTTTTTTTCGTAGAATCGCCATGGTACATCTTTGGCCTGGGATATGCCGATTCTGGTCGTTTGAACAATCTGTTCTGGTAGCAAGGGCGTCAGTAACTCAAGTTGGAGCGGCACTATGCGCAAATCATGCCCGTTAAGAGTTTTGTCGATATCGAGCGCTTGGCAGAGTTTGGCAGGGCCGTTCGTAAGTTGCCCTACGGCTACTCCTTGTCTGTTTTTTGCCATAAATACTTCGCCTTCTACTGGCTCCAGCGCCCGAATAAGCACCGCAGAGCCCTCGCCTGCTGGCCCGGTGACCACATTGCAGCAATAGTGCATACCGTACGTAAAATAGACGTACAAGCGGCCTGGAGGGCCAAACATTACTTCGGTGCGAGGCGTTTTACCTTTATAGCTATGGCTCGCGGCGTCGGACTGGTGGTAGGCCTCGGTTTCCACGATTCGCCCGACCAAGCGGTGCCCATCGACCTCTCGCACCAGTAAACTACCGAGCAATCGCGGCGCTACGACCTCTGGAGGGTCGAGCAAGCACAAAAAATCATCCATAGGCGCTACGCTGAGGTGCGTTTGCGCGAGTGCAACGAGGCCCGTATCGAGCCGGCAATGAGCGCCACGCCCAGTACGCCGGTAATAGCTTCGGGGATTTCGTAGACGGCCGCCAGCAGCATAGAGGCAGCCAACACTGCAATCGCGTAGTGCGCACCGTGTTCGAGATATTTATACGAATCAAGCGTGCCTTTGCGCACCATATAGACTGTCATGGAGCGCACCCAAACGGCACCGACACCCAGACCGGCAACAATTAAAATCACGTCGCTGGTAATGGCAAAAGCCCCCAGCACACCGTCGAGCGACAAACTCGCGTCAAGTAGTTGCAGGTACATAAACATAACAAATGCTAGCCAGCCGGTGTAATGCTCTACTTTGGCGGTTTTATCGGTGGTTTTGCCAATAATTACCGTCAGACCATGAATAAGTAAGTACGACCCCACGCCAATAAGCCCAGACCTCAGCGTCTCGCCACCATTATGATTCGCGGGCAAGGCAGCCAACCCTACTACCACCGCGGCGGTAACGGCGCTCGGCATCCACCAAAATGCGCCGGCTCGCTGCATCACACGCTCCAAGCGGTGGAACCAGTGATGCTCTTTTTCTTGCTCCATAAAGAACTGCAGACACAACATGAGCAAGAATGCGCCACCAAAGGCGGTTATCGAGGGGTGTGCATGGTGCAGCTTCTCCGCGTACTGGTGCGGATGGTTGAGCGCCAGATCAATCACTTCCTTCCAGCTCAGGTGCGCCGTGAGCGATACAATCAGTATCGGGAACACCAAGCGCATACCAAAGATAGCGATAATAATACCGACACTTAGAAACAATTGCTGCCAAAATGGCGATAATTTTTTGAGGATCTTGGCATTGATAACTGCGTTATCGAAGCTAAATGTTACCTCGATGATCATCAAGATAAACAACGGCACGAGGGCGGCCGGCCCTAAATATACCAGCGATAATACAATCGCCAGCACTGTCGCAAATGCCGAAAACCCAAAACTACGTAAGAACGAAACCATGTCACTCTATGCTAGCATGGCGCCGCAGTCGCGGGCTACCAATTTGCGCGGCAACGTCAAAAACGCTACAATTACAGCTATCAATGGTACACCTACCACTTATCTCTAACACACCCGCCAACTAAGCCGTTATGAACACGTTTACTCTTATTATCGAGGTGTTGATATTGGTGGGATTTTCCGCCGTTTGTTCGGGGCTAAACATCGCCCTAATGTCGCTCGATATCAGCGACCTGAGGCGCAAAGCAAAGCTCGGCAACATTTCTGCCAAGCTCGTACTGCCCCTGCGTCGTAACAGCCACCTTAGCCTGGCCGCCATTTTGCTTACTAATGTCGGTGCGGTTTCGGCGACGTCGCTCGTGCTCGAACACCATGTCGGTGGGCTCATTGCTGGCCTGCTGAGCACCCTACTGGTGGTGATTTTTGGCGAGATCTTTCCGCAAGCGTTGTTTAGCCGACGGGCGCTGTTTTACGTTTCGTTGCTGGCACCAGCTCTTAGGATAATGATATTTTTTACCTACCCGGTATCCAAGCCGCTGCAATTGCTGCTCGACAAATTATTCAGTAAAGAACAATCGCAGCTGCAAAGCCGCCACGAGTTGGGCATCATGATTACCGAGCACCTAGGGCACCAAGAAAGTGAGCTGGATGAGGACGAAGTCGAGATTATTCGCGGCGCCCTGCAACTCAGCGAAAAGCGCGTCCGTGACATTATGCTGCCTATCGGTAAGGTTTTTTGGCTCACCCCCGACAGCAAACTGTCGCCCAATAAAATCGACGAGATCAAACGTGTTGGCCGCAGCCGTATCCCTGTCTTTAACCGCAGGCTCACGCAGTGCTACGGCGTATTGCTCATGAAAGAGCTAGTGGACATCGACTTCGACGAGGTCGAGTACCGTGTCGATGACCTGCCACTGCACCCCACGCAAATGGTCGGGAGCATGACGGCGCTCGACACCATGTTCCGTAAGTTTATCGGTGCCAAGTCACACCTTATTCCCGTCGAAAAAGACGACGAAATCGTCGGCATCGTGACCATCGAAGATCTCATAGAAGAGATCGTCGGTCACGAAATAGAAGACGAGACAGACCACGCCAACAAGATTCGCAAGGTATAATTAAGCTTTTTCGTCGGGGTACGGCACCAGAACCCACAGGATAACGTACGGTAGCAGCCCCGGCAGGCCGCCCGGGAGCAATAATGCCACAGCGATTATTCGGATAATTAGTGGGTCAACTTCAAAATATTCTGCCAGGCCGCCACATACGCCGGCGATTTTCTTGTCTACTCGGGAACGGTATAGTCGTTTTTGCATACTTCTATTTTACATCGCTCTGGCAAGACGCATTTATCACATCTTGCTACAATAGTAAGGCACTATGGGAGCCGACTGTAACTTGTCATGTCCCGCTAACGACACATAAGGAGATTTATTTATGAACCCAAGCACCCCTCTCGAAGGCACAAAACTCACCGGTTTTGACCCAATCGCATCCGTATCAGACTTGCAAATTACCGACACCGTTGAAGGCACCGGCGATATTGTACCCGAAGGCGCAACTATTACCGCCCACTACACCGGCGCCTTGTGTGCCGACGGTACTATCTTCCAGAGCTCGCACGACTTTGGCGAGGCTATTACCTTTCCGCTTAGTGGCGTAATTGTGGGCTGGCAAAAGGGCGTGCCGGGCATGAAGGTCGGCGGCACTCGTCGTTTGGTCATCCCAGCAGAGCAAGCTTACGGCGCCCATTCGCCATCAGCAAACATCCCAGCAAACTCAGACCTTGTCTTCGACATCGAACTCGTTTCGATTAACTAACAGATAGAAGTGTAAGCATTCTTATTGACAAAGCACAAGCATTGTGTTATTATTAGAGGATGCCCAACGATTTTGAGAATATCCAGTTCCCAGATGTAGTTACCGCCCATGAGCGGACTATTCAGGCTGCACACGATAACCCTCGACCAACCGAAACATATCGTGCGCCGCAAACGCCACGTCCAGAATCCCGTAGTGGCGCTATAGAAACATACTCATATGACCCACGCATGTTGCAGTACATTGCCGACATCACACTTGATACTCGCCGCCTCATCCACAACCCCGACGGCTCTATCACCATCGCCAACAACCCACAGCGCTAATTGCGTGTAGTTTGAGCTCCTGGTGGGCGAACTTCTAGCTAAGATTTGCCGTTTAGAT
>JBDSPW010000040.1:0-16870 GCA_039930145.1 Saccharimonadales bacterium (SeqCode) | reverse complement strand
ATTTAAACAAATGAGGATGCCAACCGGCGGCGATATCTGCACGATTCCGACCGATATTGAACTCATGTTGCCTTATACCTGGAGACTTCCAAAAAAAGACCTCCATTTTTTAGCCTATATCCCCTGGAATGATCACTATCTCACATGCATTCCTGACGAATATCACGATTTTTTTTACTACATCCTCCCTCACTTAAGCGCCCGAACCACAAATGTGCATACCGCCCTGTCGGTGTTGCAGCTGACAATGATGCTGCAGCATGTGAAGCAAAAGGTGAACAAGCGTCAAATGTATCTAGCTGTGATGCTCCACGACTGTGGCTGGAGTGAAGTCAGCCACCAAGGCATCATCAACAGTTTAAACTACAGCGGAGTCGCACCGACCGCCAAAAGTCGAAAACCAAAACAGCAACACGTTATCTTTGGCGAAGCGTTGGCCTATAAACTCCTCGACGCCTACGATTTTAAGGACGATCCGCTCACTAGCGATGACATTTTCGTTATTACTGAGATTATCCGACGCCATGATTGTGATGCCCCATGGGAGCGAGGCAAATTTGGTGAAATGACGCTCGAAATGCAGCTGGTATTCGATAGTGACCGACTGTGGTCATATACGCACGAAAACTTTTGGCAAGATACAGTACGAAAAGATGTGTTGCCAGAAGCTTATTTAGAAAATCTCGAAGCATCGATTGAGGTATATTTCTTTACCCAATATGGACGCAATCAGGCTAAAGCCTTACTCGCCATTCGTCGTAAAGAGGTCGAAACATATCTCGAGACACCACACGAGCAACTGGTGCGTAAAACTCTCAAAAAGCGTATGGGAGAAGTGGGCTACAACGCCTACGTAAAGAGCTATCGCCAGCTATTCAATTTTCCGAGTCGTAAAGATCGATCACCGGCACTGCAGGCCAAACGACGGGTAACCACCCTTATAAAAAGAAGCCTGGTACTGCACAAAAATGGATAAAACTAAGAAAACAACGAGGAGGAACATTCCCGTTGTTGTCGGCCACCGCGGCGCCCAAGGCGAAGTTATTGGTAATACACGCGCTGCACTTGCATGGGCTATCGAACATGGTGTGTCAGAAATCGAAACCGATTCGCGCCTTACCAGCGATGGTATTATTGTGCAGCACCACGACCCATATTTTTTTGACCCGACTGACGCAAAGCATTCGATAACAGCACACACGTTTGCCGACATAAAAATCGCCGACCCCGAAATAATGACGCTGAATGAGATGATCGAATTCGTGAATCGTCGCAGCCGCCTGATGCTCGAGATTAAAGCCGAGACCGATCCACTGCCCGTTATCGCAACGGTTCGGTATTATTTATCGCACGGCTGGCAAACTGACGATTTTAGTTTTGCGTCTTTCGATTTTGACATTTTAAAGACAGTGCACCAAGAACTGCCAGAAATAGATCGTATCGTGCTGGAAGGCTGGTCGGCGCTACGGGCAATCTGGCGAGCACGTCAACTCAAAACCTCATACTTGAGCATGAATCAGCAGTACTTGTGGTGGGGTTTTATACGCTGGGCAGCTAGACATAACCATAAAGTTTATAGCTACCCCTATCCGCGAACTCGTCTGCCCTTCAACCACAGAAAGCCAGAAAAGTGGGTCAAACACGGCTTGCACGGCATTATCACCGACAAACCAGAAAATTACGCCCGTTAGCACGGTATACTTGAGTCATGCAGGTGTTTTATGAGTCACGTCGAGAGCTGGCGCCGACAATTTGGGAGTACAGCTTCCGGCCCGAGCGCCGGGTTGATTTCGTGCCAGGGCAATATGTAAACTTAGGTCTCGAAGCGGTCACGAACGACCAAAGGGGTAAGTCACGTACCCTGACAATTGTTTCGCTTCCCGACGAACCAAGTCTACGCTTTATCGTTAAGCACCCCGAAAACCAAAGTATCTACAAGCAACGACTTGCCGACTTGTTGCCCGGTACTGCGGCAAGCATTACCGATGCAATGGGCGATGTAATTCTTCCCAAACTCACAAGTATTCCACTCGTGTTTGTCGCTGGCGGCATCGGTTTTGCATCGTTTATAAGTATTCTGCAATACCTCGAAAAAACAGGTGAAACACGCAAAATCACCCTTTTGTATGGTCGCCGAAACAAATACGAACTACTATACCCCGAACTCGTGAAACGTTTTCCTTTCACGGCTCGTCAATTGTATATTACTCCGCAGCGCCTCACTCCTCAGGATATCTTGAGTGCCGCACATGATGATGCAGTAGTCTTCATTTCTGGTGGCGAGAAGTTCGTCGAGGATTTAACGTCGCAACTCCGGATTGCGGGATTGGGAAGTGAGCGAATGGTGTTTGATTTCTTCGATGGTTACACCGAAGATCAAATCTAAAGTTTAGCGACTCTTCGGAACAGGGCCGAAAATGTAAGTTCCGACGAAACGGAACCTGGATCTACCCACACACTACCGGCACCGCAGAGATCAACATGAATGGTATCGTTAAGTCTAAGCGTAATGGCAGCTTCACCTTTGCCATGACCCTCAACAGCACTCTTCGTGAGTTGTTCGAGCGTAAATGTACGTAATGTATCACCCAGATCATACCTTAAGCGTGCGGCCTTTTCTGGCTCTATTGTTCTCAGGGTTTCAGGATCAATAACATGGTCGCTCCAGCGTGTTTTATCAATTCGAAACGCATCGAGAATATCATCCGTCCAATCCGATAAACTACCCTCATTCATCATTTGACCGAGTACATCTAAGCCGCTTTGTTCCGAAACTAAATCTATCCTAACTCCTAAATGGTCGGGACTATCCTTGAGTCGGTTCAAAATATCGGCAAATGTAAGACGTTCTCGCTCATCAAAATCATACTGGTCATAAACTACTTCTGACATGCCGGTTAGTTTACATCCGTTCGGAGACAGATGCAACTGGGGCAAGTTCTTCGGTAGATTCGGCAACAGGCACAAGTTTGCCCTCGATATACTCACGCATCACAAGTGCGGCAGTCGCGCCCTCGCCTACAGCACTGGCAATCTGCATCGTTGCACCACTACGGATATCACCAGCCGCAAATACACCCCGCATGTTCGTTTGCAAGTGTGTATCGGTCTTAACAAAACCAATATCGTCGAGCTCGATGGTAGTTCCTGCCAAAAATTCGCTGTTCGGCTTGAGTCCCACAAAGATAAATACGCCGTCGACATCGAATTCGACTTTTTGTCCCGAGGTCTTGTCGGTGCCCACGACCTTTTTAACTTCGTTATTTTCGCCGACAATCTCGTCGGTGGTGGTGTTGAAATGCACCGTTATTTTGTCTTTGTGATTTTCGAGATCTTTTTGCAGCACATCGCTGGCTCGAAAATGATCACCGCGCACCAGGAGGTCAATATGCGATGCAAAGCGCGTTAGAAAGATCGCCTCTTGTACGGCAGAGTTACCGCCACCGACAACAACAATCTTTTTATCACGATAAAATGCACCGTCGCAGGTGGCGCAGTAGTGCACACCGCGGGCGTAATATTCTTGCTCGCCAGGAACACCTATCTTTTTATAATCACTACCGGTTGCAATCAGCACGGCACGAGCCAGCATATCACCACTGGTAGTTTCCAGTCGTCGGTACTCGCCCTCGTCGTGAATCGCGGTTACTTCACCTAGTTCTATAACTGCTCCAAAGCGTTCTGCCTGTTGTTGCAGATTGTTTGCCAGTGTTAAGCCTTCGATACCTTCGGCGAAGCCGGGGTAGTTATCGACTTTATCGGTCACGGCAGCCAGGCCACCAATAACACCACGCTCAAAAAGTAGTGTCTCGATGTCTTCACGTGTAGTATAAATAGCCGCCGTTAAGGCTGCTGGCCCGGCACCGACCACAATCACATCATGTTTTGGAACGTCTGTATCACTCATATTCGTCTCTCTATTCTACCTTAGTCATTGGGTTGTTTAAAAACTGATTCTTGGGAGTGCGATGTGGTGGCGCTGCTGAAGCGCGGAGCGAGCCGTACACGCAGGTACAGTGAGCGAGCACTGGAAGCAGCAGCAACGCCTCAGTGTGCCGCAAGAATCAGTTTTACTACGCTATGGCTGGTGCTAGCTTGCTAAGGTTGTAACCCACGATGACCTCTTGCGTGTCATCTTCCTTTGTCACGACCGTAACAGGCACGGTCAAAGCGCCGCTAAGGCTCAATGCCTCTGCTTGGCGTTCTGGGTGCTGGTCCAGGTTTACTTCTTCCCACTCGTGTCCTTTGGCGCCAAGATACTTCTTTACCATCCCGCAATAGGCGCAGGTATTGGTCGTAAAAATAGTAATTTTCTTTGGCATATGTCCCCCGACTTAAAATCTATGGTTTTTATATATTACGCTTATGTAAGTTCAGTATACTCTAGCGTTAGCAGGTAGTGTCAATACGCTATATATTGTGTTTTTTACACATTTATCGTACACCAAGGCCTCGGACTGTGCAGTGCGATATAAGACAGTTATTTCTGAATACGCAGGAGTTTAACCTCGAATACCAAGTCAGAATTGGCAGGAATAGAGCCAGTCGCCTGGTCGTTGTAGGCTTGAGCAGCAGGAATTTCGAGTCGGCGGGTACCACCCACTTTCATGCCAACAAGGCCTTTATCCCAGCCAGTAATTACGCGGCCGTCCCCGAGCGTAAATGCAAAAGCGGTCGGTTTGGTGTAGTTTTCGTCGAACATCGTGCCGTCCGTGAGGGTACCGTAGTACTTCATAATGAGACAGTCGCCGGATTTGGCGGTAGCACCATCGCCAGGAGTGAGGTCAGTGGTCTTTAGAGTCGACATTTTATCAGTGACCGTGAACGCTTCGGGTGCTGGATATGTCGTCTCATCTGTACGTGTATCTTCGCAGGTAGCGGTTGTCGGTGTTTTTGCGGCTTCTTTACTCTTATTACTCTCTGATACAGCTGATATTACCACCGCCAGCGTCAAGGCCGAGGCAGTTACGAAGAACAACACCGCTCCCATAAGTGCAAAAAATCTATCCCTCTTTTTTGTCATAATTCTCCCCTAGTTTGTTAGCAAGCATTATAACGGTTCTGCCGTCGCAGGGAAACCATCTTGTACACCATTTAGAATTGCCCTCTGCAATATAGGCGACATAAAGACAGCTCGGTCCAAGTCTGTAAGCTCCAGCCACAGTGGCAAATATGTGTTTTGTCCTTTTAGGTTAAGGGCAGCTTCTTCGGAATTGGGATGGAGCGCTGGCTCGCCCGAAACATATTCGGCCAGAAAAATATACTGTCGCCCGAAAGGCTCGCCAGGCTCCTCTATGAACACCAGGCGCTTGAGGGCTATCACTACACCCGTTTCTTCGTCCATCTCCCGGATAATTGCCTGCTCGGGTGTCTCACCAGAATCAATGCCGCCACCAGGGAGGGTGTAGTACTCTTTTCCGAATTTATTACGGTGAATAACCAATAATTTGTCGTCTTTGATGACGATTGCACGCGCAGCTTGTCTCATCTACTTATCATACAGCTTTACACATTCGTAAGAATATTACTTTGCCAAATTAAGCTTGCGGGTGTACAACTAACTGCATGTTTCTCGGCACCCGCCGTCGAAACCGCACACCTCTCACAGATTGGAAAGTGTCATGACTGACAACGACCACGAGTACTCCCCTGCCTGGGAAGATGACGATCCACCCGAACTCCCCCCCGACGAACGAATCACGCTCGATCAAACCGAGCACACCAGCGACGACGTCCCAGTGCGTCCTCAACCTGAGGAAACCGATGTAATGCTGGGCGCGTTTTTGGCGGGCACTGGGCTGTTCTGCGTGCTGCTCTTCGTGTCGATCGTCCTCTACGTTCGCCTACTGCAGGGCTTTCTACCCACCTGGTTTATACTGGTGTTTCTGACCGGTTCAGGTCTGGTGGCCTTCACATGGGCGCGCGGTGTCATCAAGGCATCGAGAGAACGCATCCCGACTGCCATGCGGCTGGCGCTACCGGTCAATGTAGACAACATCTGGGTTAACACCAAGAGCCTTCGCGGCTTGCTGTCGGTGCTGATCACAGACCCCAACTACCCAACCGGTTCAGATGCAGCCATCATGCTCGTGACCAGAAAGTCCATCTGGGCTTGGGTACGAGCAAGCTGGATTCCGATGCTCGGCGCTGCGCTGCTGACAGCCGGATGGTTGTTTTGGGTTGTGCCGCTTCTGCTGGGGCTGATTGGTCTCGTCATCTTCACGATGTGGGCCGGTTGGCATTATGTGGACTGGCACAGTTGGTACCTTGTGGTCACCGACAAGCGTCTCTACGTCGTAGAGCAGCCGCCTGCCTGGTTGTGGTGGCATCAGAAAGAACCGTTCTCGGTCTTCCTGAGCAAGCTCCAGAACTGCCACCCCCGCTCCCGCGGTCTGGGCAACCTACTAGGATTTGGCACGCTCGAAGCTGAAGTCCTGGGAAACACGGATGACAAGAAGTTCAACAGCATTCCGTTCATCCCACGAATTCAACATGTCTCCGACATGATCAATTTGCTCCAAGTGGGGTGATCGATGTTGAGGTGTGCGAACCCCGGCGCGAAAGAGCTTGATCCCCATCAGGGATCGCTTTTTCGTTGCCGGGGTACACACATATACAAAGTGACGTAATTCTTCTCGCACAATCTACAAAATTGTATAGATTCTGGGAGAAGGACAGACGTAAAACAATGAGAGGGGTTTATGGGATAGCGATGGCTATCAACCATATGCGAACTCTCGTGTACTCTCCTGGTTTTTTGTGCGTATTGCACAGTAGATAGAGAACAGGGAGGGCCGATGCAAGGGGGTGAACACCCGGAGGAGGTATTCAAGCATCGACCACTCCCTGCCCGTCTAAGGACGGGGTAGGCAGTCAGCAGGGCGCGGGGGGATGCTCCCATGCCAACGATAGCTGCACACTATAGCGCACCCAGGAACAACGCGGAGGTGATTCACGCATCGTCACCGAGACTCTCGCTTACCTACCCCGCCCAGTCTGGGGGAGTTCTTCTTGTAGTTACGTCTGTCTGTTAACTTCGGGGATGTGTTAACGCTCAACCTTTTTCGAGGGAACTGATCACTCCAAAGTAATTGTAGCGTAAATGAAGTGATAAAAGGCCGTCTGTAAGAATTATGACTGGCGTGTTTTACCAGCCGCCGCCCCCTCCGCCGCCGCCGCCTCCTCCGGAGAAACCACCGCCACCAAAGCCGCTGCTGCCCGAGCTGCTGGGTGCCGTAAATGCCGTGTTGAAATTGTTCTGGAAACCCCCGCTCAAGCTGTTAACCAGTCCTAGCGAGTTAAAGGTACTCCAGTTGCCGTTATACCAGTCGGGTGGTTGTCTATAGATACCCTCGAACTGCTTGGCCCATTGTTTTTCTACGCCCAACACCATGGCGTAGGGTAAAAGCTTTTCGAATAATTCGACCGTTTTTTCGGGAGCGGATGACTGCGAAGCATAGGGGGCGTTCGGACTCTGCAGCATCGCTATCCGGTCTTTTTCGGCAGTGTTGAGGTACAATCTAAGCCCCTCGCTCTGTTCCTTGGCGGTCACGCCTAACGTCGAACGACTAGGCATAACCCGGGCGAACAGCCACGCGATGAGCATCGACAAAAGCAGTGAAACAGCAAATAAATGTAGCGCTCCCAACATATAGAACGCAAACACCCCGACGATCACTAAGGCGCTCGACGCTTTGAGATACTTCTTGGGTGACGAGCGGAAATAGCCACGCGCCTGTAACGAATCTTCCACCTGGTCACGAATGACCTTTGCGGTCGTATAAAATTTATTCTTCGCACTCGAAATATCGGTTTTGGCACCAACAGTCGTTACCTCAAACAATGCTCCCAGTAATTCTTTTTCATAATTGCGAAGCTCGGTAAAGTCATCTTTGAGTAGCTCCAGCTGGTAGTCTTGTTTGTCGGGGCCAAGCAAACGATCTTTACTGGTCTCGATAATCCTTAGGTATTTACGAAGTGCCAAATCGATAATTGCGGCGGTAATATCACGATTATCGACTTTAAAATCCATCAGTGCACCCATCTCCGTCGCCCTCAACCCCTCCGGTGGGGTATATTCGGGCACAATTGTTCCGCGGCCCGTAGGGTCACGACCGCGCCGCCACCATATACTCCAGCCCACAGCTAGTGTCAGGAGCGGTAACGCGGCTACCATAATCGCCGGCTTGATGTACGGCTGTACTTTTTCGGCTGTCGTTTCGGCAGTAAAAAAGCCGGGATTAAACCCTGCCACCACTGTTAACGTTTGCCCTGGTGCCAGATTATTGGCACTCGCCGTGATGCTGTTGTCTTTGACCTGGATAATGCAAGCAGCCGTAGTGCTGCCATATGCCCCCGCAAAACAGGCCGGCTGTTGCGTGCTGAGCGCTAAACCCACCGGCAGATGCAGCATATAGTCAACGACAGAGACTGGCTGGCCCCACTGATCGCCATTGACGTCCCAATAGAGCTCATCGTGATCGTTATAAAAGGTGATGACGTTATCAACGTCGTATGTGATGGTGTACTGCTGTACGCCGGTAACTGTCTGGTTGGGGTTACCGATACGGAGCACCATATTACCATTCGAGGTACTCGTCGAAAGGTCAGTGGGTGCACCCGTCGCTGACGAGATTTTAATGTTCGATACATGAAGCGTGTGATCTTTATATGTTTCAGGTAGTGCCCGCAGCAGGCCATGATTGCTGTCGGTAAAAACGACATCGATTGTTTCCTGGATGTGCAAACTCCCCTGTTTGTCAGCACGAGACAGAGTTTCGTCAGCCGAAAAATGAGTGATGGTAAAATCGTTTACATCAGCATATACGGGAGCTGCCCAGAGCAAAGCGCTGCTTGCCACAAGAAGTACTGCGGCAAGCACGCGTGGGAATCGGATCATATGCATGCTATGCTCTTTCGGCGCCGAGCGCCTCATGCGTTTTGGCGGCCACCTCGTCGAGCAACGCCGTTACATCGCTATCGCGCAGTGTTTTTTGGTAGCTAGCAATCGTTAAGCGGAAGGTCACATGCTTGAATGCAGTGTCGTTTTCGTGCTGGTAAATGCCTAGCGTATCGAGGGCAGCACGCGTCTGCTCCGGTTGAATGGTCTTGAAGCTGTCGCGAACGACATCAAAAAGTGCTTCGTGAGCGACGTCGGCCGTGATCTTGAATGTGATGTCTTGGGTTACTTGCGGGAAACGCGGTAACGGAGTGTACCGGCTCGCGGTACGAGCGTGCTTTTGCAAGACTTCCAAATCGATTTCAAAGCCGGCTGTTTGCTCGGATAGTTTGAGGTTTTTACGGGTACTCGCAGAATATTCGCCGACGATTCCCAACAATGCGTCATTCCCCCGGATATGGACAAAAGCTGATCGAGATTTTTCATACGGTTTTACCACCGGTACATCGGGCATTTCCGTTATAGGTGTAAACGCCAGCTCCAATCCAAAATGCTCAGCCAGATTTGTTATGTAATTGCGGGCCATGTAATACGCAGCGCCTAGTTTTTTAATACGTCCACTGGCGGTATATACGAGCGCCAGCGTCTCGAACTCGGTCGGTAAACCTTCGTCAGCGGATTTGTGCGTTAGCACATGCGTTTTACCAAGCTCGAACAGGGCAAATTCGTCGTAGCCGGCTTTAACATTGGGGTGGATTTTATCGAGCAAGCTAGGTGTCAGGCTCAAACGATAATATTGAAGATCAGGGCTGAGTGCATTACTCAGTTGAAACGCCTGAGACATGTCTTGGCCGACTTTCTCTAGCAGGTTGCCGTGCACAAAGCTATATGTCAGCACTTCGTTGGCGCCACTTTTCACGAGGTTTTCACGGACAGTATTTTTAAGCTCTAGCATGACGTCTTTGCTGGTGGGGATAATACTCTTTTCGGGCAATACTAATGGCAATTTGTCGAAGCCGTACAAACGCCCAACTTCTTCGACGACATCTTCGCGTGTTTCGACATCAGTCCGCCAAAACGGTGCCGTAACGGTCAGTGAGTCACCGTCGACTGCCACCGAAAACTCGACGTTTTCTAGTAAGGTCTTCATGTCTTCAGCAGATATATCCAGACCCAGGCGATCATTAATAAAGCCGCTCTTAACCGGAACCGGCGGGTGTACCCATTTACGACCTTCGACCTGATTGATATCTATGAGGTCGCCGGCGATTTTAGCGCCGGTAGTGGTTCGAATCTCTTCGATGATTTTAGCGATGATTGCTTGGTTTTGCAGTGGGCTTTGGCCTTTGCTAAATCGAGTAACCGCATCAGTAAACAGACCGTGCTCCATACTAGTGCGACGGATAGAATACATGTCGAAGGTTGCAGCCTCGAGAATGATGTTTTTGGTATCGTTATCGACTTCTGTTTCCGAGCCGCCCATAACACCACCAACACCGATAAGTTGTTGGTTGGTCGCAATCATAATGGCTTCTTGGCGGGGATTGATTGTTTTGCCGTTCAGGAGTGTGATTGTTTCGTTTTCTCGGGGGTTGCGCACCACAATGACTGCTTGATCGCCGTCGCTGAGGCTCCGTACTTTGTCGTAGTCGTAGGCATGCAGCGGTTGGCCTGTCAGGATCATAAAGTAATTTGTGAGGTCCACGACGTTGTTGATAGAGCGAATGCCTACTTTGGAGAGCTCCGCCTGCAACCAAACAGGACTTGGTTTGATTTCGACACCGCGCAGCGTGATAGCACAAAAGCGGGCCACCAAGTTGGGAAGTTCGTTTTCTATTCGCAGCGGCAGGCCCTCGGCCTCGACACCCGGCACGGCAGCGTTAGGACTATACCAATCGGGGCTCTTGAACTGTCTGCCATGGATACCGGCAATTTCGCGGGCCACACCCAGATACCCGAAACAATCAGGACGATGGGTAAACATCTTATTTTCGATATCAATAATCGTGTCGTCCAGCTGATAGACTTCCGCGAACGAAGCGCCAGCAGGCTTGTCATCATCGAGCTCCAAAATACCATCGTGGCTTTCGCCTAAGCCTAGTTCTTTGGGGCTAGCAAGCATACCGTTGCTGACGACGCCGCGTAGTTCGCGGGCCTCGAGTACAAACGGATCTTTATCAAAGCTTTCGGGCACCGTGGCTCCCGGTGGCAACCAAGCGACCGTCAGGCCTTCGAGAACATTTGGAGCACCACAGACGACCTGTACGTGACCTTGCTCGTCTCTATTAACTCCCTGGGCTTTGCCGCCATCGTCGATGACACAGACATGCAGACGGTCGGCATTTGGGTGATCGATACAAGAAATAACCTTGGCTACAATGACGCCCGCATATTTTTCTTCTATCGAGCTCACGTGCTCAACTTCGCCCAACTGGGAGCCGATTTTAGCGACGAGTTCTGCGGTGTTCGGCAAGTCGAAACCAAGATATTTTTTAACCGAATTGACGCTTACTTTCATGAAAATTGCCTCAAGAAATCTAATTTACCACTTTCGAAATGACGGACATCTTCGATGCCATACTTCATCATGACGAGACGCTCGATACCGCCGCCCCAGGCAAAGCCGGTGTACACTTCGGGGTCAATTCCAGCATGACGCAGAACATTCGGGTGGATCATACCGCAACCGAGCAGTTCGATCCAGCCTGATTGTGAACAAACATTGCAGCCTTTTTTGTCACAGAACGGGCAGCTGAGGGCAAACTCAAACGACGGCTCGGTGAACGGAAAGTAAAAAGGCTGGGTTTTTACATCTAATTCTTTGCCGTAATAGGTTTGAAGAAATGTTTTGAGCGTCGCAATCAGATTGCCGGCATGGGTTCCCTTGCCGACATATACGCCCTCCAGCTGATAAAACGTGTGCTCGTGACGCGCGTCCAGGTCTTCGTTACGGAAGACACGACCAGGAATAACAACTGCGATAGGTTCGTCGTTTTCCAGATTGGCTTTGTATTTTTGCAGTACGCGGTTCTGCATGGTCGAGGTATGTGCCGGCGCAATCAAAGGTTTACCGTTACCGTCGGTCTGGGTGGTCATAAACGTGTCGTAATCATCGCGGGCCGGGTGACCTTCGGGGAAGTTCAGTGCCTCGAACATGTGGTAATCATCATCTATTTCGCGTGATTCCACAGCGTTGAAACCCATGCGATAAAAAATATCCAGGACAGATTCGAGCTCGGTCATCAATGGATGGGTACTGCCCTGTTCGCTGGCTAAGAGAACGGGAGCCGGCGCATTGATATCAAAAGGCGCGGTGACATCAAGTGGTGGCAAGGCTTCGGCCTTTTCGGTCGCTTCACTCACACGTTGTTGCAGCTGATTCTTGAGTTCGTTGAGTTCCTTGCCGAATGACCCTTTAGCCTCAGCTGGCAAGCCAGAAAGTTGACCGTAAAGACCCTTTAACTCTGAGGCCTTAAGAATCTCGGCCTTATTTTCGAGGTCCTTAAAGCGCTTTTCGAGTATTTCGGCTACACGGGCAATATCTGAATTCTCGTAGTGCATAATTTACTTTAGTATACCAGAGGCAAAACAGAGACGTAAGCTTTTTACGTCTCTGTTTTTGAGCTCTTTGGCACTTGCTACATGCTGTCGAGGTCGGAGTTCAGGGCACTGTCATCGAGTGACGAGTCCAGCTGACTATCTGCTGCGTCGAGTTCTTTGCTCGACGAGGTGAGTGTGCTCGTGCTACTTGCCTTGGTCGTGCTCGACGATGTCTGGGCGGATCGTACGCGGTAGGCGGCAAATCCGACGGCGACAACTGCTACAAGGAATACCAGGAGCAATAAGTGTGCAAAACCTTTTTGGTTACTACGCATGATTATTGTGCCTCCGTAGTTGTGTTAGTAGTCGTGGGCGTGTCAGTAGTGCTGTTTGTGTCGCTATTACTATCGGTTGAGGTTGAGTCTGAAGTCTTGTTTACCTGAGCAAGCGCGACAACGATATCCTTGATAGCCTTGCGATAGTCTTTGAGTGCTGTGCGGGCATCGGCGGTAGCTGATTTGATAGATGCCACCGTACTAGCGGGGTCTGTAGCTGTACAGTCAAAATCTGCCGAAAGATCCTTGAGTGCTGCGACAGCTTCGGTAGCTGCTGTTTGCTTCTCGGTTGCGGTCGTAACCAATGCATCGTAGTTGCTCACCTGCAAGGCTTTATCGGTCTTGAACTTTTTAACACGCTCAAAAATCGTGTTGAACTGTGTCAGTTTGGTGTTCGCGGCGTTGTTGTAGGCGGTAATGCGATTATTAATAGACGTTTTACGCTGTTCGCAGGCCTTTTGGCGTTGCTCGGTCGTTCGTGCTGTTTTTTGAGCACGGAGTTCCGCCAGCTTTTCCTTGCCATCAGAACGATTGTGAGCAATCCGGTCTTCAACTTTGGTCTGATCGACCTCTGTTTCTGTTTCGGTACTCGTCGTAGTCGTTGTAGCGACGGTGTCTTCATTTCCCGAGCGCCCACTATTTCCCTGCGCCAGAGCTATGGGAGCGGCGCTAAAAAAGACCAGGCCAGAGACAGCAAAGGTGCTGAAGCCAAGTCGAACTTTCTGATATTTCATATGGTTCCTTTATTTAAAGTATTGCTACTTGCATTTGTATCATACCAAAAAGCTTGTGTTTGCCAATATCTGCGCAATATATCACACAGCAGAACTCATCTTGTCATATTGTTGAGCTGCAAGGGGGCTCATGAAGAGCGAAAAGGCGCAGAAGCGAGGAGATGTAGCGGCACTACGGCGACGAGTTTCTACGTCTTTGCAGCCGGCATGCGCCAGCTTGAAGCCAACAGATATGGTAAGATGAGTTCTAGTATGAGTAACTTTTCTTTCGACATCGTATCCGAGTATGACAAGGCAGAAATGAACAATGTCTTCGACCAAACTGAGCGCGAAATGGCATCGCGCTACGATTTTAAGGGCACCCCGGCAGCTATCGAGTGGCTGGACGGCGAGAAAACCGGCCTAAAGGTCACCGGCTCCGGCGACTGGCAAATCGACGCTATCCTCGACATCGTCCGTAAAAAACTGGCTGCCCGTAACCAAAGCCAAAAAGTACTCGACACCAGCAAAGAAGTGGTTGAAGCCAACCTTAAAACGACAAAAGAAGTACCCTTCAAGCAAGGCCTCGATCAGGACAAGGCCAAGCAAATTACCAAGATAATCCGCGAGGATTACCCCAAGGTAAAACCCCAAATCCAGGGCGATGCCGTGCGTGTCATGAGCAACAGCAAGGACGATCTGCAAGCCGTTATGCAACTCTTGCGCTCACAGGATTTTGATTTCCCACTCAACTTCACGAATTACCGTTAATATTCGCCCCCAAGTTTAGGGGCGTGCGGTATACTTTTAAGCATATGCCCGTTACCTCTAAGCTACTCACTGCCGCCGCCAAGGTACTTGCCGACAATGATCGCCAAAATTATACTGTTCCGGCCGGTGATTTGTATCCTCACCAATGGTTGTGGGATAGCTGTTTTATAGCCATCGGTTTATGCCATTTGGATATCGAGCGCGCCAAGACAGAGATCCAGAGCTTACTCCGCGGCCAATGGCGAAATGGCATGCTGCCTAACATGGTGTTTAGCGACAAACGCGAATTTGCTGCCGATCGCAATGCCTGGCGCAGCTGGCTGAGCCCTTATGCACCAGAAGGCGTTGCCACCAGCGGTATTACGCAACCACCCATGTTGGCCGAAGCAATCGTGAGAATTGGCCAAAAGATGGAACTGCCCGAGCGCCGCACTTGGTACCGCCAGATGTGGCCAGCACTGCTTGCCTACCATCAGTGGATATACGAAGACCGTGACCCACACGGCGAAGGCCTGGCGCTGCTGATTCACCCCTGGGAAACGGGTTTTGACAACACGCCGCCGTGGATGAGTGAATTGCAAGAACACCAGCTACCCTTATGGATCCGCGCCATGCGCAAAACACATGCCGATAGTATTGTTGGGCTATTCCGCCGTGATACGCGTAGCGTGCCTGCCAACGAGCGCTTCACAAACGTCGAGGTGCTGGCACTTTTTGACATTCAACTCCGTTTACGCCGCAAAGGTTACAACATCGACAAAGTCCTGAACCACTCCTTGTTCGCCATCGAAGATCTCGGATTTAACGCCATTTTAATCCGGGCCAATCAGCACCTACGGGATATTGCCAAAGATATAAAAGAAACCTTGCCCGAGGAACTCAGCGCCAGCATAACTCACACCGAGGAAGCTTTCGAAAACCTGTGGCACGAAACCAGTGGTCAATACTACTCGCGCGACTTTATTACCCATAACCTCATTTTCGAATCTTCGATTGCGACACTCTTGCCTCTCTACGCCGGAAACATTAGCAAAGAGCGGGCCGCGCGACTAGTAAAACTGCTCGAGAGCGAGCACAGCTTTGGCCTGGCTTACCCCGTGCCAAGTGTCCCGAAATCGTCACAGTACTTCGACCCCAAGCGTTACTGGCAAGGCCCAACCTGGATGAACACCAACTGGCTCGTTATCGATGGTCTGCGGCGCTACGGCTACAACGACCATGCCGATTTACTCACGGACTTATCGCTCGAACTGGTGCACAAAAGTGGTTTTTCGGAATACTTTAATCCGCTCACTGGCGAAGCCGAGGGCGCAGACAACTTCAGCTGGACGGCTGCTCTGGTAATCGACTTGGCACAGCAAAAGTCAAAGACTAGTCGATAAGACTGACGTTTTCGGCACTCGAGGCCGTTTTGTCGGCCAGCTTTTGAACCTTCGACAGACGGCCTTCAATTCGGCGTGACTTACTGGCAGCAGAATCGAGATTATTCGTAGCTTGTACCATCTTGTCGCGTGTCTTTTCGAGCAGGTCGCCAAACTTGCTAAAGTCCACTTGCACAGTAGCCAGTTGTTCCCACACCACAGCGGTGTTTTGTGCAATCGCCAGCGTGCGGAAGCCAAGTTGGTAACTGCTCAAAATAGCGGCAATTGTCGTTGGTCCCGCTACCGTCACGCGGTACGTACTCTGCAGCATCTCGAAGAGTCCTGGTGTACGAAGTACTTCGGCGTACATACTCTCGATTGGTACATACAACACCGCAAAATCTGTAGTTTTCGGCGGCACAATGTATTTTTCTTTGATACTTTTAGCCTCGAGCTTGATGCGTGTAATGAGCGCTTTTGTTTCGACGGCGGCTTGTACGAGGTCGCCCTTTTCTTCGGCCGCGACCAAGCGCTGATAATCTTCCAGAGGGAATTTGGCGTCAATCGGCAGGTATATATGACCTGTTTTTGAACCCTTATCGGGAAGTTTGATTGCAAAATCTACAGCATCGCGGCTGCCTTCACGCAGCATCACTTGTTTCTCGTAATGGTCTTTTATAAAGACCTGGTCAAGGAGGTTTTCTAACTGCACCTCGCCCCAGGTTCCACGCGTTTTAACATTGGTCAGAACGCGTTTAAAGTCGCTGACATCGGTCGCCAAGTTCTGCATTTCTCCCAAGCCTTTATGAACGGCCTCGAGTCGATCGCCAACCATTTTAAAGCTTTCGCCCAGACGCTTTTCGAGAGTACTTTGTAGCTTCTCGTCGACGGTAGCGCGCATCTTTTCGAGCTTTTCGGCATTGTCCTTTTGCAGACTCTCGAGTCGCCCTTCGACGGTCTTGCGAATTTGCTCTAGCTTTTCATCGTTTTTGTCGCGCATTTGCTCGAGACGTTTGTCGAGCGAATCACGCGTGTCAGAAATACCCTTACTGACTTCGACACGGAGATCCTTGTTGGCTTCGGTAAATTCTTTGCGGCTCTGAGCAAATTCTTGGCGCAATGGACCATCCAGATCGACCTTTTGCTGCTTACTCAGCAAATAAACGACTAGCGCCACATTCACCACGCCCAAAACCAGCAGCCCGATTAACATACTCTTATTTTAGCATTAACACGTCGAAGTGGTAGCTT
>JBDSPW010000039.1:0-36010 GCA_039930145.1 Saccharimonadales bacterium (SeqCode) | reverse complement strand
TGGGGGACATCGATCTTATCTTTTGGTTCGAAGTTGTCGATTGCATCCGAAATTGTCATAAATGTGTTGCCGTCTGTTTTAAGCCATTCCTTGGGCAAGTGCTCCAGGAAGTCAAAAATGCCCGATTCGCTCCACTGGTGTTCGCCAAATGTCTCGTAGTCCATAAATAAGTTGAAGTTACTGGCCTCTTTGTCGGTGTTAAGCCAATGCGCGAACTTGTCAGCCGTGAGCGGCCACTCGGCCCAGCTCTGATCGCCAAAACGGAAGGCAATATCGTCACTGAGTTTGTAGTTCTTCATGAGCAAGCGAATATTCTCGGTGTAGGCCGGTTGATACACATAATTTGGGCTGCGCCAGTCGAGCACTGGATCCCAACCTTCGGTAATAATCCCTTTGTAACCCGCTTTGTCGGCCCAATAGGCGACGTCGTTGTTATAAGACAGTTCCGTGTTGCGGAATACCTGTGGTGTCTTGCCAAACAGTTCGTGCACTTTCTTTTTGTGCATCTCGACCTGGGCTTCGAACTCTTGGCGCGAATAAAAGAACGCCAGGCTGTGATGATACGTTTCGGCCACAACTTCTACGCGGTCGGTCGCAATAAGGTCCTTGAACGACTGTAGGGCTTCTGGTGACCATTTCTCGAGCTGCTCGAGTACGGTACCTGTAATAGAAAGGCTGAGCTTGAATTCGGGGTTTTCGTGCAAGAGCTGTAGCAAACGTCGATTGGTAGGCAAATATGACTTTTCGGCTACTTTATGCAGAATCCGCTCGTTGCTCGTCTGTTCGTCATACCCAGGCGTGAAGTAATTATGGTCATGCCCAGTATCAAATGCCGTGTAGTGGCGAATACGGTATGGTTGGTGGACGTGTAGATACAAAACAATGGCTTTTTGGCTCATGCAGCAAGCACCGCCTCTCGCGTGTGGTGATGGTACATGCCAATCAGTTTATCGGCAGCATCATTCCAGGACAGACGAGTGTACTCTTTGAGCGCATTGCGGTGGAGCTCGTCGCGGAGGGCGTCATTATTAACGACAGCTAATATCTGGTTGGCCATTTCGTCGATATCCCAAAAATCTACCTTTAAACAATTATAGAGCACTTCGCTCACGCCAGATTGCTTACTGACGATAGATGGGGTCCCATAGGGGATTGCCTCTAGGGGTGTAAGCCCAAACGGCTCGGATACCGAAGGCATAACAAACAAATCGGCAATCCGGAAGGCATCACGCCAGTTCTTGCCCCGCTGAAAACCAGTAAAGATAACATTTTTAGCAATCCCGAGGTTGGCTGCTTGCTCGAGTAATTCAAGATACTGTTCGCCATTTCCGACAATCAGGAACATTGTCTTGGGCCGCAGCGCAACCACATCTTTAGCGGCGCGCAGGAAGTTGGGAAGCCCTTTTTGAATCGTCAGGCGGCCGATGTTACATACCACACGGTAGCCTTGACTCTTCAGAGCCTCTAGGTAGCGGTACGCATTGTCTGGCTCGTTGGTGAGTTCGGTGATTTCGATGCTATTGTGCACGACCTCTATTTTGTCGGCCGGGATATCGTATTCGCGGATGATAGCTTGCTTGGTAAAGTTGCTGACGGCAACGATGCGATCGGCCATCTGAAATGCCGTCGACTCGATTTCGCGTACCAAAGGGTTACCGCTGCCACCACCGGCACGATCAGACTCTATAGAGTGGACGTGCAGGATAATTGGGCAGCCTGTCTGCACTTTGATGCGCAAGGCGGCGCGAAAGGTGAGCCAGTCGTGAGCGTGCAAGACATCGAACTCGCGGCTACTAGCCAAACGAGCCGCCGCATGCTCAAACATCAGTTGCTGACTATAGATATCGTGCCATTCTTCGTGGCCATCCACATAGGTGTATTTATAACTATCATAGGCGATACCACTTTTTATAACTTCTTTTACACCCTGCGGATGCGCAGCGGTAATTTTCATAAAATCAACGTTATGCTCGGCTTCGTACGGCAATATGAATTCGAGATCGACATCTTTTTTTGAGAGAGCCTTACAGAGCTGGTAACAGGCTACGCCTAGTCCACCACTGTTATGAGGCGGTAATTCCCACCCAAGCATCAGTATCTTCATATATAGTTGAAACGCTTATGTTGGTTTGCCCTCAGTATATCTGATACATAAGCGAAATAACAAGCACATTACCGAATACGGACGTGCCATTTATCACACCGAGTTTATGCTGACTGGCTATGCGAAAAGACACCCCTGTGGCAGATATTTTAGTATGGTACGCGCAGCCGGATCGCTCGGTTACTTTATGCTCTTTTCTCAAAGATTCTCGAAGTAACTTACTGCGAGAGCGTTCGCTCCACCCTCTTTTGCACTGCAAAAGTACCGTGAGACTCTTGTAATCGATACCTATGAAAAACCCGGCCTTTGCGGGGACTTTCATTGGCAGGGGTAGCAGGTATCAGCCGAACATGTCGGCTGGCAGCTGCACGTCATGCTCGAAGTAAACTTCTGTGCGTGACGTTTGCCTGCGGACCTCGGCTTCGCCGAACGGTTCTCGCCCCTGCCATGCCAAACAAAAAGGGCCACTTACGTGACCCGCTTTGTTTGGCAGGGGTAGCAGGACTCGAACCTACGACACCTGGTTTTGGAGACCAGTGCTCTACCAACTGAGCTATACCCCTTTAATGTTCTAGCCACTCTGGCCTAGGACTGCTTCATAATACGAAAAATACCCACGTTTGTCATCTGTTTTTACTTTTCATTACCCCCAAAATCTGCTATAAAAGTAGGGACATGGCAAAGACAGTACCCACCAAACCGCTACTGATAATGCTGTACGGCTTTCCGGGAGCAGGCAAAACATACTTTGCTCGTCAGTTCTGCGAGAGCGTTCAGGCAGCTCATGTTCAAGGCGACCGTATACGCTCTGAACTCTTCGAAAACCCTCGGTACGACAAAGAAGAAAATCAAGTCGTCATGCAACTTATGAACTATATGGCCGAAGAATTCTTGAATGCTGGCATCAGTGTTGTCTACGACACCAATGCGGCCCGTGCTATCCAGCGACACGCGCTCCGAGAAGTAGCCCGTAAATCAGGTGCCAAGCCGTTGCTGGTATGGTTCCAAGTGGATACTGAAAGCAGCTACTTGCGCAGCAACAAACGAGACCGCCGCAAATCAGACGACCGTTACTCGGTACCACTTAACCGTCCCATGTTTAACGACCAAGCCGGCCAGATGCAAAACCCCGTTACCACCGAAGATTATATCGTTATCAGCGGTAAACACACCTACCAAACACAATATGCAGCCGTCAGCCACAAACTTCGTGAACTAGGGTTATACGGCATGGACGATGGGAACGCCCATATGGTAAAGCCCGGGCTCGTCAACCTTGTCCCTAGCCAACAAGCCGGACGCGTCGATATGAAACGTCGCAACATAATGATCCGTTAGGACGGCCCTGGTGGCATACAAAGAGTTTCAGCTAGATGGCGTTGGTAACGTCACCGTCTATAAGCGCCGCGGAAGTCAGAACATTCGTTTGACGGTCGGCGAAAACGGCAAAATCAAGGTCACGATTCCTGCCTGGGCCTCATTTCGGGCTGGCGTTGGCTTTGCCGAAGCCCGTGCCGGCTGGATACAAGAACACCTCGTATCACACACCACAAAACTTCTCCGCGAGGGGCAAGCAATAGGCAAGGCACACCGGCTACACTTCGTCGCCGACAATGTAACTACTTCGGCTGTGGCGCGTATTCGCGGCAGCGAAATCATCGTTCACCACGCCCCCCAACTACCGCCTACGGCAACAGTAGTGCAAAAGAAGGCTGCCGACGCCGCACTGCGCGCTCTGAGGCTTCAAGCAAAGAAACTATTGAAACAACGGCTCGATGCTTTGGCGGTAGCACACGATTATGCCTACCGTTCGCTCAGTGTCAAACAGCTTAAAAGTCGTTGGGGGAGCTGCGATCAAGACAAGAATATTGTGCTCAATATCTATCTTATGCAGTTGCCGTGGCACCTTATCGATTACGTCATAATGCATGAGCTGGCCCATACCAAAGTGCTGCGCCACGGCACGCCGTTTTGGCAGGAAATGCAGCGCTACACTCCACACGCCAAACGACTACGCACCGAACTACACACCTACCAGCCAGTTCTTGGCATTCAAAACCACTAGCGGTATGGCATAATAGACTACAATGCTCCCTCAAAAGATTTCTCATGTCCTCAACAGTACCGCACAGCTCGAACATGAGCGCCTCACCAGTCTCATTAACAGCATGGGCGACGGTGTGTTGGCCGTCGACGAGCATGTAAAAGTTGTCATTTATAACGGTGCCGCGCTCAACATTCTGGACGTAAATACGCTTAAGAGTAATATGTCGCTCGAGCCCATCATTCATCTGTTCGACAAAGATAATCAAGCAGTCGATATTATCGAGTTAGTTAAATCTACAAAACTCGCTACCTCATACCGAGACTACCGACTACGCTATGCCGATGGGAGTGATATTAACCTCTATCTGAGTATTGCGCCGGTACATCTGGGCTACGGAGCACGCGGCAAGCGCGGTTACGTGGTACTGATGCGCGATATTACCCACGAAAAATCTATCGAAGAAGAGCGCGATGAATTTATTAGTGTTGTCAGCCACGAACTACGAACGCCGATCGCCATCGCCGAAGGTAATATTAGCAATGCACAATATGTGGCTGATAACAGCGGTGATATTAACGATATTCGTAAGGCGCTCAAAGATGCCCATAATCAGATCCTGTTTCTATCTGATATGATCAACGACCTGTCGACGCTCTCCAGGGCGGAACGAGGCAAACTAACAGTAGAAATCGAACCGATAAATGTCCACGACCTGGTGCTTGAGCTTGCAGGCAACTACGAGACCGAGGCCAAGGCCAAAGGCCTCGAGATTCACACGACGCTCGACCCTCAGTTGATGGCGCTGCGCTCTAGTAAGTTGTATGTACGGGAAATCTTGCAGAACTTCATTACTAACGCTCTCAAATACACCGAGGCAGGTTACATCGATATCGAAGCCAAGCAAGACACTCGTGGAGTTATCTTCAAGGTGCACGATACCGGCATCGGTATTAGTAAGACCGATCAAGAGCGAGTGTTCGACAAGTTCTTTCGTTCGGAAGACTTTCGTACTCGCGCCACTAACGGCACTGGTCTTGGGCTCTATGTCACGATGAAGTTGGCCCGTTTGCTCCATACCGAGATAAGCCTGCGGAGTGAGCTCAACAAAGGCTCGACCTTTACCATTACCATCCCCAACCTCGCTGAAGACAGCAGTCCTACAGCCTAGGCAATTTTGGGATTACTCGCATGACCGGGATGCAGACATTGCGCCCTTTCCAGATTACTTCCGAGAATTCGTATTTAAGCATCGAGGTGTTGAGCACGACGATGTCACACAATGCTGCAAATGGTCCGGCAAAAAAGCCTCGTATTAAGAACTTACGGTATGTCAGGCTGACAACGCGTCCATAAAAGAACAGGACCAGCAGGCAATTAAGAGCCTCGAGCGCCGCCAGCAGCTGGCGATCACCTGCCAGGCTAATACCAACCAAAATAAACGGCAATACCAGCCCACACAGCTCTGCAAGCGTCATGAGCAACACTAGCTCGGGTCGTCGGTGTAGCTGCGGGTAGCGCGTACGAACTGCGGTGTTCCATTGTTCGGCAGCGACCTTTACGCTTTTGATACCGATTGACTCGTTACTTTGCATAAAACTGTATCCGTCATGCACCACGCTCACTCTAGCAAAGTAGCTTTCGGGCACAACGGCGCGGCTGACGGCTGCAAACCCACCGGCGCTTAACAGAAACTTCTTGTTTACAAGCCAACACGTACTGAGGACGGGGGGCCGGTTAAACAGCTTACGTGGTAGCGAGAGTTCCCAGGCGTAGCGTGCCGGCTGTAACATGAGCGACTCATCCTGCTGAGCCACATTGGGAAGTACGGCATTGCTGGGCATGAGGCTAAGCATGCTTTTCTTTTTTTGCACAAGCGCCGATACCAAAATGCGTAGACTTCCTGGTTCGTAGCGGCTATCTACCCCTGTAAACAGCACATACTCTCCGTTGGCCGCATCGAGGAGTTGTTGATACGCCTGATTCTTGGCCAACCAATTTTCTTGCGGTTCGGCACCGCTCAAGAAACGCACTCCGTCATGCGCAAAACCACGGATAATTTCGGGCGTACGGGTATTTTGCGAGCAGTCATCCAGTACCAATATCTCGAGTTTCGGGTAGTTACTCGCTACCAGAGACGCCAGGCAGGCCTCGAGGTCTTCGGTTTCGTTGCGCGCCGGGATGGCCACTGTTAATGTCGGCAACTCGCTATCGCTCAGCAATGTCACATCCTTTGGAGGGCGCGTAGTGCGCAGATGCCGTTCCGTACTTACTACGATAACCAGTAGCCCCAGGAACTGGAGCACCGCCAAAATCGGCCAGAAACTCCGACCTGTAAACTGCAACGTTTGGCTCAAAAACCATGACAAACAAACGATCACTTGCAGCGCAATAAGATACGCACTCGTCTTGACCACAACACGCTGCAAATAATCCAGTCTTACCCGATGTTTAACGACACGTAACAGGTTAACGCAGCGGTAGGTCGCAATAATGAGTAACAAGATTGACGCAAACATGGGGTGTACCACCACCAAGCTGAGCGCACTACCGATAATACCAACAATTAATAGTGCCGAGAATGCTTTTGCTATCTTCCAAATTCCGGAAAACCACAATAAAAGCTCCAGTAGAGCCGTGGCCGAAAGCACGATAAGGGCAGTTGCCATGCGACCTACTATACCGTACCCGCGTATCTTTAGGCAGCTTGATTTATCGAAATAACCGTGCTTGACCAGAGGGGAGGAGGGTGCTATGCTTGCTTTACAAGACCTACAAATTGTAGGCTTTTTTAATGCCAGAAAAATGGCTAGCAAAATAGTAAGGGGAAAATTGTGGCGACAGAAGAAGCTCCTAAGCGCACACGGCGCCTCCGCGTAACAACCGAAACCGTTCGTGACCGAACCACTGCCAATAGTGAAGCGCCACGAACTGTAAAGCCCAATAAGGTCCGTACTGGCCTGCGCAGCTTCGGTAATCTAGCAATCTGGAAACCCTTCAAAGTCGTGGGTCGTTTCCTGTCCAAGTACCTGATTCCGCCTTACTTTAAAAACAGCTGGCGCGAGCTCAAGATGGTCACCTGGCCATCTGGCAAACAAACCCGCGATTTGACCATGGCTGTCATCCTATTCTCGATCGTCTTCGGCGCCATCGTGGCAATCGTCGACTTTGGACTCGATAAACTATTTAAGAAGGTAATTTTAAACATATGAACACCAGCAAACGTTACGATTCACAAAAGGCTTGGTATGCCATCCATACCTACAGTGGTTATGAAGAAAAGGTCGCCGAGTCTATCCGTCAGCGAGCCGATAGCCTTGATATGAAGGACAAGATTTTCCAGGTCCTCGTACCGAAAGAAAAAATGATCGAAATCAAGAACGGCAAGCGCCGCGTCGTCGAAAAGCGCATTTTTCAGGGCTACGTTCTGGTACAAATGAAATTATCGGAAGACGCTTGGTACATCGTTCGTAACACTCCTTCTGTTACTGGATTTGTTGGTTCTGGAACAGACCCGTCTCCTGTTGGACAAGACGAAATCGAAAAGATTCAGAAGCGTATGGGCCTCGAACAGCCGAAGCACAAGATCGACTTTACCCTAGGCGAAGTCGTCAACATCATCGATGGCCCATTCAAGGGCTTCGATGGTGCAGTTAACGAAATTGACGCCCAAAAGGGCAAACTCAAAGTTCTCGTCAACATGTTCGGCCGCGAAACCCCTGTCGAACTAGATTCCCTGCAAGTTAAACGAGTATAAAACTTACTGTGATCAAAAAACTACGCTACAGGTAGCGTAGTTTTTTGTTGCACACACTAGCTGTGGGCATATTGACCTCTTCTAAGCATAAGCGTAAAGTGCAAATTAGCACATTATAACTATGGGGTTTAGCATGGCAATACATGAAATAATTAGTCACGATCTTTCAATATCGACAGAGGATTTTCAGTCTTTGGATTATGAAGGTAAAGTCGAACATCGTATGCGCGTTGCTCTTGGCTTACGAAAAGGCGTAGGTGGCTTTGCAGTGCAGGCAAGTAAAGAAGAACTTACCGCCTTCCAAGAAAAAGAACACATAGGGCCAAACGGAAAATCTTATGAAGTTCATCCTTATGACATGCTGCATGAAACAATTGTGCGGCGTCTGGCAAGTGAAGGTATTCACGCTCCGGCAGAACAAGAGACAGAACTTCCAGCGGCTGCCTAGACTAGGGCAGCATTTTATGCTACAGTTACATCCGTTACGCACTACTTAAAGGTAGGAGAATTAGTACCCGCGCTTCAACGCCTATCTAAGGGCATGCGGCGAACCTTCGTAATATTAAGGGAAAAGAGCAGCCCGAGCAGACGAATTCATTTCGTCTCCCGGTACGATGAGAAAAACCGCTAGGTTTGTCTCCATTACCCAAGCAAGGAGTTATTAGTATGGCGAAAGTCGTAAAAGCACATCTAAAAATGAAAATCCCGGCAGGCCGCGCCAGTGCAGCGCCACCTGTTGGTAGCACGCTCGGACAGTACGGCGTAAACATGATGGATTTTATTAATCCATTCAATGACATGACGAAAGACATGCAAGGCGCAACCGTGACGGCACACATCACCGTCTACGACGACCGCAGCATGGACTTCCGCGTTGTTGGCATGCCAACAGACGACCGCATCCGTGCAGAACTCGGTATTCAGAAAGGCTCTGGCCGTCCTAACACCGAAAAAGTTAGCAAAAAACTGTCGCAAGCACAACTTCGCAAGATTGCCGAAGAAAAAGCACACGACATGAACGCCGACGATGTCGAAGCTATCATGAAAATGGTTGCTGGCACCGCACGCAGTATGGGTGTCGAAGTCGAGAGTTAATATGTCCGAGAATGGTAAATACCTCTCTGAGATGTATGAGGGTTTTATCCGGGAACGACGGTTACTTAACTTTACTGCAAATGCAGGAAGTATAGTGATTGCAGGATTGTCAGTAGTTAACTTCGAGCTCGTACCAGACGAGCGAATGAAGTACACCTACTTGCCACTACTTGGTGCGGCAGCAATGCAAGGCGCAAAGTACGCCGGTAATGCGCTTATAAGTAAGGTACAAGACAAAATTTTGCAGCATCAATTTCCAATCCAAGAAGAAAATAACTAATTTGTGGGAGAGCTTACAGCTCGCAATTACCACGAAAGGATATAATCAATATGGCAGAAGCCAAGAAGAAAGCAGCCCCTAAAAAGGCAACAACTAAGAAAGCTACTAAAGAAGCAGAGCTCATCGTAGAGACTGCAGTCGAGGAGACAACCAATGGGACTATTCAAGACAGTGCTGAGGAAAGCAATACTCAAGAAAAAGAAGTAAAAGCGACCGCGAAAGCCGGCAAGCGCAGCACCAAGGCCATCAAAGAGGTCGAGGAAAAAGAAGCTAAAGAAGAACGCAAAGCCCACAAGGCCGAAGCCGATACCGAAGCCGCTGCCAAGCCAAAACAACATGCTAACCCCACTCGTCCTCGTGTCGAGCGACAGGGTAAAGGCTTCCGCAAAGCCGCCGAGCAGGTTGACAAGAACAAGAGCTACACACTCAATGAGGCCATCCAGCTGGTCACTAAAACCAGCCCAGTTAAGTTTGACGCAACCGTCGAACTGCACGTGAACCTCAGTGTCGACCCACGCCACGCCGACCAAAACATCCGCGACAACCTTGTTCTGCCTGCTGGTACCGGTAAGACCGTCCGTGTGGCTGTCTTTGCCGATGGCGACGACATTAAGGCTGCTAAAGATGCTGGTGCAGACATTGCTGGTATCGAAGATCTGACCAAGCAACTCGACAAGGGTGTTATAAACTTTGACACACTTATCGCAACTCCTACGCAAATGGCCAAGCTGGGTAAATACGCCCGTACTTTGGGCCCCCGAGGCCTTATGCCTAACCCTAAGAGCGGTACCGTAACCACCGATGTCACAAAGGCTGTAGCCGAGGCTAAGGCTGGTCGTGTCGAATATCGTGTCGATAGCACCGGTATTGTGCACCTTGGCGTTGGTAAAGTAAGCTTTGGCGCTGCCAAACTGCAAGAAAACGTGAATGCCGTGTTTGCGAGCATCCGCGGCAACAAGCCAAACAGTGTTAAGGGTAATTACGTAAAAGCCGTGCACATCACCACCACGATGGGGCCGAGCATTACGATCGCTACCAGCGAACTCTAGACAATTAGACATACACAGCGTGTACCAGCTATGCGAATACTTCGCATAGCTGGAGATTCCCGCTACCAGGCATAGCTAGATATAAGGTGAGTCATAAACTCATCTATGACGCGACTTGACAGTCGCGTCGCAAACGAGAATCATAAGGCGTATGGAAACATCCGCCTTATTTTCTACTGGCAAACTTTTTATGTTCGACGGCCCAGATGGAGTTGGCAAAACTACGCAACTCAATATGGCTGCCGAAGCCCTTACAAAAAAAGGCTACGAAGTATACCTGACAAAGACTCATGGCGGTACGCCTATTGGTGAGGCGCTGCGGACAGTTTCGCTCTCCGAGGTCGAGCGCACCCCCCTGACTGATATGTACATCTCTCTGGCTATGCACAGTGCGCTCGCTGAGGTAATTGAAGAGAAACGAGATCGTGGTGTCATCGTTCTGGTAGACCGTAGTCCACTCTCGATTGTTGCGTATCAAGCATATGGTAGTGGCCTGGATAAAGATTTTACGATGGGTATCATTGATATTGATATGCAGCTCTTCAAGCCAGATTGCATTATTGTCTACGATGCGCCGATTGCCATAACTAGACAAAGGATGCTCGAAAGAAACAAGAAGAACCACACCAAACAGGAATATTTCGAGAGTAAATCTCCAGAATATTTCGAACGTGTCGCCCGAGGTTACCGAGACGCCGCCAATCATTTTCATGCCGAGGTCATAGAAGCGACCGACACTCCCGAGCAAGTTCACAAGCGAACAATGAAGCATCTAAAGACCCTGCTGGTTTAAGCCCTACGAAAGATGGTTCATGGCACGTATCAGTGCTCGTACTGTACGCGTGAATCCAGACACGCCGTTTTTATACACAATAAACCTATCGCTCCATTCTGGATTATATTTTGCCTTAAATTTACGAAGCCCCTGGAAAGAGTAAAAGCGAGCTCCGCCCCTGTAAATAAGCCGCATTGCAGTCGAAACGAGCGAGGAATCATCCGACTCTTCGATTCCCGCCAATGGGCTGAGACCCAGGTTAATTCGCTCATAGCCATTGCGGGAAATATCCTCCATGAATGACACTAATAGATAGTCGTTTATATTGCCTAGTGCAGTCGTGGCGCTGCGTAGCATATCGTAATTGGCTTCACTCGTGTTAAATGTCGGTACTTGGTTGAGAAAGCCCTGAATAGTGCCTGCACTGTCACGTGCGACCAACACGGGACATTGTTGCAGATAAGCATGGTTAAAATTGCCCATTACGAAGCCTCGTTCGGTACGCCCAGGACGAGTGAGCCAGTCATCGGAGATGGTTCGCAAACGCTGCAGTAGCGCGTTGTCGTGCGGAGGCATGAGCAACTGGGTGGTATAACCCTGTTTTTCGAAACGATTACGAATATTTCGAAAGTACTTGTCCCCGTCAGCATTAGTAAGGAATGCACCGAGAGTGACGACTGCTTCCTGACCAATCAACTGCGTCGTGTAACCGAATCGCTCGTAGACCTTTTGCCACGACGGCTGGCTATGAACAAACGCCGGTAGCCAATCGTTGGTATAGCAGAGCTCCTCAAACGCTCTAACAACATCGTGTACGGAGTTTTTAGCACCAAATGGATCGCCAATTACAAGTGCTACGCCGCGTTCGACACGGTAAGCGAGTCCTGCTTTTTTGTCGTCCGAAAATAAATATGCCTTATCGTGCGGCCAAAGCTTAAAGAAATCCTCGCTGTCCGCGGAGTATACCGATAGAAGATGCTCGGCCTCGTTGCGGGCACGTTTTTGGTGGCTGTGGCGCGCTCGCAATGGTTGAAAAAATGAAATAAACACAAATATCGCCGAACCCGTACTGATGATCGATAGTGAGTCCATAAAAACTTTGGCACGCCTCGTATGGGGTATCAGCGGGTGCGAGGTCGTCAGGTCAAATTGGTCAACGGTACGGTGCGCGGCTACGGGCAAGCTGATTTCTTCGTGGAAATCTTTGTTATCAAGCACCAAAAAACCGGACACACCGTACGCAAACGTTACCAGTAACAGCACGCAGGTAATACGCACTGCCTGGCCAAAACTTCGGATATCACTGCGTACCCTAAAAGAGTTCCGGAAGTAAAGTAACGGACCGAGGATAGACAGTGGCACTATGACGCGCTCTATGGCCTCGAGTCCCCACACCACTGACATGCTGTTGCCTTGCAGTGCCGACAGGTTTGCGCCCAAAATAAACACATAGACTCCGACTGTTACCAGCCAGGCATTTAGCTTGTGTCGACGCAAGAGTGACCACAGATACACCAGGCTGAGGCCGGCGAGACTATCGATATATATGTTATTTGTTGCTTCCATTGTGCCGTGGTGGATAGCCAGCTGTATCAGGATAGTATTCGTTAATATAAAAATGCCGTGCAAACCGACCAAATGTATCGACAGAAGTAACAAAAATTCGCGCCGAACACCCAGAAAATGCTTAGGATAAATCATTTGTTTCATGATACCGCATTCTGCGCGAGCAAGGGGTAGTACATTTTACACTTGTACAAACCTTAAGTTATTACGTAAAATAGCTTAAACGAGGAGTAACAGTTTTGGGCGTTTACAGTAATATTCAGATACGCACTGCGATCGACGACGGACATATAGTGTGTGTCCCTTATAAACCCGCCCACGTCAGCCATGCCAGCCTTGATGTCACGCTTGGTTATTATTACTACCGAACCGAGCGGTCAGGCGATCACCCACTGTACAATCCGTTTGATGCAGAAGATGTCGAGCGCTACTTTGGTGCCGCCCTCAAAGCCGTACCGCACAAGGAATGGTGCGAAAAGAACGGCGTGGCTCTGTTAAATGGCATCCCTGACGACCACCCGATTATCCCTATCCGCCCCGGCGAACGTATTTTGGCCCACACACACGAATTCTTCGGCATTACCCCTCCGGGGGCATGCGAAGTAAAGTCGCGTAGTAGTTGGGGCCGCAATGGTATTGCTGTTTGTTTTGACGCTGGCTGGATTGACCCAGGCTATATTAATCGCCTGACACTCGAAATCTATAATCTCAACCAGCACGAGACCGTTCTACTGCCTGTCGGGGAGCGTATCGCCCAAATCGTGTTCCATGAAACCGGTGAAGTCGACGGCAATTACGGCAGTGGCCGCGACAAAGGCTTTAGCGGCAAGTACCAGACAGGCACTGATATCGACGAGCTTATAAAAAATTGGGAACCGTCACTTATGTTGCCAAGGGCATACAAAGACAACCGACATTTGCCGGCAAAGATTAAAGGATTACAAGGTGATTGAAGAAACCTTTACCTTAAAAATAAGGGGTGGGGGGAGAAACTAATGCGCGAAGAATCAGGAAACGGCTTGTTCATCGTGATCGAGGGAACTGACGGCTCGGGCAAGGGCACGCAGTTTAAGAAACTAGTCGAAAAACTAACAAACGACGGTCACAACGTGGCTACCTTTGACTTTCCGCAGTACGACCAACCCTCGTCTTATTTTGTAAAAGAATATTTGAACGGTAAGTACGGCACTGCTGACGAAGTAGGACCATATACTGCATCGCTGTTTTACGCTCTCGACCGTTACGAAGCCGCCCCGGCAATTCGTAAGGCACTCGACGCGGGCAAGATTGTTATCGCTAACCGTTTCACCGGTAGCAATATGGCACATCAGGGCACAAAATTTGACCATGCCGAGCAACGCCGGGGCTACTTTATTTGGCTCGATAACTTGGAATTTCAGATGCTGGGCATTCCACGCCCCAATCTTAGTATGGTGCTGCGCGTACCTGCAGATATCGCCCAGACACTTGTCGATAAAAAAGAAACCCGCGATTACACCGACAAAAAACGCGATATCCACGAAGCCGACTTGCAGCACATGGAACGCTCCGTGGAAGTCTACGACGACCTCTGTAAACTATTCCCCAAAGATTTTGCACGTATCGACTGTGTCCGTAGCGACAAACTCCTAAGCATCGACGAGGTGGGTAAACTGGTCTGGGAAAAAGTATCGCCACATCTGCCTAAACCCTCACAGACTAAGAAAAAGGTAGCTCACGAAGTCGTCGCCCCACGTGCCAGCCAGCAAACCGATAACCCCTACGTCGAAAAACAAGATGGCAAAACAACGGTGTCAAAACTTGGCCGTGAATATCTCGATCAGGCAGTTACCGACAGCACCGGCAACGTCTACGGCTTTACCGAAAAATTAACACCTATCACCATCGCCGCTGCGATGGCTCGTTTGAGCCGCCGGGCAGATGATATGCGCATTACTATATTGGACGAGTTTGCCCACGCCATGGGCAAGGACGAAAAGCTGTTACAGCGCGTTATTACCGCGTACGGCGACGACTCGGTGCAACAATTGGTTGGTCTGCATATGGTGGTGGAAAACGCCTCTAATCTACTTACGAAGAAACTCGAATGGGGTCGTTTGGCGGCATACCTCGAGCAATCGACGCGATATATTTATTTCGATCAGAAAGATGATCAAGGCAATTATCGCTACTACACGCCGACACATTTCGATGCACCGATTCGCGAGGCATACACCTCTGTTATGGATGCAATATTTGGATTATACTCGTCGATGGTGCACCGCCTGACGGACCATGTTCGCCAGAACTCCGACACGCCTGCGCACGAGCGAGATGTTGCGTGGCAAGGCGCTACACGCGCCCAAGCGTGCGACGCGGTGCGTTCTGTACTACCTGTCGCCACAAAATCAACGGTTGGTATTTTTGCTTCTGGGCAAGCACTCGAAAGTCTTATTATGCATCTCATGAGCGATGAGCTCCCCGAAGCGCGTGACACCGGTAATGCACTTCTTAAAGAAGCGCGTAAAACCATTCCGACATTCCTAGAACGGGCCGACAAACCAGAACGTGGGGGCGCCCTCATCGCCTACCGCGCCAACACCCGCAACAATGTGAAAGCACTTGCCGAGGAATATTTACAGGCCCGCCACGCCGACCGCGGAGATACCGCTGTCACTCTGACTGACATCTGGCCACGTAACGAACTCGACCTGGTGCCCGATATGCTCTACGAGCATAGTGATCAACCACTGCGAGCATTACGAGAAGAAGTGTCAGAGTGGAACTACCAAAAGAAAATGGACATTTTTGACGCCTACATGGGCGAACGCCTTAACCGCCGTCACCGACCTGGCCGCGCACTAGAGAAAGCACATTACAGCTGGGATATCATGTGTGATTACGGTATTTTCCGAGACCTGCAACGTCACCGAATGGTAGATGACCTAGAATGGCAGCAACTCACGCCTCGCTTTGGCTATGAAATACCCGAGCTCGTCGAGGAAGCAGGTTTGAGTGAGATGTTCGAGAAATGTTTTGAGCTTAGCCTGCAGTTATATAGTGCCTTGCAACAGGCTGGTTTCGCCGCTGAAGCCCAATATGCCACACTACTCGGTCACCGAATGCGTTGGAAGATAACCATGAACGCCCGCGAGACCTTTCACTTTAACGAGCTACGCACCAGCCCCCAGGGTCACCCGGGCTACCGCAAATTAGTGCTACAGATGCACGAAAAACTTGCCGAAGTCCATCCCATGATGGCCGAAGCCATGAAGTTTGTGAACACCGACGAAGACGCCGCTCTGACCCGTCTGGCGGCCGAGCGCTACACACAGTTCAAACTGAATAATCTTTAACGAATATCTTCTGGTAATTTGAAACGATGCTGGACGCCGTAATGAGCAATCTGGCGAGGTTCGCCGTCTATTTTATCGTGAATGATATTTCGCGTGACAACTGTGTCGACAGAAGCATCTTTTTCAAAAGCAGGTCGGCGAATAATCCAGTATTTTTCATCAAGTTCAAGATTCATGCATGTTTCAACGGTGGGAATACTCCCTAGAAAGTTTATCAATCGATCATCGAGTACTTTATCGACTGCGTGATGTTCCGGCTGTAGTTTAACGTTTACCAGAGAAGGTAAAAATTGTTCTTCAGGGCTTGGCCCACCTTCGAGATAGTGATTAAGAATCCGTGAAGCTACTTTAGTTTCTCGAAGCGCTTGCACAATTGCTGCACGTATCTGTAAATCTCCAGATACGCCAGCAATGATTAACCCATAAGAGTCGAGCATGGCGATTCTCATCTGTTCGCAATTTACGTTTTCGTCAACAGACGGAATGTTAGGTTGTACTCCAGCGTTTGTGTTCATAGTCAATTCCAAAGTGAGATGATACTCGCATTTTGCGGACTTGTCAAAGCGGGACTGTTATCACTTAATAAGCTTACGTATTCCGATTTGACATGATATGTAAAGAGGAGTTAGATAGAGCGTATGGTTAATAACATCGCGAAGCAACTGATTATTATTCTCGGCCTACAAGGGCTGTGCTTCAGCAAGGTTGAAGCCAAGCGAACATATCGCTAACCGCACAGCCCCGCAACCACCCATAGGCTTCAATCGAAGCCTATTTTTATTTTTAAGGAGATACAGACATGATATCAGCAGAAGAGCTAAACCGACTTTCGGCCGACGACGAAACCCTCACGACCCCTCAGCCCGCATTAGCAGCATATGTCGGCGAGACAGCATTAACTTCAGCACGTCGGCAACGAACACCATTTGACAGTTCTGCCGACCACGCAAGGCAAGGCATGCAAGAAAGCATGGACCTGCGCGAGCAAGGACACTCTGATGACTAATCAAGCTACTTCCGTCTTCAACACCTTTCCCCATGCCAATGATGTACACGACCACGCTTTGTTCCTCGAACACAGTCTATGTGACATGAGCGAGTTTGGCTCGGCCGTGACCGAACAGGACAGGGCAGTCGCGGATGAGCGTCGCCGACACCCACAACTTGTGCAGCGTACCGGCCATGTCGTTACACAACAGTGGGAACTCCCCGGCAGCGATGCTATGCGAGTACGGGCAAACAGGGTCTTACCATGACATGGGAAACACCCCCCCAAGGCCCAGCACCAAGAGGCCCACGACCGACGAAAGATCTTGGACGACGTGCTTTGCACGGAGAATTGGACGCATTCGATACCTACAGCGTATTGTCAGATGAAGAGGTTGATGCCATGAATTATGCAGGACATCTTTTGCATAGCGCAGCCGAGGCAGAGCTTCACGAGGACAACAACACTGCTAATTTATCGGCTTCCAAGGCCGGCAAAGAAATTGATATCTCAGGCCCTAAAGAAACGATTGATGAACTGATTGCTCGGACAATCTACCCCGTTACGCGTACTCCGTTAAGCACCTAAATCCACGACCCCTCAAACATTGACGACAGAGGCGCTTTAGAGTAAAATAACAGATAAGTTGCCAGAGACAGCGACGGGTCGAAAGGCTTTGATAATGTCGCCGAGGTACAAACCACTCTTTTTGAGCGTTTGAACCCTTTGGTAAAACAAAGGGTTTTTGTTTGGCAACGGATACAGCAACGGTCGATAGCTGTATCAAAATATCCAATAAATTGGAGATCAATGCATGGCATTAACAAAACAACAGAAGAACGATTTAGTCGCTGAAGTCAGCGATCTTTTGAGTTCTTCTAAAATGACAGTTGTTGCCCAGTACAAGGGCACGACTGTGAAAGCTATGCAGGCACTACGCCGTCAAGCCCGCGACAACGGTACCAAGGTAAAAGTAGTAAAGAACCGCCTGGTTATCCAAGCGGTCAAAGCTACTAAAAACCTTAAGGACACCGATGTGAGCGGCCTGGAAGGCATGCTTGTATACGCGTTCAACGCCGAAGACGAAGTTGCACCCGCGCAAATCCTCGCCGAATTCGCTAAGAAGAACCCCACGATCCAATTCGTAGGTGCTATTAGCGCAGACGGCAAGTTTTTGAGCAGTGACGACGTCAAAGCACTCGCAAGCCTCCCCGGTAAGGATCAACTTATCGGTCAAGTACTTGCAACCCTTGCAGCTCCGCTTAATGACACCATTAACGCACTTTCTGGCAACCTTCACAGTTTGCTCGACGGCGTTGAGGCAAAAGCGGCCGCCTAAAAGGCCCCTCACTAAATAAAGGAGAATTAACCACATGGCTGATTTAAAGAAACTGGCAGAAGAGCTAACCAAGCTGACTGTCCTCGAAGTAAACGAACTTAAAACTATCCTCAAGGATGAATACGGCATCGAGCCAGCTGCGGCTGTCGCTGTTGCTGGTCCTGCTGCTGGCGGCGACGCTGCACCTGCAGAAGACGCAAAAAGCGAATACGATGTCGTCCTGAAGGACGCTGGTGCTCAAAAAGTAGCTGTTATCAAGGCAGTTAAAGACCTGACTGGTCTTGGCCTCGGTGAAGCAAAAGCTATCGTTGATGGCGCTCCGAAGACTGTGCTTGAAAAAGCAAAGACCGAAGACGCTGAAGCTGCCAAGAAAGCTCTCGAAGCTGCTGGCGCAACCGTCGAACTTGCGTAATAACAGGTTCGCATTAGATAGTACCGCGGTGATTAACACTGCGGTACTATTAGTTATCCACAGATTTTGCTGTACATACTTAACTATTTTGACTTGACCTTTTAAACGTGTTAGGTTTAGGGGGAAGAGTAGAGAGACAAAACTTCGTCTAGAGAGAAAACGGGAAAAACATGGCAGACGTACCAGAAAAACAAATCAAAAGATTACGAGCACTTATTCAAGATGCCGAAACAAACCTCGCAGCCGCTACTGAGCTGTTGATTAGTTTAGTTGGTGATGATGCCAAAGTAGCACCAGTTGCCCGCGAAGAAACTCTCGGTAAAGTTATCGAAGGTGTCTTTGACGGCCAAAATATGGTTGGTAGCGACAGCAAGATGTATCCCGTACCTGCAAACTACGCCTCTAAGTCCAAGCTCGTTCAAGGTGACATTCTCAAACTGACTATCGCCGACGACGGTGCATTTTTATACAAGCAAATTGGTCCTATCCCACGCAAACAAGTTGTCGGTGCTTTGAAGCTCGAAAATGGTCATTACTTCGTGGAGGTCGGCAAAAAAGAGTACCGCGTGCTGTTGGCAAGCGTGACATACTTTAAGGCCAAGCCTGGCGACCAAGTGAGTGTAAACGTCCCCGAAGACGACACCAATGCCGAGTGGGCCGCCCTCGAAGCCGCGCTGTAATATCACTGCTAAAATAATTTTTATTACATTCCGGTCTCGACGAGACCGTTCTTTTACTGAATAGTTCGGGGGTAATTTACGCCCAACGTTGCGCAATATGAACGTTAAACCAACCTACGGACTTTATTACAGCAGCATTATTTGGCCCGCTCCGCTATACTTAAGAGTGACATGGGACAGGCGTTATACCGAAAGTATCGGTCGAAGTCGCTTGATGAAATTGTTGGCCAGGAACATATCATCACGGCACTCAAAACCGCGCTCAAAGAGGGGCGGCTCAGCCACGCTTATCTTTTTACTGGCCCTCGGGGCGTCGGCAAGACATCTATTGCCCGTATCCTAGCGCACGAAATCAACGGCCTGGCCTACACCGAAGAAGACAACCATCTGGATATCATCGAGATAGATGCCGCGAGTAACCGTGGTATCGACGAGATTCGCGATCTGCGCGAAAAAGTTCATATCTCGCCGACAACCGGAAAATATAAGGTATATATCATCGATGAAGTCCATATGCTGACTCCACAGGCCTTCAATGCACTCCTCAAGACGCTCGAAGAACCCCCGGCGCACGTGGTGTTCATCCTTGCCACCACCGAAGTACACAAGTTGCCAGCAACTATTATTAGCCGCACCCAACGGTATTCGTTCAAGCCGGCAGAGCAGGGGCCACTAGTAGCGCACCTGCGCGCAATCGCTTCTAAAGAGCACATCGACATTAGTGATGAGGCATTGGAGCTCCTGGCCGAGCATGGTGACGGGAGTTTTCGCGACAGTGTTGGGCTGCTAGATCAGATTGGTGGTGGCATAAAGAAAATCAGCATCCAGGACGTCCAGGAGCTACTAGGCATTGCACCAAAAGAGGCGATCGATAACCTGATAAGCACCATGTCAGTAGGTGCGCTCCAACAGATGGTAGACGGCTTACAGGCATTATTCCTTCAGGGGTTTCAGGCGGCAACCATCGCGAAGCAGGTTGGTACTAGTTTACGATCGTCACTGCTCGACGGCACGCCACCACTCCCTCCGACAACGCTCCTATCGCTCGCCAAAGAGCTGTTACGCGTTCCTAGGTCGCATGATCCAGCACGATTTCTGGAGCTCACCTTGCTAGGGGCGCTCACGCCCGCTGCGCTGCCCGAGGTAATTACTCCTACCATTGATTCTGCACCAGTGCCTCCGGCGGTCGCCAAAAAACAGCCATTGCCAAAACCCGCGCCAATCAAGACTGCATCAACAACCATCAACACCACTGAAACTCTAGCTGCCGAAGTACCAAAACCCGCGAAGCCTGCGCGGCAAAAAAGACTGGACGGTGTCACTATGGACGCAGCCCTCTGGCCAGAAGTACTGAACGCGCTCAAGAAAGAGTACAACACCCTCTACAGTATTGTCCGCATGGCAGAACCACAATTCGAAGCAAGGAAAATAACCCTCACATTCTCTTTTGCATTTCACCAGAAACGACTCAACGAAGTAAAAAACAAAACCATCCTCAATAACGTTATCGAGACCATAGCGGGTGAGCCAATAGAAATTGTGTGTTTATACGATAAAAATGTTAAGCCAAACCCGCTCGGCATTACACCCGACCAGCCGGCTGACGAATCGATGAATACCATAAGCTCTATCTTCGGTGGCGGGGAAGTAATCGACAGCTAAAATATGGTACAGTACTACTAATGGAGCCGAGGGAAAATACTAAGACTAAACTTGCGCCACATGACGAAGCCATGGAGGCGAGTGTTTTAGGCGCCATCCTGATTGATGTTGACGCTATTATTAAAATAGCGGACATCATTAGTAGCGACGATTTTTATGATAAACGCCACGAACGCATCTACGAAGCAATCATGCTGCTGTACGAAAAACGCAGTTCCATCGATGTCTTGACCCTGTCCAACCAACTCAAAGCCAACGGCTACCTCGATATGGTTGGCGGTCCTGCTTACCTGACAGAGCTGACTAACTTTGTGCCCACCGCAGCCCACGTCGTTGAATATGCCAACATTGTTGCCGAAAAGGGCGTCCGCCGTCGATTATTGACTGTAAATGCCGAAATAAGCGACCTCGTGGGGCAAGAAAATATCGGCCTCAAACAACTCATCGAAGAAGCCGAAGCCGGTCTGTTCCGTGTCAGCCAACGTCACGTTAAACAAAGCGTTGTCAGCATCGAAGCGATCTTGGCCGAAAGTTTCGAGCGTCTCGATGATCTCCATAAAGACAAGAAGAAACTACGTGGAATTCCAACCGGATTCAAAGACATGGACAACATGCTCGCCGGTCTACAGCGCTCTGACTTATTTATTCTTGCGGCCCGTCCCTCTATGGGTAAGACAGCGCTCGCGCTTAACCTAGCGCACAACGTGGCCGTTCAGTCCAAGGAGCCAGTACTGCTTTTTAGCTTGGAAATGAGCAAAGAACAGCTTGTCGACCGCTTACTGTCAATGGAGTCAGGCGTAGATGCCTGGGCATTACGCACCGGTAATCTTACCGACAGCGATTTTGAAAAGATTGGTCAGGCCATGGGCACCCTCAGCGAAGCACCGATCTATATCGATGACACACCGGGAATCACCGTTAGTGACATGCGTACCAAAGCGCGCCGCGAAGCGCACCAGCATCAATTGGGGCTGATCATTGTAGATTACCTGCAGCTCATGAGTGGCGGTGGGCGCTCGGGCAGCGACGGCAACCGCGTACAGGAAATTTCAGAGATTTCGCGTGGCCTCAAAGGTGTTGCACGCGAGCTGAATGTGCCACTTCTCGCTCTAAGCCAACTGAGCCGTTCAGTCGAAAGCCGTACCCCACAGATTCCACAACTTTCTGACCTACGAGAATCCGGTTCTATCGAGCAAGATGCCGACATCGTAGCATTTATTTACCGCGAGGAATATTACAACCCCGAAACCGACCGTAAAAAGATTACCGACATCTTGATTAAGAAGCACCGTAATGGTCCCACGGGCGGCGTAGAGTTGTATTTCGACAACGAAAAACAACGCTTCCGTTCGCTCGATACGCGACATGGTAATCCATTTGGTGAATAAATGAATCTATCTCAAACTCCTAGTTCAGCTTCAGAATACGCAAATGGCGCCTGTTGCCAGTTTTGCTCGTCGCCCTATGCACGCATAGATCTCCTCGCAAGAACTGGCAACAAACACTCACTTGCACATTCTTCACTTAACAAACTAAGAATTTGAGATTGGTTCAAAGCACAAGCGCGTTATAATGAAAGTTATGCTTCGATCTATCCGCACTTATTTAAATAACTACTGGCGCCTGAGCGCGCTTATTATCGGAATCATCCTTATAAGCAGCCTCTTATACGGTCGCTTCTTGGGTTCTCTGACGGCCGGGATTAGTAACGAAGAAGTGCAGACACTGGCAAGTTACTCGAGTTTTCATGCAATCATCGACAATCCACTTCATGCGCCTATAAAGGTAGTAGCGTGGGCACTCTGGCATCTGCCATTCCATAACCCAGCAATGCTCCGAGTACCGTTTGCCTTGTTTGCGATTTTTAGCCTAGTTGCATTCGCTTACGTTCTCAAACGTTGGTACGGCGTCCGCATGGCAATACTGGGCGTGGTGTTGTTCGGAACAAGTAGCTGGCTGCTGCATGTCGGCCGAATCGCCTTGTTGGATGTCAGCTTTTTGTGGGGCGGTGTAACGCTACTCGCCCTGCATGTACTGTTCCATGCTCACTATGATAAAATTTTGGTGCGCTTCGGCTGGCTTATTGGCATGTTAGTACTGCTTTTTATACCCGGGATGGTGTGGCTGGTGCTAGCCAATCTTATTTTGCAGCGTGACGATTTGCTCGATAGCTGGGACGAAATTACCGTGCTTTGGGAAAAGATCATGCATCTGTTGCTTATTATCATCACGATTGCTGGAATTGGATTGTTGGTATATTTGCATCCACACAATGGACTTGATTGGCTTGGCGCTCCTCGCGTTTGGAGCGACTGGCAGGGGATGCTGAAGCGGCTCGGCAATGACATCGCATATTTCGTGGCACGTGGTCCGCACCACCCCGCGCTCTGGCTCGGTCGTTTGCCGATACTCGATGCATTCACGACTATCATGCTCGTGGCGGGTCTGTACTTTTATGGACGACACTTGCGCTCTTTTCGCACGGTCCTTATTACCGTTCTTCTGAGTGTTGCAGCTCTACTGATTGCGGTATCTGGGACAGTATCGATCGCGCTACTTGTGCCGTTCGTATACGCAATTATCGTCGGTGGCATGGCATACGTGCTACACCACTGGCTACAGGTATTTCCACGTAATCCGCTTGCCAGAGGACTTGGCGTTGGGCTAATCGCATTGCTTGTCGCGGCATCGAGTGCCTACAACTTGCGCAGTTACTTCGTCGCCTGGCCACACAATTCCGAGACGCGAGCGACATTTATCGCCGTGCTTCCAGGTATCAAATAACTTTTTTTGCTACAATAGTGTTTGACAGTAAAGGAGTCCTACTATGAGTCGATTTGACCAAGCTAAGATGCTCATGCGCGTGAAGAAGATTCAAAAAGAATTACAGAAACAAGTCATTACCGTCGAAAAGGGTGATGGTGCAGTTATAGTTGAAATTACTGGCGAACAAAAACTCAAAAAGGTTCATATTGACCCAGAATATGTCGATCTTGATGACATTGGGCAGCTGGAACGTTGGGTAGAAGACGCCGTAAAAGAAGCCATCCAGGAAAGCCAGAAGATTGCAGCCGAGAAAATGCAACCTATGATGGGTGCGCTTGGCGATTTAGGCCTCTAGAAGCACATGCAGGTTTTACCGCCCGCACTGACTAATCTTATCGAGGCGCTCGGGGCTCTCCCGGGCGTCGGCCCGCGCACAGCAGAGCGTTATGCCTATTATTTGACGCGTCGCGACGTATCCTTGTCACGGAAGTTAGCGGGGAGCCTCGAGGCGCTCCATAGCGGTATCGGTTATTGTAAAAAGACATTCGCTTTTGTGCCAGCCGGACAGGAATTGTCTGATCTGTATACCGACCCCCGTCGAGATAAAAAGGTTATTGCGGTTGTTGCTGAGCCATTCGATATCGTTTCACTTGAAAATACCGGGCAATTTCACGGGACGTATCACGTCTTGGGCGGTTTGGTGTCACCAATCGACGGCGTTGGGCCCGAAAACTTGCGTATTAAAGAGCTCGTGCAACGGATTGACGATGAGGATGTAGAAGAAATTATCCTGGCCACCAATGCCAGCGTGGAAGGTGAATCGACATCTCTGTACATCCAGCAACAAATAGGCGATCGAACGGTAAAGATTACCCGCCTCGCCCGCGGCTTACCGATTGGTGTCGACCTCGAATATGCTGACCAAATAACGCTTGGTCGAGCACTAGAAGGTCGTCAAGTTTTATGAAATACGAGTATTGTCCGAATTGTGGTAGTAGTACATTGGTCAAACATGACGCAACGTACTATTCGTGCACTACTTGCGGACAGGACCTCTACAACAACCCCAGGGCCACGGTAGCTGTCGTTTTCCTTAAGGGTAATGAAGCACTTTTTTCGAAGCGTGGTATCGAACCCAATAAGGGCAAATATGATTTCCCGGGCGGTTTTATCGAATATGCTGAAGATCCGTACCAAGCCTGTATTCGCGAAATAGCCGAAGAAACTGGCGTGAATATCCAACGCAAGGATATGACCTTGTTAACCGCATACGGAGCGGAGTACATACCGAATGTATCGGTTATCGATCTAATATTCGTAACCACTCGGTGGCAAGGCGATTTTGTGCCCGCTGATGATTCGGCAAAACTCGAATGGAAACCACTATCGTTCATCGAGAGTAATGACTTTGTACCCCCATATCTTGGTCTGGCAACAATGCTGCGTAACTTTACATAAAACTCCTTTATAATAGGCTGTAATGAAATATCCCGAAGCGACCAAACTTGCCGAAATTGTCAGTAGCGTACAAAGAATCGTTATTGTTCAGGCTGACAACCCCGACGCCGATAGTTTGGGCAGCAGCCTAGCGCTTGAACATATACTAGGAGACCTAGGTAAGCACGTAGTGATGTATTGCGGCGTTGATATCCCTGGATACCTCCGCTATTTAAGTGGCTGGGACCGCGTAGTAAAAGAGCTGCCATCACAATTTGAGGCGAGTATCATTGTTGATGCGTCGACGCTGACACTGCTCGAAAAATTAAGTATTAGCGGGCAACTTGCCTGGCTCAAGTCCAAACCAAGTATCGTGCTCGATCATCACGCAATCGTCGAGAACAAGATCGATTTCGCACACGTTACCCTGTGCGATGACGGCGTATCTTCTACCGGCGAGCTTATATACCATGTTGCGTCGCAGCTTGGCTGGGCAATCAACAAGGATGCGGGCGCCAACATTATGACAGCTATACTGGGGGACACCCAGGGCCTCACGAATGACCTCGCAAAAGAAGGTACCTATACCACCATGGCAGCCCTGGTTGCCCTTGGTGTCGACCGGCCAAAACTGGAAGAACTCCGCCGGGAATACGGCAAAATGCCAGAAGAAATCTATCGTTACAAGGCCGAGCTCATCGCTCGCACCGAAATAGTGGCCGACGGGCGCCTTGCACTCGTGACAGTTCCTCAACATGAGATCAATACGTTTAGCCCGCTGTACAATCCCGCACCACTTGTCCAAAACGATATGTTGCAAATAAGCGGTGTTCGAGTAGCAATAGTCCTCAAAAGCTACGACGACGGCAAGATTACCGGAGCCATTCGTGCCAACCAAGGCTCGGCCGTTGCTGGTAAACTGGCCGAAAAATTAGGCGGGGGAGGTCATCCGTATGCCGGCGGCTTCAAACAGACCGATGGTCGACCCTTCAGCGAAGTAAAGTTAGAGTGTATTCAGCTTGCTACCGAACTTCTCGATGATCTAAGATAGGAAATAATCATGAAACTTTACAATACTCTCACCAAATCCGTCGAAGTTATCACACCACTGCAATCACCCGCAGTGACGCTGTATACTTGCGGACCAACCGTCTACGACTTCCCCCATGTCGGCAACTGGTTTACGTTTATCCGCTACGACGTGCTTGTTCGTGCTCTGAAAGCCAACCATTTGCAGCCAAAGTGGGTCATGAATATTACCGATGTCGGGCACCTTGTAAGTGACGCCGACGAAGGCGAAGACAAACTCGAAAAGGGAGCTCGCCGCGAAGGCAAGACCGCGTGGGACATTGCCAAATTTTATGGTGACTACTTTATACAGGGGCTTAATCGCCTCAATATTTTACAACCTGATTTTCTGCCAAAAGCTACCGAACATATCGACGAGCAAATTAGGCTCGTCAAGACACTCGAGGAGAAGGGCTTCACGTACGCTATTAGCGATGGTGTCTACTTTGATACCTCTAAATTTCCTAAGTACGCCGAGTTTGCAGGTCTTGACCTGGACGAGCAACAAGCCGGAGCACGCGTAGAATACAACCCAGAAAAACGTAATGCCACTGACTTTGCACTCTGGAAATTCTCGCCCAAAGACGAAAAACGAGACATGGAATGGGACAGTCCGTGGGGCAAGGGTTTTCCGGGTTGGCACATAGAATGTTCGGCCATGAGCATGAAATACCTCGGTGAAACACTGGACATTCATTCTGGTGGCATCGACCACATTCCCGTTCACCACTCGAACGAAATTGCACAAAGCGAAGCTGCAACCGGCAAGCCATTTGCGAACTATTGGATGCACGCTAACCATATAACGGTGAACGGCGAAAAGATATCCAAGTCACTGGGCAACGGCATTACCCTGGAGGACATTGAGGCCAAGGGTTCTAGCCTCGAAGCGTTTCGTCTGCATGTACTCGAAAGCCATTATCGAAATCAAAGCAAATTCAGTTGGGAAAGTTTGGATGCGGCTCAGAACCGCTTAAAGAATTGGCAAGCTGCCGCTGTACTTCGTTATCAAACTGCCAGTTCAAGCAGCGGTGGCACGACTTTTACTGCCACCGAAATCCAAACGCAACTCACTGAGTTACTCGGTGATGATCTTAACACCCCGCGAGCACTCGTGTTACTGAGTGGCATTTTTGGCCAGCTAGAGTCAACCGGTCTTCATAGTGCCCATGTGGCAGAATTTGAAACCTTGCTCGTATTTATCGATTCGCTTCTTGGCTTGACACTGGCTGCCCAAGCTGACATTGACGACGATTTGAAACAGCTTATATCTGCCCGCGAAAGCGCCCGTAGCAAACAGGATTGGACTAAATCGGACGAACTCCGCGATCAACTTACAAGCCAGGGAATTGGCCTACGCGACACCGAGCAGGGTGCTATTTGGTTTCGGCTGTAGCTTTTTTGAGTTCGTCTCGCACGACAGGGGACGCAATGAGGTGTTTGGTGCGTAAGTAATCGAGCACGAGTATGCGGATGCAGCCGGCTACCGGAATCGCCACAAGACCACCGAACAATCCACTAAAGCTCACGCCGATGATTACTGCAGCAAACACGAGGAGCGGTGACATATCGGTCGTATTGGCTTGCAGACGAGGTTGAATCAGGTAATTTTCTATCTGTTGATACGTTATGTAGTACGCCAAAATACCCACGGCCGAAATTGGTGAATGAAACAACGCAACAAGTGTGACAATAACGGCTCCAATGGTATGACCAACCATGGGGATAAGTCCACAAATGAACACCACACCTAGTAATGCAAATGCATAACTGACGTGAAAAATCAGCAGTCCCGGCAAGAGCATGAGCGAAGCAATAGCTGCAAGTAGTACCTGACCATTGACAAAGCCTTTTACTACTCTGTACATATCGGCAGTTAATCGAGCCGTTTGTTCCTCGTGTTTGTCGGGTAATAGCTCACGCATAAAGGCCAGCCAGCGGGGCCCTTCGACAAGCATCATAAACGTAAGTACCAGTATGGTAAGCACTGTGAACACGCTTGAGCCAACTTTAGTGACCGTAGTGACAGCCGTTCCGCTGACGTTCTTGAGGCGACCGGATAAATCTTTCGAAAAGTCATTCACTTGTTTTTCGAGGTGGTAGCGCTTAATAAATTTACCGGTCTCGCTATTACCGTCGCGAACGTCACGTATGATACCCGGTGCTGCGTCAACGAACGTTTGTGTCTGTCTCACAATAGGGGGAATCAAACTACCGAGGAAAAGAGCGAGGATACCTACTACCAGCAGGGTAGACAACGTCGTTGCCAGAGCACGGCTGCCCTTACGTTTGCCAGGGATGTGTCTCGCTATCCAACTCACGGGGGCGTTGAGGGCAAGAGCAAAAAAGAAGGCAGTAAAAATTAGCAGGAGCGCATGCGAAGATTTCCGAAGAGCGGCAAAGAATATAATCGCCGCAATCGCAAAACCTAGTACTTTTAGAAGCGTCGGGATACTGACCGTGACTTCGACTTCGTGTTCTTTATCGGATGAGAATAGTTTAAACATATCCTTATTATTGCATGTTGCGTCTTGAGCGCAATACTTCGTTATATTCGTTAACTAATTTGGTACCGACTATGGCTACATCGAACTGTGCAGCATAGTTGGCGCCCCAGGTGGCGAGCGTTTGTCTTTTCGCGCCGTCCAGTAGTAACTCGCGCAGTTTGTCGACCAACAACTGAACATTTTTTGGATCGAACAACAATTCGGGTTTCGGATCCATAACGGTACGATACCCGGGGTTATCGCCTGCCAGCACCGCCGCCGAACCAGATGCCATGGCTTCGAGCAGCACTATCCCGAAGCTTTCACCGCCGCTACTCGGGAACACCGCGATGTCTGCAGAAGCGTAGTAACGCGGTTTATCTGCCTCACTCACAAAGCCGGTAAAAGTTACGCGGTCTTCAAGTCCGTGCCGACGAACGTAATCACGGAGCTGACTATCGAGGTGGCCTTTGCCGCATATCACCACCTTAAACGTGGGCAGTGTCGCTGCGTCTGAAGCATGCGTAAGTTCAACAATCGCTTCGAGCAACACCCGACATCCTTTGCGCTCCACCAGTCGTCCAAGAAATAATATTGTCAGCTCGCCGTTTTGCTTAGGAAAAGGCGATGCCGAATTGAACCGGGGGTAATCGATAACATTGGGCAGCACTTGCGCCGTTAGTCCAAACGTCTGTTTTTCGAATTCGGCAGCGCTTGCAGATACAGCCAGCATCGAGTCGATACGCTGCAGTGAAGGCCGAAGTAACCAACCGAGTATTTTTGTAGCCAACCGTGCTACGAGCCCGTACGGCAAAATATGGAACGTAGCCAACACACCTGTAGTAGGCGACGCCGCCATAATAAGCCGTTGAGCCATAAAAGGATGATGCGGGGTTTGGACATGCAAGATATCAAACTGTTCTTTTTGTAAAAAAAGTCGAGCATTATGTTTGCTTAAAAACAGCGGAATGGTCGTGCGATTACCATTAAACGACACCCCGACATTACGGGTCATGCTGTGAATATTCGGCAATGAACGTTCGGTAGTCTGACCAACTACGTAATGCACGTCATGCCCCTGCATGCGTAACCACTCACCAACACCAATGACATATTGTTGCACGCCATCTTGCGGATCAAGTGAAGTATCGAGCAGTAGTCCTATCTTAAGCGACGGCACGGATGGTGTTTTCGGCATGCTGTTTGCTCACGGTTTGATACAAATCTTCGTATTGAGCTACGACATTCGGGTAACTGAACTGCGCGACATAGCCCTTGGCCCATTGTCGCCACAGATGTCGCAAGTCATCTTCGGTAAGTAGTAGTTGCAAACGACGAGCAAATTCTTCGCTGTCATGTGGGTTAACAAGTGAAATCGCCCCCAACTCTTGCATGACACCAGCATAGCCCGAATTATTTCCGGCTACCGTTACCAAGCCGCTCGCCATAGCTTCGAGCAGGACAATACCAAAGCTTTCGCCAAACAGTGCAGGCGAACAAAACACATCTGTTTCGCTCAGTAATTGTTTTTTAACATCATCGCTAATATATCCCATGAATGTTACGTTCGGCAGCTCTAGCTCGTCGACCATGAGCTCGAGTTTTTCTCGGTCGGGTCCATCGCCGGCAATTATCAGCGAAACATCGGATATTTCTTTAGTCAACAGCTCGTAAGCTTGCAGTAAATGCTTCACGCCCTTACGTCGTTCCAGGCGACCGATATAAAGGATACTGCGCGTATCAGTGTCTTTCTTGTTAGTTTTACGCGCCGCTGCGCGATACTGAGTGAGGTCGATTCCGTTGGGGATAATACTAATGGGCTCGTTGGTAAGGCCGCTGACATACTCGGCCGCAGCGTCTGATACGGCAGTAAGTGCGTCAAGATATTTAAGCACAGACTTAAGATAAGGAGTGACGACCTTTACCACCGTCCGACTCATGATTGTTTCGGGGATTTTAGCATGAAAGGTAGCGATGTTCACACTAGTGCTACGGCTGAGGATCTGCCGACTGAGCACCGGCACCCAAGGTTCGTGAAAGTGCAAGATATCAAACTGTTCACTTTCTAGCATTTGCTCAATTGCTTCTGTGTCTACACTGGCTGATATCTGTGAGGTTGTGTGAAGCGGGCCGTGAAAATCGGTTGCCGAACCAACAAAAATAATACCGTCGGTATCAATGCCTGCGGTATCTTTGGGTTGTGGGGTAATGATCTTTGCCTCGTGGCCACGAGCAATGAGCTCGGTACGCATGGCTTTTACAATTTCTTGCACGCCACCGCCTTTAGCAATGTTATACGGGCACACTAAACCTATCTTCATATTGCTTTCATTATACCATTCTTGCTTATTTTGAACGCCTACTTACGATTTGAGCATACGCCGTAACTTCGGTGGAATAAAGGCTGCGGCCGCCCGCTCGTCGGCTATCACGCTAGGCGCATGGTTACCAAGCTTGAGTGTCTTGAGTAGCACAAAATCACTAAAGATAACCCGAAAATGCTGTTCGACTCGATGATTGTCAAAATATCGGTCGCCAGCAACGGCAATATGGTGCACCGGCATATCGATCTTCCGATCACAGTTGTTGAGATTTAAAAATTCGCTTGTGGTCCGCATGTAGCTGCGTACGTCGTTATCGTGCCACAGCCTAATCTCGAAACGCGTGATTTCCTCTAGCTCTTCGCCCACGACTCCCTCGAATTTTTCCTTGGCATTGTGGGTGCGTTTGTAGGCAGCGCGCAATATTGCTGGGTGCAAACAAATATAGCGGAAAAATAATGCCGTGAAACGATGTGAAAAGAATTTTGACAGATGGTAATAAAAGCGCCAACGACTTTTGCTGAACATAAAGTCATCCTTATGCGCAAATCCAGCAAAGCTCACAACCATCTCAATTTTATTAGTCAGTTCTGGAAAACGTTGCAACATACGTGTCACAACTATAAATCCAAAACTCATACCTACCACGACGGGTTTTTTGCGCTTATAGCGTAATTTTACAAACGACGCCAGGTAATCGGCATAGTTGTCCAGGCTAGCGTCCCGGCCAATTTTATAAAAGCTATCCATCGCACCGAATCCTGGTAAGTCTGGCATCGTCACGGCTGCATAGCGGTTGATAAACTTAGCGATACCCCACCAGCGCTCCAAACTCGAATGGTGGCCATATACAAACAGCACCTCACGCTTGGCATTTTTAGGCCCAGGCATGTGTAACATGCGCCCCTCGAGGCCATTCATATTCAGAGGCTCGATAAAATCAGCCGGATTTAGTGGTTTCTTTTGTGGCATAGTACTACCTTCGCTTCGGACAACTGTAATCTAAAAGGCCGAGGCACGCAAGGCACGACAAAGGGAAATCTACGCTATACTAGCACCATGCCTCGAAAAAGAATCATCATAGTAAGCCTCGTGATCTTGCTGCTCGCCATAGTTGCAAGTTTTCTGTTGCTGCGCCAATCCGGCTCGCCAATCGCAAGCCCAATCACTGGTTCCTCGAACGGAAACAAAAATACTACCACTAACCCTAAGCCCGTGGCTTTTGATGCTAAAAGATACTCTCTTGATGAACCCTCCAGCCCCTGGATAGTTGTCAACAAACTTCGTTCGCTCAATCCTAAAACATACGCACCGACCGATTTGGTCGTACCAAACATACCACTGCGTGGCAATATTACGCCGACAGAAAAATATGTACGCAAAGAAACCGCAAACGGACTCGAAAAAATGATTGCCGACGCCAACAAAGAAGGCGTGCATCTAAACCTTCAAAGCGGCTACCGCTCGTATGATTTCCAGGTTACGCTATACAACCGCTACGTTGCTCAGCAAGGCCAAGCAGCGGCCGACACGCAAAGTGCCCGTCCAGGGTACAGCGAACACCAGACTGGCCTGGCTGCCGATTTGGGGGGTACCAGCAATCCTAGTTGTAATGTCGAAGCCTGCTACAGCACTACCGTTGAAGGCAAGTGGCTAGCAACTAACGGCTACAAGTACGGGTTTGTGGTCCGTTACCCCGATGGCAAAACACCGATTACGGGCTACACTTACGAACCGTGGCACGTTCGCTACGTGGGAACCGAGCTCGCGTCAGAGATGCACGACAAGAATATCCAAACCCTAGAAGAGTTCTTTGGTTTGCCTGCTGCGCCCGATTACCAATAGTGAAGTGTGGTAATCAGCCTCGTTTTTTAGTATAATCACCACTTGTCGAAGCTAACTTTTGCTCGACTGTATCGATAGGGCGTCGCCAAGTGGTAAGGCACCAGTTTTTGGTACTGGCATTCGGGGGTTCGAATCCCTCCGCCCTAGCCAAGCATAGGTACTTCGAAAGACTTCTTTGGAAGTCTTTTTGTTATTCCAAAGTTTATGTTCGCTACAGGCTCCTGCCAACCGATTGTTCGTCAACAATGAGATTGGAGTCACGGAGCGCAAATGCGGCAGCCAGTAAGCCGTCGCTCTCGCCAGCCTCTATCGCCGACGTATCAAATGCCGCCCTCAGTAAGTTACTCCCAAGTAAAAGTATTTCGTCATGTGTACGCTGCCTGGGTGGAAGATTTTCTAACAGGTAACTTTCAGTAGTCGTGCCGTAGCTTCTAGGTAATGTTTGTAGTTGCATGCTTCCTCCTTTTCTTCTTTCAGTATCACCCAACTTCGACTTGGAGTATGTGCGCACGCGCACATGTATGTGCATGAGAAGTCTATATACTGAGGTTATGACAATTGGAAAAACTGAGGGCACAACCCGTAAAGATAGAAGCATTGGCTCACATTTCAGCGATGGTACTGTTATGAAGTTTGCTAGTGGCGATACTATCATTAACGGATTCGAAGAGCCGACAGGCGTCCACTTAATCAAAGAAGGCTTCGTCAAAGCATATTCTACGTCACAAGACGGGCACGCCAACCTTTTGTTAATCCATGAAGCAGGGGAGTTTATACCCCTACCGTGGGCCCTGGATGGTGTGCATGTAACTGGCTTGTCTTACATTGCCATGTCAGACGTAACATTGCTGAGATCTTCAAAGGATAAGCTTCGAACAACAATGGGGAACAATCCTTGGCTCACCCAAGAAATCTTAAACCAGGCAGTAAACGTAATCGCAATTTATACACAGCGAATTCAAGTCTTAGAGTTCCGCTCAGCCCGTGGTAGAGTAATCGCCGAAATGTTATTTTTCGCCGAACGATTTGGCAAAAATTCGGGCAATCAAATCGTTATTAACGCCCCGATAACACATCAAGACATAGCCGACTCCCTAAATATGAACCGGGAAACCGCCAGCCGCGTGCTAGAGGAACTATTCAAGGAAAACCTTATCGGTCAGGAGGAACATCTTTTTACCATATTAGATCCCGCCAGGCTACGAACCGCCTTGAGATAATTTTAGTTGTTAAGAAAGGACAGGTTATGCCCAGCAATAAACAAACTAGATTACAAAAGCATACATTAGATCTAAAATACACGGCATTTTTAGCAAAAGATGGCAAGCCGGAGGATAGTAACGCAAACCCTCTAAACATATTCGACAGATCAAATATCATCGACAAAAAATGGCTGCTTATCGCACGAGCAAGCTTGCGAAAACTAAGTAGCGAATAATACGACTAAGGTATGGTGAACCGGTCCAAAGATACAAGTTGCGAAGTGCATCAACTGGGCCGGGAAAGCAGGCCTGTACTCAATTTTATTTTTGATAATATACTCCGCGAGTAGTATAACTGCTTAAATGACTGACCCCGAACATATCCACTCACCGGATACCGAACATGACATTCTCCAGTTTATTGGCTTACTTGCCAGTGGCAACCCATTAGATCTCGACAACCAAACCGCAATCACAATGTCTACGCGCGGCCTGTACACGCCATCGGGCCAAGCTGTTATACATGCCCTTGATCGTGTCAAAAGCCAAGCCGAAGAAACATCGAAAGATGCACCAAACGACCTGTTAACGGGTGACTTTCTGCCTCGCTCGGCAATTGAGGAGTTGCGTGAAATGCTACAAGATATCCCCGAACTAGAAAAACAAGTCGAGCTAACTCGTGTCTTTATGATGAGCAAGCACAGCGCCTGGGCATACCGGCACCTAACATATAAACGCTAAGAATCAATAAAACATAAGAGCTACATACACTTGAACATATTATTAAAAGGAAATACATTAAGAGAGTGATATTCCACACTCGTATTTGCGCGAGAGATGTATAATTAAACGATTAACGGAGCAACCTGTGATTAATAAAAAGAATTCAGCATTTTTCTGCTATGCCGCGCTCGCCATCACGTACATTGTACTGTCGCTAGTCTTACCCGTTAATCAACACACGCTCAGTCAGCTGCACTTGTCTATATACCAGTACAGGGTACTCGTTTTTGTCGTCATACTTCCGTATGCTCTTATATGGTTCGCTGCATTCTACGCCTACGTTATGATGAAGGCCTACACTCGTTTACTGGGTGATGAGCGCGAAACTCCGGCATTCATGAACATTACTAAGGGCGTCCAAACAATGGCGTGGGGACTGGCGGTGCCGGCTATTATTTCAGTTATACTCAAAGCGATCGGTGCCAAACATCCTGGATTTGCAGATACGGCAATCATTATCAGCAACTACCTGACGCTGCTTGTACCTCTCATTGCTTTCGTGTTTATTAGTAACGGCTCACGCTTGCTGAGTGACCTTGTGAAAGTTCGACCGGGCAGAAACGGAATGCGCATTTTTGTACTTCTATTTATTGCATTTGGGGTATACTACACCGTCCTGACACTTACAGCCCGGAAGTTCCATGGTAACCCCTATCATTTGTCGCGTGAGATAACCATGTTTACCGTCATCGTACCGTATTTGTTTGCGTGGTTTATGGGGCTGATGAGCTGCTACGAAATTGTGCTGTACTCCAAAAAGATTAAGGGACTACTCTACAAACGAGCACTCAACCGCATGTCGGCAGGTATTGGAGCAGTCATTGGCAGTAGTATATTCATTCAGTTTATCAATGTCGTCTATGCCTACAAGAGTAATAACTCGCTCGGATCGCTAATCATACTGATTTATCTGTTGCTCACGATTGAGGCTGTTGGGTACGTACTGATTGCCAGCGGTGCAAAAAACCTCAAACGGATTGAAGAAATATAATTATGCCTGTTGAGACGGTTTACGA
>JBDSPW010000038.1:0-18380 GCA_039930145.1 Saccharimonadales bacterium (SeqCode) | reverse complement strand
TATCGCCGGGACCAAGGAGAATTGGTTCGTGTCCAGCTTCTTTGAGGCCTTTGATAAGATAGTGGATGACTTGTTCGATACCGCCGTACTGTTTTGGGGGAATAGGAACAAACGGCTCTGCGACAATAGCAATACGCATTATGATTTAACTACACCTCCTGGTTACTTTCCCATGGTACGGGCTATGAATACTTAAATCTGTAAAGAATCTTATATACACCCTAGTAGCTGATATTTTTACGCCCGGACAGATTATATTTATAGGTTGGGTATTGTGCGGCGAGTGTGAAAGGATTAATCGTCCGATTAACGAGAGGAATCTGAGCCAATATCTTGCGCTCTAAGACTGCTTGCCACCCTGTCGTCGCCAGTTTCTTTCGCAATTTGAGGCTACTACTCATGCGAGTAGCGGTGATGGCGTATATCGCCGATACGGTCCACGCTTGAATCGTCTCTGGGGCATTCGGGCTGTCGATGGTGAGTACCATTTCGTGATGCCGTGCCTGGGGTGCATGAGTAAGTGTGCGGCCATGCTCGTCAACATAAAAGAATTCGGCATATTCGCGGGTTTTGAGGATAACATTTAGCAGCCGGTTTTCCAGTTGCTCACTCAACGTAGCAAAGCCTTGGCGTCGCAGCCCTTTGGCTATATCGTACGTTTCCTTGGGCCAGCTGGCGAATGAACCATGATAATCCCAAAATGGGATTACACTCGCCGCAGCGAGGCTTCGGCTGCGTATACCGACACTAGTGAGGAAATTTTTGTCAAAAATTTTTTTGACAATGCCCGTGACATATTTTTGTTGGTCGGCTTCTTGGAGGTTGCTGAAGATACTGGTATCTAACAGGCCTGCCGGGTTGGCAGTTTCGGTAGCGATGGTGCGAATTTTATTGTCCTGTTGGTAATCGAGGCCCAGTGCAAAATACTGACGATCTTCTTCCCATAGTAAGCTAAATAGTTTTTGTTGCACTTGCTTTGCTGCTCCCATGCAAGAGTCCTTATTGCCGATTCCCAGCTCGATAGCGGCCAGTAGCGCATCATACACCAGGCCCTGCACCTCGATAGACGCGATAGGCGCATTGTGGTTGGCGAGCTGACCGTCCTCGTGCACATAAAATTCGTCGGAATCTTTCCAGACATGGTTTAAGAAACTGGAGGGGTTGCGCCGCTTAAACTCCAGTAAGCCTGATTTGGAGCTTTCCAGTTCGTTCTGTATCCAGCCTAGGGCTCGTTCTGCCACTTCCTGCAGCGGGATTACCTCGCCGTTCTGCTCGAGTCGTACGGGTGTCTGTAATAGTTTTGAACCGTGAATACGGCAATAGGTACCGAGGGTGCGCAAAAAATGAGGCGTGGTATCGACGGCGCCATAATAAATCATGCGTTTGTCGTCCCCGCCCCATTTAAATGACAAGCGATTGAAAATGTCGAGCGAAGTGTTGTCCACTGGCTTGCCGTCAACGAGCGTGCTGCGGTATTCGTGCGAAAGTTTGCCATACTCTTCTTCGCTTTCATCATGGCGCTTTATGCCGCTAAAACTCGCCGCAGATAATAAGATATTGGCGCATAGTCGGGGCTTGAGGGCCATAAGGTCTTCGGCTACTTCGAGCGCGTCGCGTGTAAAGAAAGCTCCTTTGTACAGCCTGTCCGAGCTGGCGTATATCATCTTGCCATTTTTTGATGTCACGGCACGTAAGGCCAGCGCGGGCAATGGCAAAGCTTCGTGGGGGCGAGGTATATGTGGAAAAATATCGGTGACTTGCTTCATTGGCATTATTCTAATGATTATGCTGGCGGAACAGCAGTATAAAATCTGACACCACTATTGTGCCGGAGGTGGCGGAGGAGTTGTGGGGTTGGGGTCTGTAGTTGTTGGAGGTGGTGTCGTTGTGCCGCCACCGGTACCTGGGTCGGTGGTGGTCGGCGGAGGCGTAGTATCGGTAGTCGTCGTATCACCCCCACGGCCAGCGTTGCCATTATTGTCGTTGGTTTTTTCTTGCTGCTTCTCATCTTTTTTGGGCTGCGTTTGCGGGGTGCTAGAGCGGCACTCGCCTGTCGGCTCGGTGCCACTGATGAAGTACTCGGTAACTGCACCCGTGTAATATGCTGGCGCCTTTAGCTCGCTGCCTTTGCATATACGCACCTGGATAACGTCTTTCGGCGGGGTGAATTTTTCGTTTGGCAGTGTCGGCACAACTGCCAACATAGTATCGTGCCAAATCATACCCGCACTGCTCCCGCCAAACAAATTGCTACTCATGGCTTTATTTTCGTTATTCCCTACCCACACGCCGACGGCCAGGCTTGGCGTGTAGCCGATGGTCCAGGCGTCTTTATTGTCGTTAGTAGTACCGGTCTTAACGGCTACTTCCCTACCGGGAATATTCAAACTAGTACCATATGAAGGAGCCCGAGCGGTATTGTCGGATAGTATCGAGGAAATAAGGAACGAGGCTTGCTCGCTTTGCACCCGCTGCGCGCGGTGGTCGGTGTCTCGGTACACTGTCTTGCCGTATTTGTCTTTGATACTAGTGATTAAAATTGGGGTATATTGCTCACCCTGATTTGCAAAGGCAGCATAAGCATTTGTCATCTGGTACAGCTCGGTTTCTGCAGTACCGAGTGCCAGCGTCAAGCCGTAGCTACTTGGGTTATGAATCGTTGTAATACCCATACGGGTTGCAGCTGAGGCGGCAGCCTCGGGGCCAAGTTTTTGCATAACTGTTGCGGCAGGAATGTTGAGAGATGTAGCCAGAGCATTCCGAATTGCTATATCCCCACGGTACTTTCCGTCGTAATTTGTTGGCGTCCAATCACCAAACGTCGTTGGCTTATCGTGCATAATTGTCGCCGGCGTTATGAGATGTTTATCAAACGCTTCGGCGTAGTAAATCGGCTTAAAGCTTGATCCGGGTTGCCGCTTGGCGAGGGCCATGTTTACCTTGCCGAACTGCGGATTGTTCCAGTCAACACTGCCCACAAGGGCGCGTACCTCGCCAGTTTTGGGGTCGATCGCGACGAGGCCAGCATTACTTCCGCCTTGCGAAGCAAAGCTCGCAACCCGCTTTTGGACGATTGACTCTGCTTGTTTCTGCCACGACAAATCAAGTCCGGTACTAACATCGAAACCAGAACGGGTGATGCGTTCATTGCCATATTTTTGATGCAACTCGTCTATTACCATCAGGGCGTAGTGTTGGGCGTGAATAAAGTTCGATGACTCCGTGTGGACGTACGCCAATTTCTGGTCGTAGGCAGCGGTGCGCTCCTTTGTGGTGATATTTTTCTGTTCTACCATTCGCTTTAACACGTAGCTTTGACGAATTTTCCCCAGTTTTTCGTCGCCACTGATCGGCGAATAAATGTTAGGTGCCGGCAGTAACCCGACGAGCATACTACTTTCGGCCAAGGTTAAGTCGGCCGGACTTTTATTAAAATATATTCTTGCCGCATCATTGATACCAAAGGCGCCTTCCCCAAAATAAACAGAGTTCAGATACATATCCAGGATTTCGTCCTTGGTGTACTTGCGTTCGATTGCTACTGCCATCGAGATCTCTTGATACTTGCGCAAGAAACTTTTGTTCGATGTAAGTAGTTTATTTTTTACCAGTTGCTGGGTCAAAGTGGAGCCTCCGTATTTGGTGGCATTTTTATTGTTTATGTCGGCGTACATTGCGCCCGCAATACCCCGGACCGAAAAACCGTCGTGGTGATAAAAATCGCTGTCCTCGCTGGCTATCAACGCGCGTTTCATATTATCCGATATTTTGCTTAGGGGAATATCGTCATCAGCACTCATTTTACCGTACTCGTAAAACACCTCACCATGACGGTCTTTGATTGCGAGGCCGGTATTGTTGCGGTTCATCAAACGTTCGCGGTTGTTAATGTCACGGGCGTAATAAGCGTAGGTGAACATTGGGGTTAACAGCAGCACGGCAAATATAACACCACCAGCAATGAGCATTCGTTTCTTGGTGAGTATTGCCTTGATTTGGGCGGTGGCGGTTGGGCTGAAAATACGGTCAAGATATTTCATACCGGCATTATTAAGCACCAAAACAAAATTCTGGCCTATGAAATTTCTTACGCCTAACGCCATCACCTTCCCTAGGCAAGCTTTAAGTTCGGGGCAAGTGCAACAATGCCATGCTCCGGGTGGCCATAATAAATATGACGAATTGTCTAGCTAGTTCCGCAAAAAAAGAGCCCTTCTCAGACTCTTTTTATTGTCAGAGGGTATACAATAAGCCAATGACACCATCTGAACAAATAGATAAAAAAATTGTTGAACTCACAGATTGGCGGGGTGACCTATATATACGCTTGCGAGAGCTTATTAATAATACCGATCTGCGCCTCAAGGAAACGTGGAAATGGGACACCGCTGTTTGGCGACTCAATGGTAACATTTGCGCGCTGGGTGTGTTTAAAGGCCACGTGAAGCTTAACTTTTTCAAAGGCGCACAGCTACAGGACTCAAAAATGCTTTTCAATAGTGGGCTCGATTCCAAAGAGCACCGCTCTATTAACTTTGCCCAAGATAGCCCAGTACCCGAAGACGATATCCGTGTGTTTATTTTGCAGGCTATAGATATCGATAGCCTGTAGAGGCGTCTCAAATATCACATATAAGCTGTACGGATACATACAGACATTTATATGCCGGCTCTCTACTATAAAATTGTGCGTGGGGTTATGACATGTTCATGCCACCCATATGGATTACCAGCACAAAAAGTCCCGCTTGCAAACGCGGGATTTTATATTATTGTCCGGCGGCCTGGAGTGTGGCGATATCAATTTTCTTCATCTGCATCATAGCTTGAAACGCCTTTGGGCCCTGCATGAGCTGGCCCATGTTAGCCGGGACGATTTGCCAGCTTAGGCCGTATTTGTCCTTGCACCACCCGCACTGCTCGCTTTCCGGTACGGCCGAGAGTTTTTCCCAGAAATAATCAATTTCTGCTTGGTCGTCGCAGCTCACTGCAAACGAAACTGACTCGTTAAATTTAAACTCTGGTCCGGCATTGATGGCCGTAAACTGCTGGCCAGCAAGGCTGTAACTGATAGATAGCTCTTTGCCAGCTAGTGATTGCTGAAAGTCCGCCAGGCCCTCTGTAGGGTAGTATGAGGTTTCGAGGATTTGTCCGTCCTTGAAAACGGATGTATAAAAATCAACTGCTTCCTTCGCGTTACCGTCGAACCATAAGTTCGGGACTATTTTTTGCAATGTTGCCATAAAGCGCCTCCTGGTAATTACGAGATTGTAGTTATCAATTATACGCCTATCAGGCGGCCGCGTATGTGCCGAAACCGGCGTCTGGTGCTGCGCCGTTCGATGTGCCCATAAGTGCCTGTAGAAACATCGTAGCGACATCTACCGCCGGTCCTTCGCTAGGCGCATGGAACCATTTAAGCCCGGGCGTACTGTTGACCTCTAGTATGTGATACGTGCCGTCGGCACCAATCAGATAATCAATGGCGGAAAAGTTCAGCCCCAGGATATTCGCTGTTTTTATTGAATCGGCGACTAACACGGGATCCCAATGAGTAGGATTAACCGAAAAGCGTTCCAAGTGTCTGTTTTCGTCTACCGAGGTGCCATATTCACTGCGATGCACCGCTATAACGGACTCATTAAGAATAAGATAGCGCATTTCGGCGCCGGTAATATATTTTTCAAGTATGTACGCCTCAATCGTTAACTGATTGAGTTGCTCCGCCCGAGTGATAATGTGAATGTCGCGTGAGCCGGATCCCTGCAGGGGTTTTGCCACAATCGTGTGATGCGTGTGTAAAAATGCCACTGCATCTGCGTAGCTTGTGGGGCGCTGGAACGGTATATTTGCCATGCCGTGGCGTTCTAAAATAAGTCGCGTCAGGTGCTTGTTGCTCGCGAGGCTTGTGGCGACATGGGAATTGATAGAGCTACGAGACAAGTTGATGTATTCTTCCTTGCCGTTACGAGTCACCGCAAATAAGCCCCTGGGCACGATCCATGACGGTTCGAGCCCCAGGCGCTGCGCACTTCTAAAGAGTAGCTCGGCGGTACCGAGCTTTTTTATAACGGGCATATGTTTACGCTATTTCTACGATTTAACGGCGCTGAAAGCCACCGCCAAAGTTGTTGCCACCTTGTGGTCGCTCTTCGCGTGGCTTGGCAAGGCTAACGACAACCATGCGGCCTTCGAAGTCTTTTTCGTGCAAGGCTTCGATTGCTGCCTGTGCTTCTTCTGGTTTTTCCATTTCTACGAAGCCGAAGCCTTTAGAACGGTTTGCGTCGCGGTCCATGATGACTGCTGCACTGATGACGGTGCCATACTTTGCAAATTCCGCACGTAGTGAGTCGTCTGTCGTGTCGTAAGACAGTTTGCCAATAAATAATTTAGTACTCATAGTATTGAGCCTTTCTGTAAGAGTGATATTATGCGAGACAGTGTCTTCGCTTTAGCCGAGGAGAGATTTAAGCCTGGGCTTCACCTTACGCTGGGACCGAAGTGTAGAATAACTTGCTTTAGGTAGTATAGCATGGTCTAGGCTGCCTTTGTGTATGCACCGGCTTTACTGTAGGGGTAATACCCTACTTAGCGGAGTTGTCGATCGAAGTGACGTTCAGGATATCGCCGGGCTCATTCGTCGAATGATTTTTTCGGACAACGCTGTAACCTTTTTCTCGGAGCATCACTTTCTCGATTGGTTGTACTTCGTGGTTTAGCTTAATTATAAAAGAGTTTCTTTCCTTATGTATGGTGCGGTACGTGCTTAGTCGCATGGGGATTCGCGTGTCGCAGTTTTCGTCGGAGCATTCACACTTAAATTCGAGCTTTAGGTCATCATTGCGGACGAGGTGCGAGTTTCCGTCTTCGATATGGTGGGCATCAATTTCATCCAGGTCAAAACCGACCTTTTCGTTAAATCTTCGAAAAATCATTTCGTTCTCGATTTGGCGTCGTTCGGTAACTGGCATATTCATGTCGAAATCATTCTAGCAAATCATTTATTGGTTATAAATGTTTTTTCTTACTGAAAAAACACTAAAATATGCTACTTCGCCATGCCCGAAAACAAAAAGACTAACGAATATCCACTTGCTCCGCTAGTCCTGTGGCTCACGACCAAACCTTCGCACATCCCAAATGGTATAGATATCGCAAAAACTAGGTGTTATTTATTGTAGTCACGTTTAAATCTTTACCCGGCTCTGGTGTCGAATTATTTTTCATAACAACGTTGTAATCAGGAGTACTTTTGATAATTTTTTCTATAGCATCGACCTGATGCGCTATCTTGACGATAAAAGTTTGTCTGTCCATATGGATTTCCTGATAATCGGATAGTTTAAGCGGTATTCTTTCGTCACAATCTTCGTCCGAGCATTCGCACCTAAACAGGAGGAGTGCTTTATCGTCTCGAATAAGTTCCGGATTTCCGTCTTCAATATGCATCGCATCGAGCGCGCCGAGATCATCGCCGACTTTTTCGTTGGATCTACGAAATATCATTTCGTTTTCTATCTGACGTTGTTCGGCAATTGAAACATTCATAATCTAACACTTAGCATATTCCTTTAGGTGTACATGTACAATTGCTTGCCTCTGATGTTCATTTTTTCATAAGTTCCGGGTGGACCTAGGATGAACGCTCACTCATCTGTAATCCAGCCTTTAACCAAAGAAAGACCGTCCTTAAGGATGGTCTTTCTTTGGCTCCCCCTAGTGGATGAGCTTCGCAACTATCCTTCGGATTCTACGATGTCTGAGCGGGTATTAATATAATCTCGGATGTACTCCGGAGAAGTTCTGTCGGTGAATGTAAAACACAGTTCTTCGGTAGGCCTTTTATCAACAAAACGCACCGCAACGCCACAACTCTTAGTACAATCGGTGCATTCTATATCAGTAGTGCCCGTGCCGACCCAGGCATCTCCTAACGAACTATCTTGACTCAACTCAACGTTCATTGCGCTTTTTGCTAACTTTTTGACGGTTTCGCAGCTGGTCAATTCAGTACCACCGCCACATATTTCGCCAGGTTGATTAAAGGATATCAATGATCCTGATTTTTCATAACTCATTAAAACTAAAAATACCACAAAAGTGGTATTTAGTAAAGCATTAGCAACTTGGCTCCCCCTAATGGACGAGCTTCGCAACTATTCCAAGCCAGAAAGTTTTCTATTAATCTCACCAGTTATGCTTTAGGGTAGGATAATTTAGTAATCGGGAGTAAAGGACCATTATCGTCGATACGTACCTGGGTAATTGAACTCAACATCTGTTAGCTGTCCGCGAATATCAGCTTGTGGTTTTGTCACTTCGGCTTTGTCAAAGACAACTATGGATGTATAAAAGTGGATGGCTTTTACGGACTCTGTGTACTCATCAATTTTTAGCCTTGGTTCGGCGGTCGCATCAACAAACCAGGCATTCATCTGGTCAATCAGCCGTTTACTAAGCGATATGAATGTGTTTTTCTTCCCAAGCTTCCCTCCAAACATCGGGTAGTAGCTAGTATGTGTATCTTCTACGACATACACACCTCCATTTTTTAGCGCTGGCCACATTTCTTGGAACGTAGTTATCTGTTGTTTCATTATGTGTCCGCCATCATCAATGATTACGTCAATGGGGCCGATGGCTTCTTTCATTTTATGTAAGAACTTTCTGTCCGCCTGGTCGCCAATGAATATTTCTATCTGATCTTCCTCGAGCTCTTTGCAACGAGGGTTAATGTCGACGCCGATAATTCGAGCTCTTTCCCCAAAATAATTCTTCCACATCTGCAAGGACCCACCATGCATAACGCCAAACTCCAGTATTGTGACAGGGCGGTCAACAAATTGGCTAAAATGTTTTTCGTAAGATTCAAAATAACTCGTCCATTTATATATCGCACGCCCCTTGTTCCCATAAAAGTAGTCTTCCAGCCTATTGGTCATTTCTAAAGTATAACAAAGCAAAAACATTCCTTGTTTTAGAAGTGCTTATGCTTGGTTCCCCCTAGTGGACGAGCTTCGCAACTTAGAGTACGTCTTGAATGATGTCGAGTAATTCTGGAAATTGCTTGTAGTCTGGGTTTTGCTCGGTATTGAAATGCCCCTCACCTTCGAATTCCATTAATTTTCCTCCGGTTTGTGTCGCAAGAAACTCAGCATGGGATACCGGGACATACGGATCGTCATCCGAATGAACATAAATGAATTCCTTGCAGTGGCTTTTAATGGAATCAAAGTCGAACGGTTCGTTGAATAGTCCTTTTAGCGAATCCCACCCAAGATCATCCTTGAAGGAGCTTACAAGTACCGCTGCTTTAATCACGACATCTGTAGGCAAATGCTGAAGTAAATAAAGGGCTTCGACTGAGCCAGAAGAGTGACCGATGATTATTGTTTGATCATCAATAGTAAATTTATTATTGGAAAGCAAAAACTTAGTGTAAGCTTTTTCGTTTGGATTATCGGCGGCTGGTAGATGGGGTAGCCAAACTTTGTGCCCCTGCCCAATAAGTGCACCCTTCAACCACATAAACCAATTTGATTCCGGTGTGGCAGCGGTACCGTGAAGTATGAGGAAATTAGCCATGAGTTAATCATACCAAAACAAAAAGACTCCCGAAGAAGTCTTTTAAGCATTAGCATCTTGGCTCCGGGGGCGGGATTCGAACCCGCGACCAATTGATTAACAGTCAACTGCGCTACCGCTGCGCTACCCCGGAATATTGCGAATACTAAGTCATTTTACCGGTTGAGGGTCTATCTGTAAACAGATTCACAGCCTATGTTCCTAAACAGGAGTACGCCGTAGGCTGAATCCGGAGTATTGCCAATACTGGTTACTTTGCCGAGAACTTCTTCATGTCCGTCTGGCCGGACTGGCCACCTTCTTTTGGCAGGCCCAAAAGAAGGCAAAAGGCCTAGGCCCGGCGCTTTGGTTCTTGGTTGATTGTTGTCCTTTGCGACAACTGGCTGCGGAACTCACTCGCCTGCCGGCTTCGCTCGAACAGTCCTCGCCATGGTTCGTTGTCGAAAGACAACAACTCAAGCCAGGAACGTCACGAGGGCCACTGAGCTCCTGCGATATCTGAGCATTTCGGCCCCACGGAAGTCACCCGGCGCAATCTGTTGTTATCGAACAATAGTAGCGGTGAGACTCGCCTTTAGGCCGACCGTAGGGAGTCGTCGAACCCGTTGTTCGTATAGACAACAGTTGCCCGAGAGAGTGGAGTTTGGTCTAGATTTTTTGGTTACTTTTGCATCAATGGCAAAAGTAACGGGCTGGTTCTGGGCCACCAGAACATAAGAGGCTCCCTACGTGGGAACAATTACCGGGCTTGTTTGAGTGCAGCACGCATGGTGCGGTCTTCGTCGCGCTTCTTTAGCGTTTGACGTTTGTCGTACAGTTTTTTGCCACGCCCGATAGAAATACGGACTTTAATAAATCGTCCACCCGTAAGGAGCTCGAGCGGGACGATGGTTTTACCCTGTTGTTTACCGGCAATGAGGGCATCGATTTCTTTGCGTTTAGCGAGCAATTTTCGAGCACGAACTTGCTCGGTATCAGTTATAGGTGCAGCATTGGTACCATTGATGGAAGCATTAATAAGGAATAATTCGTCGCCCTTGACGGTGACGTAGGCGCCACGCAAGTGGCCATGCCCCATGCGCAGCGATTTTACCTCTGCGCCAGTCAGCTCCACACCCACAACTAAACTATCGCCGAGCTCGTAATCGTGTCGTGCTCGCCGATTTTGGATAGATTTTGGTTGGTTGGTGGGCTTTTTCTTTGCCATTGCTACAGTATGCCGCAAATGTTACGTTTATGCTATCTGTTAGCGCTATGGAATTCATCTGTTACGACGTTCCAGAGCGAGTCATCATGCAGCACGGTTTTGCGGTAATACCAATATTCCCCACCCCACAGGTCGATACTCTTCATGCCGGTGTTTTTGCCGTATTCGAACCGACCCTTAAGGCGCTTGGCATCGAGTGATTTGTTTTGCTCGGTCAGGCTGGTCTCGGTAATAGGTTTGCTGTTCGGTGGCCAGGCCTCTGCCTGCAACTCAGCAATGCTCATGTCTTTTCCGAGATATATCTTCTGCACGCCCGCGATGTAGCCATAAAACCAGGCCGGGAATGGATACTCGAGGTATCGGTGCGTGACTCCGGCATCCCAAACACGCTTATAGACAGAGATACTTAGTTGGTCCGGCGTGGGCTGTCCTGCTGGAAAACCGAGGGCGTTATTGCTGCGACCGACAATAACTGGATGTTTGCTGTCGAGTCGTTTGACAAGGTTATATTCGTCGACCAGGCGGCTACGGCTGTAATCGCGACAATCGCCAAAGCCCTTTAGGAAATATTCGTTTTCAAGCTGGTATTTGTAGAGGCTTGGCGAGTTCTTATATCTGTTAATAACAGCCGTCATGTAGCTCTCGAGCTGCGGCTGCCATGTATCGAGTGGCTTGGTTGTATCGATAAACGACGGCGGATGACATTCTGGCCAACGTGGCTGACGCAAACCAACAGTCAAAATAACCTGTGCATGGGCGGCTTCGGCTTTTCGAAATTGCCAGTCGAGCTGAGAAAAGTCGTAAACGCCAGGCGACGGCTCGCCCTGGTTCCAGTAACTCACCAAACGGAACTGCTCGATGCCAATACCGATCAGGGCGTCCATGGTGTCCTGGGGGTTAACGCCCAAACTCTGGGCATAGGCCGGTATAAAGCTCACACCGTATACCAACGGCTGATGTCGGTTTTGCCAGGCGTACCATTTAGAAATACCGAACATACTGGCAATCAACACCACCAAAATAACAATAGTAACGGAGATGAATCGATGCCAGTGGCTCGCTCGCCAGTAGTGTTTTAAGCTGGTTGTCAGGTTGTTTCTGTACAGTCGTAAGCGGTTTGTCATAGTATAATAGACGTGTTTGTTATGAATAAAAATTTACTAGTTAGTATCGTAATCCCAGTATACAACGAAGAAGATACTTTGGCGGCTTGTCTCGAGGCGATTGCCGTCCAGACGGTCGCACCTGTAGAGGTAATCGTCGTTGATAATAACTCGTCCGATAACACCGTAGCGATTGCGCAGCGCTATCCGTTTGTGACCGTTCTGCACGAGCAAAATCAGGGGGTAGTCTATGCCCGCAACCAAGGCTTCAACGCGGCGCGAGGCGATATTATAGGTCGAATCGACGCCGATACCCTGCTTGCCCCTAACTGGGTTGCTAATGTACAAAAGGTATTTGCCGACGGAAAGGTCTCAGCTGCAAGTGGCGCTATGCGTTACCACGACATGTCATTTGGTAGCACTGCAAATGTAATTGATCTTAAAATCCGTCGTTATTTAGCTCGTCAGCTCGACCGTGAGGTTGCCATGCAAGGTGCCAATATGGCGGTTCGAAATCGCACCTGGCGCGCTGTCCGCAGTAGTTTGTGCAATCGCTCTGGGCTACATGAAGATTTTGATATTGGTATACACATTTTGCGTAGCGGCGGCGTGCTGAAGTTTGATGAGTCTATGGTCGCTACTATTGGCTATCGCCAAGCCGCCTCTGACCTACGTGATTTTGCCCACTACGTACTGCTCAGCCCGCGTACCTATGCTCAACATGGCCTGACAAGCCAAAAATATATGTACCCTGTAGTTTACCTGGCTATTGCTTGTTATTTGCCGCTCAAATTCGCACATGCCAGTTATGACCCGGTGCAAAAGAAATTCTCTTGGCGGATGCTGCTTGCCCCCGCCGCCAAACAGCGCGTTAACCCCGCGACATTTGTCGACTAGACCGCTGGAGGAGAGGTATAGCCGCCACTGTCCGTGGGGATCGGCACGCAGTTGCCCCACACACCTTTGTGTGCGGCTTTTGCGGCGTCTTGGGCTTTGCTGAACTCGGCTGATTTTGTATATGGGAAGTACGGGTAATAGAAGCCGTAGCCTTCTTGGACTAATTTGAGATTTACGAGCGTGCCATCGGGTAGATAGACGTAGCGCAGCAGGCGGTTGTAGCGGTCGCGGTTGGTGCTCTCGGGGTCCAGAGCTAACCGGACCTTGTTGCTGCCAATAAAGTTTTTTGTAAATGCCGCTGCCGCTGGGCCATAACATTGAACCGGCGTGTTGGGCTTGTGGGTCTCGGGAGTATCAACACCGATAAATCGCAGTGTTTCGTCCTTGCCGTTCATATCAACTACAATCGTGTCGCCATCGACAAAGCGCGATACGCTGTACAGCCCTGGCTGCGAAGTCTCGACCTTTTTAGTTGCGCTTTCGAACCAACCGTAATGCTGCGCAAGCAAGATAAAGATTGCTACGGCAACGCTAAGCCATGAAATATGTCGCCCGGGAATGTAACGCCGTGCCACTGCTTATAATCCTAATAGTTTGGCTACATACTCTTCGGTAATTTTCGTACCATCGAGCTGGACATAGTTCTCGTGTTCGGCCGGTGCTTCGAGGCTGGCACGAATATGCTCAAATTTTTGTAGTGGCATGTTGCCTTTCTCGTCGCCAAGTACGCGCGTCGGTTGGCGCTCGATAGAGTCGGTGGCGCGCTGGCGCGCTATGTCTTCTGGTGCCGTGACCCAGACAAGCACAAGCTGTGCATGGTTTTTCTCGGCGATTGTACGCATATGTTCACGATCTTTGTGGAATCCAAAGTTGGTGTCGTAAATAACACTTTTGCCGGCCCTTAGGAGCTCGTCGGTTTCGCGGTTGAGCTGATCGTATAGATCCATGTTTTCTTGATGCGAGTACGTCGGAGTGCCGTAGATTTCGCGCCGTTCGTGGTCCGCCCACAAGTGTACTGCACCCGTCAGCTCACGGATAACTCGTGCAGCAGTTGTTTTACCTGCTCCAGGCAAACCAAGCATAAGATACAGTGTCGGAGAGTTCATAGCAGTATTGTACTGTAAAAAAGTCTAGATGCTTGTATGAAGTGCGCGGAGCTCGTCGATCACCGAGCGATCGAGTGTTATCGGGTTTTTGGGTATTTCTGTGACCATCCAGTCCATTTTGCCTGCTTGTCCGCCAAGCCAAGCAATAAGCGTGTAGGGCGACTCACCTTTGCCGTCATTGAAGTCTATCTTGCAAGCTAGTCCACCCAAGGTCGCTAGAGTAAGATTAATTTCGTTGCGAGTATTTTGAAGTTCGACCTGATATCTAAGTGGAAATGAGGGCCCTTCGGCATCATCCCACGGCAAAGTGTACTGCGAGAACGTCGTTCCAATTCGGTCCGTTTGCTCGATAATATCGATGAGCACTTGTCGGTGTTCTGGCAATGAGAGCGATGAGGCGTCTCGGGTTTTCATTGTGTAACCGATTATACCCAGTCCGCACGGTAAATAATGTGATTTATCTTACGTTTTACGCTTAGAAATCAATGCGTTGGTTGGCGAGAAACTTGTCGTCGAAGTAATGTCTAACCGTACCCCACAAAACAAGTTTTGCGGGGACCCCGCCAGGAAAAATCAAACACCTGTCTGTGCGTGCATCCAAATTGTATTAGAAATCTATACCCTTATTGGCGAGGAACTTATCATCAAAATGGTGTTTGATTTTTTTCATTTCGGTAGCTATATCTACCTGATCGAGGAGTTCTTTGGGAAAATTACGCCCAGTTAAGCACAAGCTTGTGTTGGGTGCCTTGCTTTCGAGCAATGTCTTTAGCTGCGACACGCTCAGCAAGCCATCGTGGACAGCGTTGTTAATCTCGTCGCAAATCACCAGATCGTAATCACCACTTTGGGCTGCTGCAAGTGCCTCGTCGTAGGTAACTTGCGCTGCCTGCTTGTGTTGCTCGGGGGTGATGTTCTGCTGCGACAGATCGCCGGCCGCGTAGAACCCCTTACCGCCTTTGTAAAAATATAGCTGGTCTTTGTACAGGGGCATGATATCGCGGATAAAAACGTGCTCGCCGACACCCCAATATTTGATGAACTGAATAAATGCCACTTTCCAGCGGTTACCCAGGGCACGCGTCATCAACCCCAAGCTGGCGCTGGTTTTACCTTTGCTATCTCCGGTATAGACGACAACCACCGACTCTTTGGTCTGAAAATCCTCAAACGCCATCGACTATTGAGGTGTACTTTCAGATTGCTCGGCGTCCGGACGGTTGAGGATAGAATTTATTGTTCGGGCGGTGGCGATTATCAACTCAGTTGTGTAGATAGCATATTTAGGGTTGCCACTATCCTGAAACTCTTTACGAAGCAACCCAAGAAAATGTAGCTGTGGGTACTTGTCTGCGTTTGTAGCAGCAATGGGCATTGCTTCTCGGGTTTGTGCCCGCATGTATGCTGGACGCTTAGATGTCTCGACAATAGAATCTCGTTCGCGACGTAAACTGCTCACCCTATCTAGCACCATACCGACAGGAATTGTTTTGATCGAAGTCTTAAAGGCTGAACCTTCTGGCAACTCAATTTTCATCTGCTCTACTTTGGCATGCACGAAACGCTGGATTAGGCGGGGTGTAGCCAGTTGATCTGGTGATGGCGTTTTGCCTCGTTTACGCGCCTCGGCTTCCTGCTCACGCTGTTTGGGTTTAAATTCTGTCTCAAGATCATTAAACTCGCCCAACAGACGTTTGCTGCGTAGATCTACAAGATCTGCCATGGTAATTTCGGTAAACTTTTCTTTGCCGAGATTCCCGACTGCTGATGCACCAAGCATCCGAGAAGCAGTATTGGGTGTTTCAAATTGTTCTGCAGATGTAGGTGACAGAGCTTCGGTCATAGTACGCCTCCGGTTATGGCCTCTACTATACTCGCTAGCAAATAGATTGCGAAAGGGTAATTCTCACAGAGCCCTTATGGAACTTACGCTGTTGCGGCCTCGGTATTTTCGGCCGGTTCCATAAGTGCTTTTTGCGATTTAGCCGTGGCTAAAGCGCCAGCATATTTCGATAAACGTGTGTATGCAACTCTGGCAGCAGCTTTTTCGCGGTCGTTTTCAGTGGCACTGTTACGTGTTTTTGCTATGAGTTTAGTCATAGACTCATCACTCGCAATCATTTTCTCGGTAACGTCGTCGTAGGAAACAAATCGTAACGCCTCCCTGGATGCTGACTGTCCTAATGCGGCAGTGAGCTTAAAAGGATACCGTCCCGCCTCACCTTCGCTCAGCAATTCCATCCACTGATCTGCAACTTCTGTATCGGTGCCGTACAGAGTGATAACTTTATTTGCGAGGGCTGGGTCTTCGTTAATGAGAGTGTCGAGAGACATAAGGCCATCTCGGGTAGTGTCGGACAGGCCCTCATCGATAAGCATCTTGGGATTTAATGATGTTTCGTTGCTCGCCTTAGTGTTACTCATGTTGCACTCCTCCTATGCTTTACGCTAGTTTAGGCACACATGTGCATATCTGTAAATGAGATAGCTCACAGAGCTAATTAAGCTGCGAGCGCGGCGTCGATTTCGGGACGATTGAAACCAATGATAATCTTGCCATCGATATCGATGACCGGAATACCGCGTTGACCAGATTTCGTGACGGCTTCCATCATGAAGTTAGGGTCGTGTTCGACATCTTTGTCGGTGTACTCGACGCCCTTTTTATCGAAGTAATCTTTGGCGGCATGGCAGAAGCCACACCAGGTTGCGCTGTAGACGGTAACGTTTTTACTCATACCTCTAGTATAGCACTATACAATGTAAAGTAAAGCATTATTTTGCGTGTTTGACGCTGTTGCGCCAACAGATGGAAAGCTGTTATAATTGTAAAAAGATGAAAAAATCCGCCGCCAAGCCTTCGACGACGCCTGCTGCTCATGATGCAAAAGATCCGATTAGTGACCTCAAAATTATTCAATCGTTTGCAGACACGACGTGGCGCATTGCGGTGCCGGTAATTGGGCTGACGCTCGTCGGTATATATATCGACAAGCACCACGGTACGAAACCGTGGCTCACCCTGCTGGGCAGCGTTCTAGGGTTTATAATTGCAGCAGCGCTCGTAAAACGACAAATACGAGCAGTGACAGGAGGTGATGATGAATAATTTGTTTGCCAGTGGCTCTCCCACCGTTAGCGTGGCACCAGAGACGTTGTTTCATGTTGGTCCTCTCGCCGTCACTAACACCCAGATGCTTGGTTTTGTAGGTATTACTTTGATTCTTGTAATGTTCTTTTACATTAAGAAGCAGATTCAAACTGGTAAGCGTGGACTATTTATGCACGCCGTCATGTGGCTTTTTGAAAGCTTGTACGACACCACTACCGAAGTTATCGGCGACCGCAAAGTCGCCATGAAAGTGCTACCTCTTGCTGTGACACTGATGTTCTTCTTCCTGGTAAATAACTGGCTGGGTGTCTTGCCGGTGGTTGGCCCTATTAGCTATGGCGAATATCCACTATTCCGTGGCTTTGCAGCCGACATGAACACGACCTTTGCGCTGGCGATTATCTCGATGGGTACTGCCCAGGCGTGGGCTATCAAGCGCCGTGGTTTCTTTGGAAATATCAAACGCTACATCTCGAATCCATTCAAGGACCCATTGCACGCCTTCGAGGGAATCCTCGAAATCGTAGCCGAATTCTCGCGTACCCTTGCCCTGTCCCTTCGTATTTTTGGTAACGTGTTCGGTGGCGAAGTCCTGCTGGCGGTAATTGCATACCTGACATCGTATGCTGCTGTCATCGCCCTACCCCTGTTCTACGTCATGGAATTGTTTGTTGGTGCCGTTCAGGCATACGTGTTCTTCATGCTAACCGTGGCTTTCATTAGCCTCGGGCTACCGCAACCAGACGAACACGGGTCGGAACATGCTGTCGATGAAAAACCGCACAGCCCAGTACCAGCGAAGTTGTGAATAATAGTATAAAATAATAGATTAACTAAGGAGAAAACATAATGGAATCACTCGCATTTGGTCTGACCTACGCGCTTGCAGCTGCTGGCTGTGGTATTGGACTTGGACTTGTCGGTGCTGGCGCGGTACAAGCTGCCGGCCGTAACCCGGAAGCAATCGGTAAAATCCGTACGCTCATGATCCTGGCTATGTCATTCGTAGACGCCCTGGCTATCATTGGCCTTGTCGTCGCATTAATCGTTAAATTCTTGAAGTAAGGCTTCCCTGAAATGCACATTTCGACCGAAAATCTCCGCTTCGCTGCTCACCGTACTCTGATGTACGGCTCTGCTGCGGTGCTCAATTTTCAGCCAAACTGCACTATTTCAGGAAACCCTATAACTGATGACAGGAATTATCAATAATTATGACAGAACTATTCACTAATTTTGCTGCCGAATCTGCTGCCAACCAAGGGTTGCTAACGGCGCTAGGCATCGACTGGAAATTGCTAGTCGAGCAAGCGATTGCTTTTCTGATATTGGTCGGTGTACTCGGCAAGTTTGTCTACACGACGCTGGTT
>JBDSPW010000037.1:0-30054 GCA_039930145.1 Saccharimonadales bacterium (SeqCode) | reverse complement strand
GGCGCTCAAAATTTGCTTTTGTCGCTCTGTCATGGTCTAAATTATACCGCGTTAGCACTCGATATTCAAGAGTGCTAAAGGCTCACTAATTGCCGGTGTAGTCGGTAGTAGAAATCCCAGACGGGGTCCAGAACTTGCCTTCGTCAGTTGCCTTTATGACATACGAGTTAGGGTCATCGCCCTGGAGTTTGATCTGATTGACGAAATGGATCTTGTTACGGCGCCACAGGTTACCGGTGCCCGCCCAGCTATACCAAGGTCCATAGGCCTGCTGGATATTCGTGCCCCAGACATTGTCAGTGAATGTGATATTGGTAGGACCGCCGTAGCCGCCGAGGTTAATCATGTACCCGTATCCCGAGAAGTAATTATTAGTGACGGTAAAGTTCCTGTACGGCCCGTACTGGTACGCGATGCCATTGGTGTTGCCGTCACCAATGATGGTGTTGTTATCGATAACGACATAGTCGCTCGCCGCGCCATTAAGTTCACCAATGCCATCGGTGTGGTCTATACCGCCGTCATTTCGAGGATCGTGAATGTAGTTACCGCGAAAGGTGTGTGGTTTTGCCTGAGTTGATCCGCTGGCGTCAATTGCATTTCCAAAGCCCCAGATTTCAGAGTGCGTGACCGTAAATTTGTTGACGTAGGCATTGTAGCTGCCATTGGCTTCGAGCCCATATTGATACCCCTTATTGTATGGTATGGGGGGTGCGGCTACCTCTGGCTCGAGCGAACTATAATCTAGGGTAATGTTGTCACCAAACATCACAATAAGCGCACCATCGAGGTTAATATCATGGAAGCGACAACCATAAAAGGTCACATTGGTTACCGGAGTCCCCGTTGTCCCGATTGAGGCACCGCTTGGAAAATCTTTGAAACTGTACGTGGTATTGCTCTGAATGGTACCGGTAAATGCCGTCAAACTACCGGGGTAACCGGGAGCGGCTTTATAGCCGGAGTTACAGTTGTTGGGAAAGCCCGCAGGGATGCCGGAAACAGGCGTACACCCTGTGGCAACGCTGCCGGTTTTGAATTTTACAGCGCTGCCGCCCGATGCGGTGGCATCTGATACGGTTTGGATATTGGCAGACTTGGTGCCACTTTCGATTTCGCTCGATACTACGGTTCCGGCAGCCTTGGTGAGCAATATAATACTACCGACTATACCCACAACTAGCACCGCAACTAAAGAGATTGCGATATTTTTCCGATTATTGATTAAGAACTGGCGTCGATTCATTGGTTTCTTTCTTTTCATAATATTACTACATTCTTTAAATACAGGGGCTGCCATTAAAGGTTGGGTTACCATTGTCCAAGTTGAAGCCGGTTTCGAGCACGACATTGCCACTGCGACGCCACTGATCCGTCGGAGCCCCTCGGACATACCACACGCCATACCCACCGACACAGCCGAACATATGGGTGCTAAATTTATTGTTGGTAAAGAATATGTTGGTGACCGAAAAGCCGCCCCCTGGACTGGCTTCTGATGGATCGTAATCTTCGGCATAGACCGTAAAGCCACCACCCGTCATCAGGTTGTTGGATACCGTGATATCATGACTGCTTTTCAGACTATTCCAGATTGCCACGGCGCTGTCGGTATCGTTGGTGTTATCTGCTGCGGTCATCAGAAACGTGTTATGCGTAATAAGACCATTGGCGGCACCTTCGGTTTGGTAGCCATCGATGTGTCCGTTAGATGTAGCAGCGGTGAAATCATGGAGATAATTATCCTGAATGGTGAACTGATCACCCGTAGTTTGCGAATATGACGTGTCGGCCCAGCTAAAGATACCGTCATCGATGTTATAGCAATTATTCTTTGTTGCTGTCATGCTGACACCCTGATGCCAAATACAGGCATGCACCAGTTTTTGGCCGTTCAGCTCGTTCTGGGTAACGGTGGCGCTGGCGCCATCGTCAATTACTACGGTACCGGTGCCGTTCGCGGCACCTCTAATACCAAAGCCATTACACCCTTTTATGAGGTTGTTTTTAATTGTTACGCCCGTGGCTTCGACGCTGACACAGCCGGTGATATTCTGACAGCTAATGGTAGTGTTGTTGGTCGTCACGTGTATCACGCCCAGGGAGTCCTTGGAGAGCGTCGAGGTCGTCAGAGCTCCCCCACATTCAGAGAGCACATAGCCCGTGTTGGTGGCATCCGGCCAGCCACAGAGAGCGAGATTTGCCCACAAATAGGTACCACCTGTCGCACATTGAGCTGGTACTCCGGTAACTGGCGCCGTAAATTTAAGCGCCTTGGCACCTGAGGCAGTTGCGTCCGTCACTGTTTTGGCGTTTGTAGTCGCCGTGCCCGTATCTGTTTCGACGGCCATTACTGATGTGGCCGCATGGACGTTGAGCAGTGCCAGCCCGACAAGAATAATCGCCACAACCACGGCAGCCGAAATAACACTCTGTACTGGCTTAGCCCGAACAGTACTTTTCAGATTACGTATCAATGCTATAGGCGTGATCATCTACTTTCACACTCACAAAATAATACCTATAGTATGTCAGTTATGCTTAGCGTTGCAAAGTAATGTGATATCTCGCACTTTTAGGAACGGTCGGCCAAATAGCGTTTGACTTCGCCCAAGAGGCGCTCGGTAGTTTCACGAGCCAGACGCTCCTTGAATGGATCGTAATAGCCGGTGGTGGCCAAGCGATGTACCTCGGCGGTGGTGCCTTCCACGGTGTCATTGATAATAAAACGGTAGTAATCACTCTCTAGGGCGGTCAGCAGTTCTTCTTCGGCACTGTGCATACGGCGAATAAGCTCATCTGGTGCCATTTGACCTCGAGAGTGCAGACGTTCCATCCAAATATCAAAGCTTGGCACGACCGAGAATATAATCAGTGAGTCAGGCTTTAGATCGTGTAATGTCCGGGCCCCTACGGGGTCAATATCTTTAATTGCGATTTGGTTGGCGTCATGGGCAGCAATGAGCTCACGGAAGTTGCAGCCCGATACTTGTTGGTTATGAATGAGCGCTGCTTCGATGTATTCTCCGCGCTTTAGCCCTGTCAACACCTCTTCTTCACTGTGAAACCAATACTCGCGGCCATCTACCTCAATCGCCTCGCCGTCTTTAGTGCGCTTTTCACGAGTCGTGTCGGACACAATATGATAGTACTTACCCGTCTTGACGAGTTCGTTTATGAGAGTGTTGCGGCCAGCAGCACTTGGGCCCACTAAGAGCATGAGCGGAACATCAGCGAGTGTTTGTTTGGCTAGTTTAGAGGGATGGTAGTCTTTGAGGATGTCCCGAAATTCGTCAGCATGTTCCAGTTGATTCATTTTTACATCTTAACAGATAGTGATATTTTACACAGCCGAGGTTTACAGCAACGAAGGTTATCTACTGCGCACAATGAGCGGGCTATGCTGGACCACTTGGACATTGGTGCTGTACTGAATCCAATGAATGGTCGTAAACGCGAAGACCGCAAAACCAATAACAAGACCAGCGAAACGAAGGTTGCGAACGAGCGGAGATGTCTGCATGGGAATGGCCTTTCGTATTAAAGTGATTTTTACCACTTTAATAAATGCAGGTTACTAACTCTATAAAATATTTTACAGAGATAGCTAGTCGCGTTTGAGCATGAGGGTGAAAGCTTCGGCGGGGATATCGACTTTGCCGAAGCGCTTCATACGCTTTTTACCCTTGGCCTGTTTGGCGAGCACTTTCTTTTTACGAGACACGTCACCGCCATAGAGGCCGGTCGTCACGTCTTTACGGTAGGCACTCAGGTCTTCGCGGGCGATGAATTTACCGCCGATAGCGGCTTGCAGCGCCACTTGGAAGTTCTGGCGGGGGATGACTTCTTTCAGTTTCTCGACCATGACACGGCCGAGGCCTTGCGCTTCGGAGCGGTGAACCATGACGCTCAAGGCATCGACGCGTTCACCAGCAACATAAAAGTCGAGTTTTACTAAATCTTCTGCCCGGTAATCATCAAGTTCGTAGTTGAACGAGCCGTAGCCACTGGTAATACTTTTGAGTTGGTCGTAAAAGTCAGTTAATAGATTTGCCAGTGGTGCCTCGAAACTCACGAGCGCTCGCTCATCAACATAACTCAGATTCTTGTGAATACCACGTTTGGTAGCAATGAGCTGGATTACCCCACCGACGTAACTGTCGGGCACGACGATTTCACCTTTGATCCACGGCTCACGAATTTCATTGATCTTGGCCGGATCCGGGAGATCGGCGGCACTTTTAATGTCAATTTCTTGGCCATTCAGCAAAGTAATCTGGTAATCGGTCGAGGGGTTAGTGACAACAAGTTCGAGGTTATATTCACGTTCTAAACGCTCGCGCACAATATCCATGTGCAGCAGCCCAAGGAAACCAATACGGACACCAAAACCAAGTACCGGTGAATTCTCGGGTGCAAACTGCAATGCCGAATCACTGAGGCTCAGCTTTTCGATGGCATCTTTGAGCTCGCCATAAAACTCATTACTCTCCGGGAAAAAGCCGGCATAGACAAAGGGTTTTACATCCAGATACCCCGGGAGCGGCGCGCTTGAGGGCGCAGCAGCGAGTGTCACGGTATCACCCACTTTGGCATCGCGGGTTGTTTTGAGGTTAGTCACAATGTAGCCAATTTCGCCAGCTGCCAGATGTTTTTCGGGTGACATGTCCGGCCGCAATGCACCCACTTCCAGCGCAATTCCCTGTGCACTGGTGGCCATCATTTTTATTTGGGCGTTTTTATTGATTGAGCCGTCGAAGACACGCACATACAGAATCACGCCGCGGTAATCATCGTAGTAGCTATCGAAAATCAGGGCCCGGGTTTCAGGCGTCTCGGAACTTTTAGGAGCCGGCACCAGTGCAACAATTGCATCAAGCACCGCTGGCACACCCTCACCTGTCTTGGCCGAGATATGCAGGATATCTTCCGGCTGACAACCAAGTAAGTTAATGACCTCTTTGCTTACCCTCTCGACGTCCGCCGCTGGCAAGTCGATTTTGTTGAGAACGGGAATAATCGTCAGGTTGCTGGCGATGGCGAGATAGACGTTGGCAAGTGTTTGGGCCTGAATACCCTGGGTCGCGTCCACCACTAGTAACGCGCCTTCGCAGGCTTCGAGGCTACGAGAGACTTCGTAGCTAAAGTCGACATGTCCTGGTGTATCAATCAGATTCAGCTCGTGACCCTTATACTGCATGCGCACGGGGGCGAGTTTGATGGTAATTCCCTTTTCGCGCTCCAAGTCCATGCGGTCAAGCATTTGGGACTTCATGTCGCGTTTTTGAACGGTGCCGGTCAACTCCAAAAGCCTATCGGCAAGTGTCGATTTTCCGTGGTCAATGTGCGCAATTATACAAAAATTGCGTATGTGGTCCTGAGTCATTACGCCTATTATACCAGAAATAACAGAGGTAGCTAAGAGACTTCGACCTTGACGGGTTTGAAAATGATTTTACGAATACGTTTCAGGACCGGGCGGACTTCTTCGAGGCCGAACAATGAGGATACCGCGATGTGTGTTCCGATAATAAATCCGGAAATGAGAATGAGCTTTGCGCCGAGCGTCACGACACCACGGTCAGCCGCACTTAATGGGTAAATAGTCAGCATTACCAGGCCGGCCATCACACTAAAACCCGTAACTGATACGATCTTTACGCAACCGCTTAGGAAGCTCATATCAAACAGCTTGGGGTCGCGCTTGAGCATCACGGCAAACAAGATGAGCACTTCTACAATTGCCACGATGGATTGAGCGAGCGCCAGGCCGGCTACACCGTAGGCAGTGGGCTTTGCGAGCGTGTAGGCCAGGAAGATGTTAAGGGCAATCGTAAACACCGACACCAGTAGCGGCGTGCGCGTGTCCTTTTGCGAGTAAAACCAGCGCGACACAATCGAGTAGATAATACGGAATAGAATCGCCAACGTCAGATATCCAAAGACGATCGCAATCTGCTCGTTGCCGTTGGCATAAATGAGACGCGCCAGATAGCCTCGACAGAAGTACGCAATGACGACCACGGGCATCGTAATCCACAGCATGGCTCGCAGAATCATCAGAAAGTCGCGGCGAAATAGGTCATGTCGGCCTTGGCTCAGGCGAGCGTTAAGCCGCGGAAAGGCGGCTGTCGAAATAGCTGTACCAATCAGCAGAATTGGTGCGGTGCTAAGAATGTAGGCGTTGTTATAGTAAGTGACCGCTCCACTCCCTAGTCGGCTCGCAAAACGAGTTTCGATAATCGACTGCAGTTGGTCCATTCCCTGGTCCAGTGAGCGCGGTGGTAGCTGGCGTAAAATCAGCCGAAAGTCGGGGTTACGCCACATAATTTTCGGGTGCCAGTGAAAGTTCAGCTTACCGGTACCGATGATAATGACCGCCAGTTGTAGCACCGCACCGATGAGCGCCCCGAGCCCTAAGCCTTCCAGGCCGATGTTGTGCCGGAATACGAAGATACTGATAATAATCGACAGGTTATAAAACAGCGGCGCAATGGCGTAGAAAAAGAACCGACCCATCGTCTGTTGCACACTGGTGAGCACCCCAGAAATCGTAAACAGCAACGGGTTAAACGCCAGGTAGCGCATGATGGTCGCGGCGGTATCAATCTGTTCCGGCCCCATGTGCGGCGCGACAACGTGGCGAATTAATGGTTTGGCAAAGACAAAGATAATGACACCCACTACCGCCATGATGATAGTCAGCAGGTTGAGCAATGACGTCGATAGTTCCCAGACCCCTTTGCGGTCACGTTTGTGGAGGTGGTCCGACAACACCGGCATAAAGGCCACACCGAGGGCGCCGGCCGCTACGGTAAAGAAAAAGAAGTCGGGGATGTTAAAGGCGGCAAAGTAAGCGTCAGTACTGTGAGGACCGGTTGCTGGGAAGTTGGCATTTACAAATTTGGTACGCAAAAAACCCAAGACCTGACCAGCCATAGAAGTTGCCACTAACAAAAAAGCAACATTAGTCAGCGTTGCTTTGCGGGCTTTGGGTTTATGTACGGGTGTGGAGGGATTCATATGATATGCACGAGCGTCACCTTGGCGCTCACTCCAGTATAGTGCAGTCGCGTCGGCGGTAACACCCTGATTCTTAGGTTATTTTAGGTTCACCGTACCACTACTCGTAATCTCGTGCATGTCACTATCCGGAGGGGTGGCGGTGTTATTTTTACGCTTACGGGTACGCTTGCGTTTTGGTCTTTTTGGCTCGTCACCGGTTGCAGTAGGCTCGGATGAGGACGACGGCGAAGCGGCCGCTTTTTCTGGTACGGGCGCTGCTGCCGGTCGAGATATGGCAACTGGTCTTGCGGGTTGGGCGGGCTGTCGTGGCGCCGTGGCCTGCGGTGCTGCGATTGCTTGCGCCGAGTAGCGTTCGTTGACGTACCGTTCCACAAAACCACGACTGACGGCGTATTGGGCCCGGGACCGGTCGATTATCATGGCCGTATTGTCTTCATTTTGCGGCGGCAAGTTAAGGCTGACTGCTGAAAAGGCCGGTACTTTCTCGCCTTCGATGGTCATACTGACCACAAAATGCCGGTTATGCATGTGTACCAGATCGTATTCCAGGAATTTTGGCTCGAAATAGCGTTGCATACTACCGGCATCATCGGCACCCATACGGAAGGCCACGATCGAACCGACGTTACCAAACACAGCATCCTTAACCTCGATGGGCATCTGTGAGATGTATTGGTTGGCGACGGTCAGGTTAAGGCCATACTTACGGGCTTCGCTGAGAATGGTCGCAAATGAGTCGGTCGCAAAGTTTTGGAATTCGTCAACATACAAGTAGAAGGGCCAGCGTTGTTCGGCTGGCACATCGGCCCGGCTCATACTGGCCAGCTGAATTTTGGTAACCAGCAGGGCACCCAAAATACTGGCATTGTCTTCGCCGACGATGCCGCGGGTTAAGTTAACAATGAGGATTTTGCGCTCATCCATAATCTGGCGAATATTAAAACTACTCTTTGGCTGGCCGATGATATTTCGCACCAGGGGGTTGGCAACAAAGGCACCAACTTTATTAAGTACCGGCGCAACCGCTTCGGCGGCAAACTTGTCGTTCCAGCTGGCAAATTCAATCGTCCAAAAGTTTTGCACCACGGGGTCCTCGACATACTTGAGCACTTCGTTACGGAACTTTTTGTCTGTTAAGATGCGCGTAATGTCGAGCATGGTAGAATTTGGGTAATCCAGCAACGCCAGCAAACTATAACGCAAAATATACTCTAGGCGTGGTCCCCAACTCTCGAACATACGCTTCAGTACGCCAATCAGCTCAGATGCAGTGTGGTTCTTGAGCTTTGGATCGGACACTTCCATAGGATTAAATGCCACTGGGAACTCGGTGTCGGCGGGGTTAAAGTAAATGACGTCCTGCGCGCGGTCGGCAGGAATGCGGCGCAAAATATTTTGCGCGTAGTCGCCATGTGGGTCGACAACTGCAAACCCAAAGGGGCTATAAATATCCGAAATTGTCAGCAGCTCCAGTAGACCCGATTTACCGACACCCGTCTGTCCGATGATGTAGAGGTGCCTGCCGCGGTCGCTGCGGGGCATACCAAACATTGTATTGTGGCCACGGAAATTGGTGTTGGCCACAGGGCTGACGTCGGCCCGATATTCGCTCGTAACAATCGGTAAGTTAGCGGGTGGCTCGGCCGTCTGTGAACTCGCCCACAGGATATATGGTGTTTCTACGGTGGTGTGCGGCAAGTGATATAAGGTAGCCACTTCTTCAATGTTGAGCAGGGAGCCTTGTTTATTAAACTGGCGCAACTGGTACAGCCCAAACATAAAACCATCGGGCGCTATCTTTTTATGCTCAAAACCGTTCAGGTAGGTTGTGTTGAACTGCTTATAGCTAGCAATAATTGACTGAATGCGCAGCCGAGCTTGCGGCTCGGGCACATTGCCCCGGTAGACAATCTTGAGCGAGGTTTCGAACGCTAGTTTCTGGCTCTTTTCCTCGGCAGCACTGGCGCGAGTTTGCTGGTAATCGGTCAGTTTGGCAGCCGTTGCTTCTTTATACTCCGGCGGCTTCCATAGCACCTCCGCGAGCCCGGTGGTCATACTTCCCCCACCACTCTTCAGTCCGGCTACGTAGCGCTCACTCTTCTTGTGCCAGTTGCTGCTCGCCGGGCGGACAACCATTTGTATCCAGGCTTCCTCGTCTTCTTCGAACTTAGCCAGGGTAGCCGTAATGGCGGCCAGTGGGTCAACCTCAAAACTCTGAAAAGTCTTAATCGGCAGTGGGTCGGGCGCGATCATCTTCATCTCGGTCACCAATGTCGTCGAATAACTTACATCTGGATCAACAGAGTAATCGGGGACTTCGGATATTTGCACCGTCGGGTACTGAGCATAGATCTGTTCTTCAACAAAACTCTCTAGATACTTCGGTACCCACACATAAAAACCGATGCGTTTTTTGAGCACGGCAACTTCGAAACTGATACGCTCGCGGGTAGCCGATTGTAGAAATTTGTGCGACGGGATGGTGAGGAGGCCATGTAAGGATGCGAACATCTGCTCGGCGGCAAGTTCTTTTTTGTCATTGGTACGGGGTACCTGCAGCAGTAATACCACGCCGGTTTCGTCGTGTTCTGAGGGTTTTGGTTTTGTTGAGAATCTTGCCATAGCAGTAAAGACCACCAAAGTGGTTACGTCTTATTTTCTCACTTTTTACACTTTAAATACAGTCGAACTCTTGGCAATTGCTGATGCAATCTTCTAGTACAGTGCGGCTTCTTTAGGCATGACCGAATCCTGGAAGGCTTCGAGCACTTCGCTGGCTTCGACGGTTTCTTTGTCGATAAGGAGGTCCTTGAGCTTTTCGATCGATTTCTTGTTAGCCTTAATCACGATGCGGGCGCGATTGGCTGCCTCGGTGATGAGCGCTTCAACTTCTTGGTCAATAACCTTAGCTGTGTCGTCGGAATATTCACGTTCGTGTACCAGGCGCTCCATCATCATGCCTTCGTCAACGTGGAAGACTTGGTCACGAAGTTTATCACCCATACCTTGGTTGATGACCATGTCACGGGCAATTTCAGCCGCCTTTTGCAGGTCATTACCACCACCAGTAGTGATGCGGTCTGGTCCAAAGAAAACTTCTTCCGCAATACGGCCGCCCATGGCACGCGCCAGGACGTCCTTGAATTCGACGAGTGAGGTATAGACACGATCTTCAGGGGGCAAGAACCAGGTAACACCACCGGTGCCACCGCGAGGGATGATCGTAACTTTGTGGACGGGGTCGCTATCTGGCAAAACGTGCCCAACAATAGCGTGGCCGGCTTCGTGGTAGGCGGTCAGGTCTTTTTCGTTCTCGTTCATGACCTTGCTCTTACGCTCAGGGCCAATGGCAACACGCTCGAAGGCTTCCGTCACATCTCCCTGAGTAATCTGGGCGTGGTTGTTGCGAGCTGCGATAATAGCCGATTCGTTACTGATATTTGCGAGGTCAGCACCCGAACTACCAGCGCTTTTAGCGGCCAGTGAATCGAGATCAACATTCGTGTCGAGTGGCTTCTTTTCGAAGTGAACTTTTAAGATAGCTTCGCGGTCTTTACGGTCTGGTAAGCCGATATCGACGCGACGGTCGAAACGACCGGGACGGAGGAGGGCAGGGTCTAGGACGTCGGCTCGGTTGGTTGCAGCCAGGACGATAACGTTCTGGCCTTGTTCGAAACCGTCCATCTCGACCAAAATCTGGTTAAGGGTTTGCTCACGTTCGTCGTGACCACCACCCATACCCGAACCACGACGGCGACCGACAGCGTCGATTTCGTCGACAAAGATAATACACGGCGCGTTCTTTTTTGCTTTTGCAAACAGGTCACGGACACGACTGGCACCGACACCCACAAACATTTCAACGAACTCGGAACCAGAGATACTAAAGAATGGCACGTTGGCTTCGCCGGCAACAGCCCTGGAAAGCATCGTCTTACCGGTACCCGGAGGGCCGACCAGTAACACACCCTTAGGGATGCGCGCACCGAGGTTGGCAAACTTCTTGGGGAACTTCAAAAACTCAACGACTTCTTCCAGGTCTTGCTTGGCTTCGCCACTGCCGGCGATATCCTTGAAAGTAACTTTGTCCTTTTCGTTACCGTAGAGACGGGCACGGCTTTTACCGAAACTCAGGGCTTGGTTACCCTGCCCTTGGGCGCTTTTGAGCATGAAATACAAAATACCACTAATGACAATAACAGGGAGAATCGTGCTGGCGATACCAAGCCATGCCGAACCACTCGACGATTCAGGCTTGTTCTTGTACTCGAACTTGGTGGTATCAAAGCCTTCCTGTTTTAGGCTGGCATTCGGATCAACATATGCCTTGAGTGTTGGCTGGGCATCACCTTTTTTGGTGATAGTCAGTTCGTTGCCGTTCTTGAGCACTTTGGCGTACTCGCCGGCATTAGCCTGCTTAATTGCGGTCGTTTCGTCGATCTCTTTAACAGTGCTGGGTTGGCCATAGGCGGCAAAGATTACCAGGCCAATAAGGACGATAAGGGCAACAAAGCCAGCATTCTTCGCACTGCGGCGATTTTTACTTCCAGAACTACGGTTGGGGCGAAGGGGTTTTTTATCCATACCAACTCAGTATACCGCGTTCTAACGGAGCTGGCTAGCGGTCGCGGGTACTGAGTGCCAGCTTATGCTTATCTATAACGAGCATGTGTTGGCCGTATACATTCACCCGGCTACCCGCACGTCCGGTTTTACCAGACGCTACCAACCGTTCGATGATATATTTGTCGAATTCACGAATATTATGAGCCCGCAGCCACGCTGCCAACACCTCTCGGGCGGCGGCATGCGGCAACATAATAAAGGTGTGGCGGTCGAGCGTACCCAGGGCTTCTTGGTCTAAGATTTCTTTAATAGCACCATCGAGCGCTTCGTTGGTTTCGCGGCTTTTAAGAATGACTGCTAGGAGCTCGGCTTTATGCTCGGGCGAAAAACGCGGCATAATGTAGTTGCGAACATAGTTCCGCGTATAACGGTCGCTGCTGTTCGTACTATCTTCGCGCCACGTCAGATTGTGCTGCTTCGCATACTTTTTAATAGCTGCCTTTGGAATATGCAGCATCGGCCGTTGCAGACCTTCCCTGCTGCTAAGTGATGTCAGCCCTTTGCGACCCGTACCTCGCAACAGATTGAGTATGGCAGTTTCCAGGACATCGTCCTGGTGATGCGCCGTGATAATCGCCTGGGCGTCATGCCTCTCACGGACGTCTTGCAGAAATGCATAGCGAGCGTTTCGGGCATCGGCCTCGCTGGCGTTTGCACCAAGCTTGCCCTCGCCGAGCTCATACGGCAGCCCGTATTCGTGCGCCATTTGTCTGACAAGATTTGCATCCTCAGCCGAGTCATCACGGATGCCATGGTCGAAGTGTGCCACTACAAGTTCGACACCTGGCTGCTCCTTTAATACATGCAGCAAACTCATAGAATCTACGCCGCCGCTGACGGCAACGATATATTTTCCTGGCTCCAGCTGGACGTTCATCTTATAATTGTACTCGATGAAAAAACCTGATGCTCAGCGCCTAATAGAATTTCAAAAACTGTTGCTGGCATTTAGCCATGTCGAACGTCATTTGAAACGTCGACACCTGGATACTTACCTACATGAAAACGATACTGAACATAGTTACAACCTAGCGATGACGGCTTGGTTTTTGTGTGAGTATTTTCCGGAGCTCAACCAGCATGAGGTTATAAAATTAGCTCTGGTACACGATATTGTGGAAGTGCACGCCGGAGACACGTACATTTACGCGTCTCCAGAAGTAATAGCCACAAAGCAATCTCGCGAGAAAGCAGCTCTAGCGCAACTCCATAAAGACTGGCAAGACTTCCCTGATATGGTTAATCATATTGAAAATTATGAATATCGGTCGACTCCAGAAGCAAAATTTGTCTATGCACTCGATAAGCTCATGCCTATGATGCTCATCTATATCAACGATGGTAAAACCTGGCACGAGGAAGGTATTACCGTCGACCAATTGCATACATCTAAAGAAAATAAAGTTGCGCTATCGCCTGAAATTGCGCCTTATTATTATGAAATTAGAGAGATCTTACTCAAATCACCGCACCTTATCGCGCCAAAGTAGCAAATATGCTTCCCTGCTGCTAGGCTAAGAACAAGTAAATAAAATAAACATGCACGAAATAATCTTATTCTTAGTGGGTATCGTTGTCGGTGCCATGAACGCCATCGCTGGTGGCGGTATGCTGGTTGGTTTTCCGGCACTGATTGCGCTTGGCGTTCATCCGCTGGTGGCCAATGCTACTGCCAACATTGTGACCGGTCCCGGTCAGATTGCCTCGGCCTTTGGGTACCGACGATATTTGCGGAAGGTACCGCTCAAGTACGCACTACTCCTCATTCCCGTCATAGTAGGGGCTGCGGGCGGAGCGTTGCTACTACGCAATACACCGGCCGACCACTTTGCACGTCTCGTGCCAGGGCTCGTACTCTTTGGAGTGGTGCTGTTTGCAGTGCAACCACTGTTGCACTTTCATTTGCATCGTCATCTAAAGGGTCGTTATAAGACGTGGGTGCCGATTGTTTTTATTGGTCTGGCGACCTTCCCTATTAGCTTTTACGGCGGCTATTTTGGCGCGGGCTACGGATTTATGATGCTCGCCTTCTTGGGGTTCACTAACCTCCACGACACCCACATGATGAACGCCATGAAGAACGTCGCAGCCATTGGTGTGGCGTCGGCATCGATTGTATGTCTGTACGGTTCACACCTTATTAACTGGCGCGTCGGCGCAACCGCAGCAGCCGGCTCAGTGCTTGGTGGTTATGTAGGGGCTCGTTACGCCCAAAAGGTGTCGTCCCATCAGCTACGGATTATTGTGATTATTATTGGCTTACTCGCCGTGGTCTATTTAGCGGCTCAAGAATACTAGCCAACAGAGGCAAAACTTGCTATAGTAACCCCTGTTGCGAGTATATTTTGCATCTCGACCAAGGCGGTGTAGCTCAGCTGGTTAGAGCACAACCTCGTTTAACAACTTTTTGATGTCGGTGTAGCTCAGCTGGTTAGAGCACGAGACTCATAAGCTCGGGGTCAGTGGTTCAAGTCCACTCACCGACACCAAAAAGTTGTTAAAGACTCATGACAAGGAGCACGCGCAGAAGTTTACTTCGAGCATGCGACGCTGGTATCCCAAAGGAGCGAAGCGACAACGGATAAGCCTGGGGTCACAAGTTCAAGTCTTGTCGCCGCTACCAAGAAAAAAGGATTAACCCCGCGGTAGTCCTTTTTTCTTGATTACTTGACAGTCGTTATTAATGGATGCAAGATATTGTCAATTGTAAGCGAAGGAGTTACTGATGTCCGAGCAAGGTCCTAAATCTGAGCTAGACCAACTATCTCATGCATCCATATTTTTTTACCAGCATGTTGCAGTACCAAAAGATTACACAGCTTATGTCGAACAAGTCACGACTGCCTGGAGAGACCGCGTCGTAGCCGAGGGTCCATCTGAAGCGCCCCGCGGATTTTGGCTCCGTACTAATGGAGTATCAGGCTCTGTATTTGGTGCTCACATTAACTTCTTGGTACCCCGTGGTGATGGATTTGGAGGTATAGCCGCCATCGACATAGCAGACGACGAAGTGCAAGTATGGCAACCTAAAGGCGAAGGATCCGATGAGCCTGTTGTCACTACAAGCGAAGCGTATACTCTGCCAGCTCTTGGACGTGCTATTGACCTCATCGAACAGCACGCAAAACAGCTGGATTAGCTACCAAAATAGCGACCTAATCGGTATACTGCAGCCATGGCAAGCATATATTTTTGGCAATGGGTTACTGATTTCTTAGGCGTGAATAACGGCGACAATTCATTCTCGACACACATGTACAATTTTTGGTCTGGATTTGGCGGGAACGTCAGCATATTGGCATTAGCTGGTGTGTTGGTTGCACTCTATCGGCATTACCATAAGTACTTGCACAGCATAAACCCCGTCAACATCATGAAAGCACCGCTCGACAAATTTGTTAATAAAAACAAGGACGAGTAAGCACCGTTATTACATAGAAAGACCGCCCCACATGGAGGCGGTCTTTCTGTTAGAGCAAAGATGTTACATGTCGCTGTCTTCGACCTTGCGCCGAAGTTGATCTCGCTCCATGCGACCCTCTTCACTTAGCTCACCTGTTTGATCCAAACGGTTGAGCTCGTCGAGACGTGCGCGGTCTGCTTCCATGGCGTCACTCATATTGTCCATTAATCCCATCTTGTACCTCCATTTCTTAGGTTGGTAATCTCATCCTAATGCCGGAGATACGGCGGTGCAGTAAGGTTTTTCGCTTTAAACTAATAGACGGTGAACAAACCCTCGACTTCGTCGTGGAAGTGATCGTGGAAGTGGTACGAGCCAGCCTGGATGAGGGTGACGGTAAAGCTTTCGTTCTGTCTGATCACTTTTTCGGTGACCCCATCGTACGCCTTGTGACTATCGTGCTCGCCAAAGCCAATCTCGCGGGTAACAGGATCAAGATTTTTAATCACCAGCGTGTCGCAACGATGCGCCGTAATTACTCGGGGACTCATAACGTCATTTTGGATGCGTACATCGATAGTTTTGCCCGTAACCTTACAGGTCATGGCCGAGGCTTCGCTGTGCGCGGTTAACATTTTATTACTTACAAGGACACTGCCCGCAATCACGCCGATTGCGGCCAACACGAAACATGCAACTACTAAATTCGATTTCTTCATGATTGTTCCTATTGCGTAACGATCACAGTTGCCTTCATGTACGGATGGGGGGTGCAGTGATAATCGTATGTGCCGGCTTTATTAAAGGTAAAACTGTAGCTATCGCCCTTGCCGATACTGTTGCTAGCAGGCGCATCGGATGATGCGGTGTCGGCCGTAACGGTATGAGCAACGCTGTCCTCGTTAGTCCAGGTGACTTTGGTGCCCACTTTGACAGTGATGGTACCAGGGTTAAAGGCAAAGTCTTTGATGGCGACCGTGTTTTGATCAGCCGTAGTGGACGATTTGGAAGTATCAGTCTTGGACGTATCCGTGGACGACATGCTGGACTGCGAAGTGCTGGATTTAGTATTATCCGATTTTCGCATGGCTAGCAGTGCACCGGCCGCAACAAGCACAACAACGACAATCACAGCAGTGGTAAGCAGGTTCTTATTTCTCATAGGTTTCTCCTTGTTAAGCAAAACGGGCACTGTACATATCGTGTGCCCGTTTTGTTATTTTGGCAATAGTATTTCTACTGCTTACTTAGAACTTTGCGGGGTACTGCTTAACGATACCGCCGGCCAGGGTGCTCATGATGCCTTCAATGTGCTTGTTGGCCATGGTGAGCTCATTAGACTCTTCGGTGTAGTTACCAGCCACGTGGAAATCAATCATCTTGGCAGTCATATCGACATGCTCACGCAGGGCTGATTCGAGGGTTGCTTCGGGCAAGTTTGGGTTTGCCTTAGCCAGGTACTGAGCCAGTGGCTTAGTGTAGTTGGTGTCGATGCTAGTAAGGGCTGCTGCCTTGGCGGCTTCGTCGCCACCCTTGCTGGCCACGGCGTACTTGACGAATTCGTCGAGGTGAAGCTTCCAGACGGTGTTAAAGGTTGTCTCGGCATCTTTACCGTAGACGCTCCCGACGGCTGCACCAAGGTTGGTACCGTTGGCGTACAGGGCAGTGGCACTCGCGGTTGCATTCGGGCTGCCGTCTAGGGCTGCATCGACTGCTTGATCGGTTAAGACCATGTGTTCGACACCGAGCGTGACGAGGTTAGCGCGCAGGTCAGCTGCTTTAGTTGACGCATTGGCCATGGTGCTCGCTTTGGTGCTGGTGTTGCCATTGTCTTTAGCCATACCAATGCCATAGCCAGCGCCTAAGCCTACTACAAGCATGACTGCTGCTACGACAATTCCGGCTGTTTTGGAACTTGATTCGTGCATATTATTTAACTCCTTTTAGTTACTGTGGTTTAATTAAAACCTTTAACTAAAAGTGTGTCTGCAAGAATTCTTACACAACGAAAACATTTGTATTACTGACCGTTGAGAATAATCGTGTCGAGCACTTTTTTATATGCTTTAAGATCAGTTTCGGTTACGCCCTTTAAGAGATACTTGAGCTCTGTATCCATATCGCGTTCCACCGTTTTGACAAAGGCTTTGCCTTTGGGTGTCATGACGAGTAGTTTAGCGCGCCTGTCGATATGGTGTGGGATACGCGAAATAACACCTCTGTCGATAAGATCATTGGCGAGCATCGTGACCAATGGTGCTTTAACGCTCAATATCCGAGCGGCTTCGTTTAAGCGAACACCGTCACGGGCCTGCATAACAATACCGAGCAGTGACCATGTTGTAGGTGTAAGGTCGTAGCGTTGCAAACACGCCGCAATACGCCCGCGAAGCGTTCGGTAAGCCGTCACATAGATGGTGCCACTGACATATGATGGAATATTCATGCTATAATAATACCATTAAATACTTTAATTAAAAGTAACACCTGTCATGTAAGGTAAAGGAACCCATATATATGTCGAAGCCAGTCCTACTTTCATCCCGCCCTTCGCGCTTGCTCCTGGCGGCAATTTCGCTGACAGCCCTGGCCTCTCTGCTGGCACTACTGGTCTGGGCTATGTCCAACAATTGGCGATTGACGCACCTCTCGACTTACCAAGTGTTTCCGGTGCTCGGCTTACTGGCCTTTAGTATTATGTGGTCCCAGTACATGATTGAAGCCGCCAAAAACCTCAAGCCCAGCCTACCCGACGTCGGGAGCTATTTTCGCCGTACCAGCTGGGCGGTACTGATACTGATTCTGTTCCACCCGGGGTTACTCATCTTCCAGCGCTTTCGTGAAGGCTATGGCCTGCCTCCCGGCAGTTACCTTAGCTACGTCGCCCCAATGCAGAAGTGGATCGTACTACTCGGCACAATGAGCCTGTTGATTTTCATTGCGTTCGAGTTCAAGAAGTTCTTCGAGAAGCACCACCTCTGGCACATCGTCCAAATTCTGAATGACATCGCCATTATCGCGATTTTTTATCACGGACTCCGCTTGGGCACACAATTGCAGCAAGGCTGGTTCCAGTGGGTATGGTATTTTTACGGTCTCACGCTTGTCGCCGCTCTGGCCTACAAGTATTATATAAAGATAATGAACCGTCAAAAAATAACCGCCGCCTAAGCCATGCAGCCTTCACTCAACAAGACCGCCGCGAGTGCCACGCTGCACTGCCTGACCGGCTGCGCCGTCGGCGAAGTACTGGGCATGATCATTAGTACGGCCGCGCACTGGGCATCGGCACCAAGTGTCATTATTTCTATCGTGCTGGCATTTGTCTTCGGCTACGGTTTTAGCATCCGGCCGCTCGTGCGCCATGGCCTGGGACTACGTAAATCGCTCAAACTCGCCCTGGCCGCCGATACCGCATCAATCGCAACCATGGAAATCGCCGATAACGGCTTTATCATTTTAGTTCCGGGCGCCCTAAACGCCGGGCTGAGTACCGTCCTGTTCTGGATTAGCTTGCTGGTATCACTTGCCGTCGCGTACGCTGTAGCGTTTCCGGTTAACCGCTGGCTCATCGCCCGCGGCAAAGGCCACGCCGTGATGCACGAACATCACCACATGCATTAGCTTAGGCTGGCGAGCGACTAACCGAGGATGCGTTGCTAGCAATTTTTTGCAGCATTTTGAAATACACCTTCAGGTCACGCGGATCAACGTCTTGTTCGATTTTATCCAGTCCGTTCTTCAAATATGTTTCTATTTCGCTTACCCGCTCTTTGCCTTTGGGCGTAAGCGTCAACATCTTGGCACGCTTATCGCGAGCATGCGCCACACTGCTCATCAGGCCTGCCGAAATGAGCGTTTGGGCGGTGGTAGTGATAAGGGGCATTTCGACCTGCAAGGCCCGAGCCATATCGGTAACGCGCAGACCATTCGATGCTTCGGACATTAGACCGAGCATAATCCATTGGGTGGTATTGAGATGAAATCGTGACAAAAGCGAACTGACTGCTGATTGGATGCGGCGATAGGCCACCATCTGCAAGTTGGCTTTTTTGTACGACGGTAGATTTTCGGAAGGCATAGTGTTCCTCCTTTTGTTACACACTAACGGACACCAAGTTGTGTCTAGTTATGTATACTAGTCCCCTTTTTCAGTTAGGTATGTTAAATAAAATACTTAACCTATCAAAAGGATGAGCGAAATCTACCGACGACTGTGATAGTGTCCGGGTGACCTACTTGAACTTTCGGAGCAACATGAATGTCAACGCATTCAAGTGCTTGCGTGCACTTATTACCATTGGTTTTATTCCTTATTTTTGCCATTACTGGCTTGGCGTTATTCTTACGGTATCATCCGCGCGGGCTCAATGTAAATGCCGAAATTATAAAAACCCGTGGATAACTCCACGGGTTTTTTGATTGACCGCAATTGACTGGTTAAAGTCTAGTAAGCCATTTATCGATATCAAGAATTTCTTGATTTGATGTGGTGACGAATTCGAATGCGAGACCGCTGTTGTTTTTCATAATGATTTGTACCCTTTGTTCATTTACTTTGCTTGAATGTTTTTGCTGTTTGTTTGTGATATTTAGATCGATCGTTTTAAATCACTAACTACTATTATACACAAACTTGTTAAATTGTCAACAAGCTTTTGCTTAATGCTTTTTGTGAGAGTGTGCTTCGAAGTTTATAATTCGCTAGCCGCGAAATTTTGTCTTGAGACGCAAATTAGAAAGATATTCCACGAAATTGAGTTTCGGGTGCTCGCTGAGATACATTAAATGCTTGTCAACAAATGACATGTTTTCGTCAAGCGTCGGTGTATAAAAAGAAGCAGTGTGATACTTAGGGTCTTTCAGCATGGACTCGAGTTGTTCGCGCGCAGTGACTGCATCTTCCGATGCTAAAAACTGTCGTTTGTACTCGCTGGGTGTGACTGCCATGGCTAAACTGTCTTTGCTTGTTTAGGTTTTTTAACTTCTTTTCGGCCTCTGTCTTTTGACATATGCGCGCTCCCTTGTTAGTTACCGCGAGTGGAGGTTCTGGAGCAGTACGTGAGGTGTAGAGTGCTTCGTTGATGTTTCGCTAATTCTATTATATAAGAAATGAGGTGATATTCCTAATCTGGAGGCTCAGAGTCTGCCCTGATCGCGAAGCACAAACGAGCCGAATACTTCACGAGGTATCCATAGGGTAAGCGAGCGAGTCCAAATTTGTTTAGATTCAGAGTCAAAGTTACGCGGTAAATTTGCTGGCACGATTGGGTCCATACCAATCTTTTCGGTCTGAGCCTGCATGACTACTCTGCCTATATGGAACGCTTGGGCAACCATGAGCGGATGGTGTAAACCCTTGCCTTCCATGTACGCGCGGGCGCGGAGTAGCGTGCCCCAGGTACCTGTCCCCTTACCAAATGTATTCGATATTTCGCCTTCGACCATACGATTCACTTTAGGCATATCAGGTGTAAATGCATCTGCTAGCATCTTGTCCGCAACAATTGGTCGACCCTGAGCGTGTTCGGCGATAAACTCAGCAAGTGCGTAATTTGCACTTGTTTGATCCGTTAGTGTTCCGAATGAATGGCCAATAACAACATCGGCATCCTGGGGGTTGCCTGTTGTTTCGTAATATCCAAAAGCCGATCTGACAATATTCATATGGGTGACAATTATACCCCAGAAAGAGGCTGCCCCGCCAGAGTAGTCGCGCTACCCTTCTGTTCGGTCAGTTTCGGGTGGTAGTTTGGGCTGATACTTTTTGGCCAGCCTGGCTTTTGTATACGCAGCTCGTTTTTCGGCTACTTTTTTTCGTTTGGCCTGCTGGGCTTTGGTGACTTTCTTCATGATTACTATCTATTATACCGGTTTGATCGAAACAATATCGAAACATTAAATAAGAAGCATACAAGCTTACTTCATCTTGGGCTAACTGCGTGCAGCCGAATTGAACCTTATGGCTCGTGAGATCTACCGCCGTAACGTAAGATTAGTTGACAATACACAGTACCTTGTATAGCATAGTACTATATGAACGAAAATACTGAGCTTACCAACCAGTCTGAAGTACAGATGCGTAAAGGCATGTTGGTCTACTGTGTCTTGTTGTTACTTAAAGATGGTCAAGTATACAGCTCCGAGATTATTCGCTCACTGCGTGAAGCAGAGCTGATTGTCGTCGAAGGTACCTTGTATCCCCTGCTTAATCGCTTAGCAAAAGACAGTTTACTCAGCTACGAGTGGCAAGAGAGTGAGCAAGGGCCGCCCCGTAAATATTACCGACTAACCGATGACGGTCGTGCCTTGCTTGTCGACCTGAAGCAAACATACACCAAGCTGCACAACTCCATTAAATTGCTCGAGAAAGGACAAAAGTCATGAACGAGATAACACGTATTCACCTTGGGCGCCAACCCTTTACTGCTTCAATAGAGGCACACAAGACGCTTGAGGCGTACATTTCGGCAATCCAAAAACAAGTGAATGATAAAGACGTCATTGAGGAAGTAGAACTACGCATGGCCGAGCTCCTTACCGAGCGAGGCATCTCGGGCGACACCGTCATCCTTGAAGGAGATATTGACTACCTCAAAGAACATCTGGGTAATCCTCAAGACTTCAGCGACAGCAGCGAGGCCGAGGCTCAGACTGAAAAACAAGCCGAATCCAAACAGTTTTTCCGCGACCCAGAAAATGGGATGGTCGCAGGTGTAGCCGCAGGCCTGGCTGCATATTTTGGAATCGATGTCGTACTATTTCGCATACTCTTCGTAATCGGTACACTGACGGGCGGTTGGGCTTTGTTAATTTATATCGCGCTTTGGCTGCTGGTACCTCCTGCAAAGACCGGGAGCGATCGTTTGCGCATGCGCGGTGAATCGGTCACGCTAAGCAACCTAAAAGATATAGTTGACCGCGCCGACGCCACGGGCGCCGTAAAGCGTGCTGGCGGTACGGTAGCGCCCATAATTAATACCGTCTTTGGGGTAGGGCTCAAGTTAATTGGGGTCGCTGGTATCATCACAGGATTGGGCATAGTATTTGGATTAGTCGCGACAAGAATTTATATGGCCGCCCACCACGGGCAATTATTTCAAGAAAATCTCTTCCCTGTGGGGGCCACCGAACACTTCTTGGCAGACCTCATTCTCGTCTTGATAGGACTTATCGCGGTCTTTGGCGTGGTCTGCGGCGTTGCTATTTTTAAGCGAAAATGGCCATTACGAGGCTGGGCAACGGGTGCTATCGTCGGTGTATTTTTTGTCGGTCTAGCAACGGCCGGCGCCCTATCGATAGACACGGCACATAATGTCCGAGACCGCTACCTCAGCCGCGCGCACACAACAACCCGTAGCGTGGAGCCGTTTCAGAACGTCGCCATTACCGGCAAAGACATCGACTATCGTTGGGAGTATGCCGAAAACTACTCGGTTGCATTCCACTATTTCGATAATCCCGATATTTCTAAAATCAAAACCACCGTTAGTAACAATCTGCTGCAAATTGACACATCGGCGTACAACCGCGATCGGAACTGTTCCATGCTCTGTGTATTCCCTGCCTATAACCTGCTTATTACCGTCAAAGGGCCTCGTCCACTCTCAGTCGACTCACCCACCAGGCCTGCAATGTCGGGTATGCCCGCCTTGCCTCAAGGCACACTGACTCAGTAAAAACGTCATCAACTTTTAAATAGGCTTGGCGCACGATACAAGTATCTGGAAATATACTTTCTTTAACTAATATAATGCGAGGACTATAGTAATAGTTACTATGGACGCGCAGGTTGCAGCAAAGATTACCCAGTTTTTTGATAAATATCCCAAACGGTCGTATCCCAAGGGGCAAATTCTTGTGTTTGCTGACGAATCTCCGGAACATATCTACCACCTGATAAAAGGGAAAGTTAGAATGTACGATGTGTCGTATCGGGGAGATGAAGTGATTGTAAACATTTTCAAGCCTCCCGCCTTCTTTCCTATGTCTTGGGCAATTAACCAAGTCGACAATAAATATTTTTATAAAACCGAGGAACCAACCGAGCTCCACACCGTTCCACATACTGATGTGGTGGAGTTCGTAAAGGCAAACCCTGATGTTATGTTCGACCTGCTCAGCCGTGTATACCTTGGCATGGAGGGCTTACTGGGCAAAGTCGTACACCTGATGTCAGGAACAGCCAAAAGCCGACTATTGCACGAACTCCTCATCGAATGCCATAGGTTCGGCAAGAAGCAGGCAAACGGTGATTACCTGTTGTCTACGACTGAAACTGATATCGCTGCACGTTCAGGGCTATCTCGTGAGACGGTTAGCCGTGAAATCCATAAGCTTAAAGAAAAGGATCTTATTAGCATTGAGCAAGGGGGTATCCTGGTTAGAAACTTGGGGGCACTCAAAAAGTTACAGAGTAGCGAAAGCTAAGTATCTTTCAGCTCAAATGATTCAAGTGACTCAAACAATTCTTCGTAGCTGCCTGAACCTGGCCGGGCATAGACGGTCATACGTATTTGCGCCGGTGTTATCTTCATAGCTACATATGCGCCGGCGTACAATTTTGATATGGGCGGCGTGCCTGCTTCGCTGGTTTTCATGCTAATACCAAGTATCGTACCCGCGATGCTGTTGGTTTCAAAGCCGTCCTCGATTTCTTCTGTCGTGCCAATAACTTGGGCCACAGCCTGCGATTCCGGTTCAAATACTGTAAGCATCACATGGTTATTGTGTGAAAGATTACTATATTTACGAGTCTCCGTCTTTGTAAGGAATGACACCGTGAAATCTTTGTTGATCTGAAAATACACGACCGTACCATGGGGGCTGTTATTCGGGGTGACCGTAGAAAGTACCCCGATTGGATTTTGTTTTAGAAATGAGAATATCCGCTCATTCCTATCAGAAAACTTTAACTCGTCCCTATGGGACACGTGACTGGTAATCTTGTTTAGCATGATGTGTCTCCTTTATAGGTACCATTCTGTGCTGGTACGATCCTTCGGGCTATGTACGGTATCACCTTATGGCTGTGACTTCTGTCAATGCTAGTAATCTGATGAAGCGATTAAATATATACGGAAGGAGTTGTCTATGGACTCAAACATTAAAACCGCCGCATCGCTACTCAGGAATGCTTCCGGTAATTTGCAAAATCACATCAGGGAACTGCATGCAGACGAGACCAACATACACCACCACGAAAGCCAGACAGAAAAAAACTTTCGCAGCGACTTGTTGCGGACTGAGTTGAGATTAGCCGATAGCAACGGTGACACCAGTAGTACAACTTACCTTGTTAGGCGCGTATTCGATTTGCGTAAACGACGTAATCAAGCAAAAGAAGCGGCGGCTAGAAAAATTAGCGACGAAGAAATGGAAATCCATTCTCTGCAGCAACAAATCAATAAACTAAACGACCTCGCCCACATGCTCGAGATGTGGCGATAACAGGAGGATCAACGTAATGTCCAAAGTCTATAGCACCTCCCCGCTCATTAAAATAAATTCCGAGCTGTCAACGGCCAACACCCATAAGGCGCGTGTCCTTGCGATCAAAACACGTATCAAAACTCTAGGGGCAGACATGTTCGACTTAACGGTGCTGGAAACTCAGGCCCTGCCCTACGTGCTTCATCCTGGCGAGAGCATCAACGGAATAGTCTATGGACGCTACCAACAGGAAAAGGGAAACGTAATTGGGCGTGGAGCACTGATTGCGACTAACAACCGTGTACTGTTGGTCGATAAAAAGCCGATGTTCATCCGCAGTGATGAAGTTATCTACTCTGCGGTAAGTGGGGTGACATATACGCGAGTTGGATTTATAGGGACCGTAACACTACATTCCAAAATTGGGGACATAAAAGTCCGCACCTTGAACCAAAAATGCGCCAAGTCGTTCGTTGATGCAGTTGAAGCCCAAATTATGCAGTCTGGAAATGCACCAGGAGGAAATGGCTCATGATTATATTACAACGAAGCGGCACGTACAAGCTCATCGAAACAAAAAAACACACTAAAGTGTTATACCTGGATAACGATATCTTCGCCTGGGTGGAGCCCGTAAATATCGGTGAGATATTAGTAGTTTCACATACCGTTCATAAGAGTGATTGTGTTCTGAGTATTGGTGACTACTGCCTGTTTGATGTTACTGAGGAGCCTTATCTGTCAGACCAACCCCACCTGGAACTAGAGGTCGGCAAAGATATGTGGCAAGGTTACTTTTTACTCTCAGGCTTACCAGATTCCCACAAGAAACGCGGCAGAATTATACCAACGCAAGAGACAATCTCTGGGAATCCTCGCTTCGCAAGTCGCAGAGAGCTCCATTTCAGCCTCGCAGCAGCAAAATAAAAACACCCTGTAATCAGAGGTGAACGTACGTATCGTTGCTCAAGTACATTCGAATTGGAACCTAGGCTATAGGCGGGCTCGTTACGGATGACTTTACCGTTTATGCTTTTTATACAGCGGCATCGTTTGGTATAGAAATTTCAAAGGCTGAGCCTATGTTCATTTGAGATGTTACCTTTATTGATCCGCTATGCAGATCTAATACCTTCTTCGCCCAATATAAACCAAGTCCGGTACCTTTTACTGATTCCGAGAGCGGATTGTCAAGCCTTGCGAATTTCTTAAATAATTTTTGGAGATCAGTTTTACGTATACCCACACCATTATCTTCAATTATAATTATTGTGTTGTCCTTATCCTGATGAATAGTAATAGTCACACTCTCACCGTCTTGTGAGTATTTACCGGCATTATCTAAAACATTATCAAAAACCATCAATAACAATTTAGGGTCAATTGTGGCCATCATTTTAGTTTTGGGTTTATGAAAGACTACTGTTTGTCCCCGGGTATTAAACAGGATTAATTGTCCCGCAATAGCTTTTTCAATCTGTATTGTTACGTTGCACGCAGTTTTATCTAAGTACACCTTACCGGCGTCAACTTTCGCTACTCGGAGTAGATCTTCTATAATTTCGAGTTGTCGTTCGTTATTTTTATAGGCGACTCCCAGCATTTCTAGTTGATATTTTGTCAATTGGCCCGCATACCCCATCTGTAACATTCCCACGTATTGCTTGACGACCGTGGCCGGAGTCCGCAGTTGATGAGACGCCAAAGATACGAACTCATCTTTAGCGTCATTGAGTTTTTGTAATTTATCTCGTTGAGTGATTAAATTTTGGGTCATCTCTTCGGTGTCCAGTTTTAACTTCCACTGATCGGTAACGTCTTCCATCGCTAGCAGAATAAGTTGTTTACCATCGACTTGTCTGGCGTTGAGCAAGATAGTCTTTGGTCCGAGACCTGGAAAGTCATGTCTAACAGCATAATTTGATAAAACTCTGTGGGCCGGGAGAATATTTTCAAGTAATTCGCGAAGCTTGGGTATATCCCATTGGCTGTTGCCTAGGTCATAAATCGGCTTGCCCTCGGTGTCCTTTTTGTAGACTTTGAAAATACGATAAAAAGATAAATTAGCTGTTACCACTCTCAAACTATTATCGAGAATAATAAAGGGCTCTCGGACAGTCTCGACGATTTCCTTGTAGAAGACAATCTGCTTTTTTAATGCAACGATGCGATTATCCCGATTGATCAATTTCTTTTGGGTACGCTGTTCATGCTTTGTGATATTCATAATTATGCGGTCTCTTCCGTTTGGCATTTGTTTAAAGTCACGTGCGAGCAGTGAAAGTTAGGCACATAACCAAACCGCCGTTCCCTTAGTGTGTTCTCATACAAGCTTGATAGATGTAAGATATTCGATTAATCCGAAAGCTGTGGTTGGGTATTGAAGCATGTAATTACCGGCAAATTAAAAAGACCTCTAATATAGAGGTCAAAATGCTTATGGTTACTCACGTGCAATCTAATTGGAACCTCATCAGTAGTGAACTAGCTGGGTGGTTAACATTAACTGGGGAGGTTAATCTGTCAGCTTACTCTGCCGTGCAACACTAGAACCTAACTATCAAGTAGTGCTAACGAAGTCATTCTAACAATATATCCCTACCATTTAATATCTAATATCCCTATCAGTTTCAGCTGCTGGGCTTTTAGTTCTGAATAGGACTTTTCCGCATATGCCATAATTTCTTTGAAGGGATAGTCTATAGTCGGATTGAGTTCAGAATAATCACCCGTTTCCAACTTATAAATAAGAGCTTTTGTAACAGAGACATGGGCTATCAAATTAAGTAGTGCTAGTGGCATCTTTTCTTCACGAATTAAATGTGCCCCGTTTAAAATCAATTCACTGAGTTTCTCCGCCATTGGAGAATAAACGCCCATTACCCAGGCTCTATAATCTTCCCGTTCTTTTGTACTCAATTTTCGATGAGGTTCGTGGATCTGATTTCTTTGCTTTGACAGATGTTCTTGATATGCGATATCCGTTGTCCGAACGATTATATAAAGCGGCCCATAAAACTTATTAAGTCTGCGATTGACTAACTCTAACTCAGCCTGGTGTCTTGCGTTGCGTAAGTTGCTCCAATAGGTGAACAGATATCCCGTAAAGGCAACTATTACAGTAGCCAAAATATACCATTCATACATTTTCATATGACCTTATTGTAGGCTTAGCTCACCTTGAAGTTCAAGTTTTAAAGTAGGCATTCCGGCTTGGAAGAAGCTTTACTTGTCGTTTGATTCTAGAACAGCAACTGCTTTAGGGCTAAATCCTTTTGCAATCAACCATACTCCTAGCGAGAATTCAAATACTGCAACAAATACTGAAGACAGTCCTGCTAATGGGGCGTGTTGTCCAATGACACCAAATAGTACAGCAAAGTAACCGACGAGTAGTAGTGGTCCACCTATTATCCCAATCATGGCAAGACCTCTTGGAACCAAGCGTGACTTAAATAGTAAGAATCCTAACAACAAATCACATATAGCAGGCATGAAGCTTTGACTAATAAGAAAGAGCCGTTCATATAAAGTCACGAATGCATGGCTAACAGGTAGCGATGCGACCCCTACACCCTCTTTATGTAATGTAACTACAGTTAATAGGCACGCTACACCTGCGAATATGGATGCTGATTCCAGAATACGTGCCGCAACTAGACCCAATGCTGCTGTTTCATTTTGTTTCTTGAGCACCGAGAACAGTACTACAGCGGTACCGATACCCGCGAGTGCTACTATCACTTCTAAAATACCACCGATGATCATATGGATATCAGAGCCCGCCCCGAGGATGTAACCAGCCTTTTTTACCGGTAAATAGAAATAAGCGAGGCTAGGTATAGAGACAAAAGTGAGCAGGTAGAGTATCCCGGCAATTAATGAGGTTTTTCGGTGTGATGGTAGTTTTGTGAAAGACACTGTGTCTCCTGGTTTAATTAAGTTAGAGTTATCTGCTGAAGAGGGGTGGAGCTTACGCTCAACAGCCCTCCTCAGCTAATTCGGATTATTGTTTCAGGTGCTCGCCACTCTTTACAGACGCTACAACCTGCAGGATTGCATGTGCCGATTTAGCAGCCACCTCTTGGTTTCCCGGAATATCTTCGTGAGTAGCACCTTGAACTGTCAAGTGGACGCTATTGCTGGATAGCGTTGCCAGCTGCTCCTGAAGTGCTGCCCATCCGGTTTGCTGACCTTTCTCTCCGCTAACGACGTAGAGTGGTTTGCCATCCAGCGACTTCAAGGACTGGGCTTGTTTAAGAGCGGTCTTGAGTACCGAGAATTCGTCACGTTGACTTCTCCAGAGTTCCGGTGATGCCCAGAAAGCTCTTTGCTGTTCACGTTGTGGGCTAGGCAGACCTGCATATGCAGACGTATAGGCCAGTGGCCCGACTCCCAGTCGGGTAAGTGTCGGCACCAGTGCGGAAACCCGCCTAAACATGCCGTAGAATGATGACCAGCCCGGTAGCTTTTCGTTTTGGTATGGGCTCATCGAATCGAGCAGTACAACGCCCTTAACCTGATTAGGATACTCCTTTGCGTAGTTGAGCGCGTAGATGCCTCCGGCCGAGTGCCCTGCTACCACGACAGGTCCGCGGACGTTGACCTTGGTCAGCAATGTGTGTAAAGCGGCAGCTGTTTGAGCTCCGTCCAGTGGATGAGGCGACTGTTCGCTCCAGCCCCTTCCTTCTCGGTCGTAGACACAAACCCTGGTCTGCTTGGCAACAGCAGGTGCAATCCAAGCGGACATGATTGGTGACGGTTCACCGAGGCCTGCTTCAAGAACGACGGTCGGACTACCAGTGCCAGTGCATTGGATATGCAGGCGATATCCGCCGACATCAACCAATTGACCTTGTACAGGATAGTTGTTCCGGACCACAGTCTCGTGGATTCGCTCAAAGCCCCCGCCTATCGATGCCAGCATCAGGACCACGAGAACCGGATAGAGTACCCATCGCCTGGAGCGGCTTTTCAGCTCAAGTCTAATCTGCATATACATCCATACCGTCAACCCGGCGAGAACCAGTGGCCATACCCATCCGCTAGCAGCAATTAGATTGCCACTGGGTCGCCACACTATAAGCAGTAGACCGACGACCCCAAAGTATAATGCAGGTACATAGGCCCACTTTTGTGGTTGGTCAGTCGTGCGAGTGGACAAGACCGCCAGCATCAACCAACCGGCTGCAAAGCCCACCATTATGGCACCTGTGATAACCGGCTCTATGGAACCCGCGAAAACCATCAGGGAAAGCAGGAGTGCGAGGATTAGGCCGCTCAGAACCGATACCAATACTATGGTGCCGACTTTTCTTGTTTTGTCCATTGTAACCTCCGGGTTTACATAAGAGTGGATCTCAGATGTATCTTCACAGTACTCCTAAATTATAGCGACAACTAGCTGTTATATATCACATATGTTTCAGCATACTTAGTGCCAGGACAGCGCACGTTAATCTATGCGCCGAGTACACTCGGGCATTAGACTAACGACCGAACCGTTCGTATAGTTCAGCTCAGAACCAAAATAAAACACCCACGGCGAGGTGGGTGTTTTATTTTGG
>JBDSPW010000036.1:0-24865 GCA_039930145.1 Saccharimonadales bacterium (SeqCode) | reverse complement strand
ATTCGTCATAGAGCCAGTGCTGGCCCAAAGATTTCTTGGGAATGGGGGAATCGGTCATCTGTAGCAAGTATCAGCTATGTCGGGCGTTGAAACAAGCAAAAAGAGTCTACTTCGTAGAAGTAAAGCTGGTAACGCCACCATAGATAGTTGTGCCTGTAGAGGATTTTGCGGCAACACGGTAAAAGTAATTCTGGCCTGCTTTGAGTCCTGTGAGGTTAAAGCTTTGCTGGCCATAGCTATTAACATCACCAGCACCAAGCTCGTTGACGACATGCTTAGAAGCCGTGGCGAGAGCATCTGGGGTCGTACCGTATTCAAGCCAAATCTCTTTGATTATCGGCTTGTAAAGCGTATTGATGGTGGCTGTACCACTCGCCTGAGTAGTGACATCGCCTGTTACAACTGTGTAGTCTGGAGCTGTCGAAGTAGGCACGGTGGTTGCTTTAGTATCTTTTGATTTTGCATTAAGTTGCGTCTGCAGTGAGACAACTTGCTTATCGGACGTTATTTTTGCGGTTGAGATATCATCGATCTTGCCTTGCTGGTAGTAGTAGGCACCGGCGACGGCACCAAGCAAAACGAGGAAAAGCAAGGTCAAAAAGACGGCTTTTAGCCTACTCTTTTTGGGGCCACTCTGTAATGGTATAACCCGACCAACAGGTTCTTGGGGGGCAGGCGCTTCTGGCGCAGGCGACGAGCCAAAACCTTGGGGTACATTTGAGTTTTGGTTTGAGGTTGGAGGGCTAATGTCTTGATTCATATCTTCTTATTATACAGGTAATGCTTATCTCTACCAGTTATGGTACGACAACCAGTGGTTATACGCCGCGCCCCAACTGCCGTAGCGACTGTGGGCATAGCCACTACACCACTTAAGCTGCGTAACTGGGTTGGTTGCCCAGTCAGAACCTGCCGTAGCCATCTTGCTGCCAGGTGTCGACTGACACAGACCATAGCCACCAGTATCGGGCACATAGCCGGCATAGGCCGGACAACTTCCGTATTGGCCTTGGGCTTTCGTAGGACACCAACCAGATTCATGGCTCACAATATAGTCAACATAGTTGTAGTCGCCTGGGTCAATACCCGCCAGGGCCATGTCGCCTTTAATACCGCCGAGGTTTATGCCGCGCACAACAATTTGCGTAACCGGTGCTGCCGTGACAACGCTTTGAAGCTGCACCCGACTGACTTCTACGCCGTTCTGCACATTAATTTGGTAGGTGATTACTTGCTTGCCTGGCGAACCCTGCTGGCGAACAGCGGTAGTGCCATAGGAAAGGTTTGCGTCATTTATGTACTGCACTGGCATCGCGATATCATGGGCTTCGTTGACCGTCTGAATACCGTTACGAATCACCGCGACGGCCATATTGGGTGTCAATGGCGTAGAAAGCGCTGGCTGTACGGTATCACCTTTACGAATCTTGATATTTTTCTCGACAAACATATCTTTTATAGTTTTACCCAGCGTGCGTGTCGGAATTGCTGCACCATACAAGTTAAGTGCCACCGGCGTTGAGCGATCCACCACTACCGCTTCGCCAATGGAATAATCTTTTAAGAAGTTCTCGACTGGTGCTGTGCTTAAGGCATCTTCCGGGAACAGATTGATGCCGGCTTGTTGGGCAATACTTCGTGAGGTCGTTGCGGCGCTGTAGGTGTACGTTGTTTTGCCTGCATCAACAATCTTTACCGGCACCGCCCGATAAATGTTAATACGAAAATCGTCCTGATTAATGTGCGTGGTAGATGTCGGCTCGATTACATCACCTTCGTGAATAGGGATATGCAACTTTTTGACTAGCTGGCCCACGGTCTCTTCGTTACTCGGCACGGTTTGTTCGTGGTGGTCATACGACAAAATTACGATTCGAGCCACGCGGGGCTGGGCTGCTTGATGACGTGAAGTAATAAATAGAAAAGTACCCACGCTTATACCTAGCAGCACAAAGAACAACACGATAGGTGCGCCGAACGGGTGGCGCGCAATAAATTTAATAAACTTGGGCGCACGAAACGTCCGTCGTTGCTCTACGCGGATCTTGTCGTTAATTCGGCGCCATTCTTTATGCATAATTGGTAATTTTGTAGTGGCCCTTTTATCAAAATTCGGCTACCTGCCCACCTTGAGCACTTACCTAAAAACCAATCTTTACTATAACAAAAAATAAAGAGCCGGCAAAAATAACCCCTGTTAAAGCTTTTCGATGGGAGCGAACGAAATGTTAAGTTTACGGGTGCCTTTACCCTTAAAGAAGATGGTGGCAGTGTCACCCTCTACCTCGAGCACGGTGCCAACACCAAAAATTTTGTGTCGCACGCCGTCTCCTTCCTCTAGGTCAGGAACATACCGTGGCTCGTTGCTGGCGGGTGCCTGCGAAGAATCGTCTGTAAACAGCGAACTCGGCGACCAGCTATCCTGGTAGCCACTGCTGCCGGCGCTGGCGCTCACAAAATCGCCATCGATTTCACTGAGGAACCGCGAGGGCGGATTGTGTTGGATGCCGCCATACAACAAACGAGCGCTGGCATACGTCATATACAGTTCTTCGCGGGCACGCGTCATGCCGACGTAACACAGGCGACGTTCCTCTTCCATTTCAGACTGGTCGTAGAGCGCCCGCGAATGAGGAAAAATTGTTTCTTCTAGGCCAATCATAAAGACCGCTGGAAACTCCAGACCCTTAGCGGCGTGAAGTGTCATCAGCGTCACCGCGTCGCTATCGAAGTTGGCCGTGTCGAGGTCACTGACCAGAGCAACTTCCTCTAGGAACCCGGCCAGACCAACATCTTGATATTCCTGTGCCACACTTAGTAGTTCCTTGACGTTTTCCTGACGGGCTTCGCCCTGTGGCGTGCCATCATCCAGATACGCCAGGTAACCGATACGGCGGAGGAGTGAGTCGATAAATCCAGCCACCGGCACTTCGTCGATAAGTTCACGCATCTTCAGCAGAATAGCGCCGACCTCATTCAAACTTTTACGGGCTTTGGGCGTCAACAATCCGCAACCGCCGACAAGTTCCAGGGCCTCTTGCAGGGTATAACCCTGCCCTGTTTGCCAAGCAAAAAAGTTCTCGAGCGATTTAGTGCCGACTCCACGCGACGGCACATTGACAATGCGCTCGAAGGCGACACGGTCTTGCGGCTGAAAAATAACCCGCAGATATGCGATGACATCTTTGATCTCTTTGCGGTCGTAAAAGCGCTGGCCACCTACAATGCGATACGGAATGCCGTAGTGCACGAATGCTTCTTCGATAGACCGACTTTGAGCGTTGGTACGATACAGCACGGCATAGTGACGATACTTACGAGTACCGCTGTCGACACCGTTCCGAATACGGCGAATAATTGTTTCGCCTTCGATGCGTTCGCTTCCGACCTGCAACATCTGTACCGGCAAGCCATCACCGGCTTTAGTCCATAGCTCTTTGTCGGAGCGCTGCGAGTTTTTGGTAATAATGGCGTGCGCCGCATCGAGAATGTGCTTTGTGCTGCGATAGTTTTGCTCGAGCTTAATAACTGCGCAGTCTTTATAATCTTGTTCGAATCGTAAAATATTACGAAAGTCCGCGCCACGCCAGCTATAGATACTCTGCCAGTCATCGCCGACTACTGCAATATTATTTGCCGCATTTGTGAGTAGTTTTACTAAGCGATATTGCGCAAGGTTAGTATCTTGGTATTCGTCGATCATGACGTACTTGAACTGTGTCATCCATTTGTTACGAATTTCGGTATGCGCTTCGAGCATGCGTACCGTGCGGCCAATCAGGTCATCAAAATCGAGCGCCCCAGCATCCTTAAGAGCCTTTTCGTACAAGGGGAATACTTGGGCCGCTGCTTTTTGGGCTGGTGTATTCGCCGAGCCGCTGTACTCGGCTGGACCAATCATTTCGTTCTTGGCACTGCTAATAAGGCCGCTGATCATCCGTGCCGGAAATGCTTTTTCGTCCAACATCACCTGCTTACTCACTTGCTTTATGGCCGCTTGGCGGTCAGATTCATCAAAGATTACGAAGCTGCGAGGTATGCCAATCTGTTCGCCATCTTGCCGCAAAATTCGCACACAAATACTGTGGAAGGTGCCCATGTAGGGCATAAAACTGCGATTGTCAGAGTTCTCGCCTAATAGTACTGCCACCCGCTGGCGCATTTCTTTGGCAGCTTTATTAGTAAATGTCACCGCCAAAATATTGAATGGTGTTGCTTTACGACTGGCGATAATATAAGCGATACGGTGAGTAAGTGTCTTGGTCTTGCCGCTACCGGCTCCGGCTTGAATCAGCAACGGTCCTTCTGTAGTTTCGACAGCACGGCGTTGTTCGGGATTTAAATCTATAAGTAAGCTATCTAACACCTGTCTAGTGTAGCAAATTGAACATCTTCGAGGTGCCGTAAATTTTACCGGCTAGAGGAAGTTTGTCGGGGCTTGAAAGCCCGGAATACTGAATACGCCGATATCCCATGCGGCAAGTACCGCAACTACCAGCAACAGTACAACTAATAGAGTGCCGACGATCATGTTACGTTTAGCACGACGTTTTTCAACCGCGTTAATGGGCAGGTAATATTCACCGCTAGTGATAATTTTTTCTTGGGCTTCAGCCTTTTTCTTGGCTTCTTCAGTAGCTTTGGCTTCTTTTTCTGACAGTACCGGCCGATCGTTATTATCCAGTGATGGTTCGTCTTCGAGACTGGTGAAAGAGTCTGCTTCGGCAGATGGTTTTTCTGGTGCCGCTTCTGTTTCTTTAGGTTTAGCCTCGGGTTCGGGTGCGTCCTGTTTTTCGGATGCGGGTGGGGCTATGACCTTTTCGCCAGTGGTTTTGGCAGGTTTTTCGCTCGGTAGTATCGTGGGTTCTTCTGGTGCCTCTGTCTCTCCCGATACCTTCGTCTCATCGCCAGATGTGTCTTCTTTGGCAGGAGCAGATGCTTCGGTTTTTACCGTGACCTTTTCGTTCGAAGATTCTTCTGGTGCAGCTTCTGCTTCAGCGGGTGTTTCGTCGGCAGGAGCTACTTCTTCGGGCGTATCATCGGCTTTTTTGTCGTCTTTTTTGATATCCGGAGCGCCGGACGGCAACACTTCGCTGAGATCGATATGAAGTGGTTTGATGTCGACGGTGTGTTTCATCTCAGCAGTTGGAGTCGCCGCATCAGTGCTCGGAGCTTCCTCTTCGCCAGTGTTAACCTTAATAACCATTGGGTCTTTCAGTACCGGGCGATTAGTGATGATGACTGGGCGAGAGGTCGAAGACGGTGCAGATTTACCCGGTTTGGCAACATCGAAAAGCTTTGGAGCGGCTTTTCTGGGTTTAGCGTCTGCCATAACTATGCTTACTCGTTCCGTTCGTGATGCAAGCGATATGCCGTATCGACTATCGCTGAAAATTTATGATAATTAAGGCTGGCTCCACCGATGAGCGCACCGTCGCAATCTTCGAGTGCTAAGTAGCCACCAGCAATATGTTCGTCGACACTTCCACCGTAGAGGACACGCACCGCCGCTGCGGCTTTCGGACCATACAGTTCAGTTATTTCGTAGCGAATCAGTTTTAAGACTTGCTCTACCTCGTGCGGCTTCGCCAGGACGCCATCGAATGTACTGATAGCCCAGACTGGTTCGTAGGCAATCACTAAGTTCTCGATATCACTCGAGGTAAGGTTACTGAGCGCCGTAGTAAGTTGATCGTGAATCACCTGCTTTGTTTCCCCAGCTTTGCGCTCGGGGGATGTTTCACCAATACACAGGATAGGAGTGATTTTATTGCGGACCGCTGCTTGGACCTTGTCGCGCACGATTTCGAGGGTTTCATTAAAATAAATACGTCGTTCGGAGTGACCAACAATAGCGTAATGCACTAGGTCGCTCAGCATCGAAAATGACACTTCGCCGGTGTAGGCGCCATCATCCTTATAATATGCGTTCTGAGCAGCCAGGCGGAATTTACGGCGGTCAAGCTCGAGGCTCAGTGGTTGTAAATTGAGCATGCTCGGCGCTAAAACCACTTCGATATCACGGTGCACAGGAATGCGTTCATGAAGGCGATGCAACAGCAAACTTCCCTCATGAGTAGTGAGATGCATTTTCCAGTTGCCAGCGATCATTATTTTACGCATAACTTGTTCCTTGGTTAGCGAAAAGAGCAGCCAGACAAAAAGTCACGTCTTTTTGCCGGAGCGATGAGAAAAACTGCAAGTTTGTCTTATATGTTTTACGCATAACGGTTACGGTTATTGTACCACCTCCTGAGTTTTATCGAGCAATGCTGCAACACCGGGTAGCGTTCGGCCGGCCATCAGCTCCAAACTTGCGCCGCCGCCAGTGGAAACATGGTTAAAGTGCTTAACGAGACCAAGGTTTTCGACGTATCCCACTGTATCACCACCACCGATCACACTGAATGGGCGATTACCAAACTGCCCCAAAAGCGCTTGGATTACCAGCTGCGTACCATGGGCGAAGGGTCCGACTGGCCCTTGTAGCCCAGCAATTTCGGTAACGCCCATCGAACCATTCCAGACGACGGTTTTAGCTAGTTGCATGCTACCCGCAATGAATGAGCCCGAAAACGGCCCAATATCGAGAATCATTTCATCATCCTGAATGGTGCTGGCAGCGTGCGGCACGCGTTTAGGATAATTTTCGATATCAGCGATAATGTGTGCACTAAAATCGACAATTCGTGTCGGCGCAGACTTATCCATTTTCTTCGCAACAACGGCATCCTGAGGAATGTAAAAGACAAATGGTTCCTTGGCTTCTCGGGCACGGGCTTTGGCGATAATGTCTTTGGCAATCGCGATGTCAGCTTTTTCGTACATGCTCTCAGCAATATCGATGCCTTCGGCCGCCAGGAAGGTGTTAGACATTGCGCCGCCCACCGCCACAAAATCAGCGATTTCGATAAACTTGTGGAGAACGTCAATCTTGTCGGAGATTTTGGCGCCGCCAATCACTGCCATTAAGGGACGTTCGGGCTGGCTCATAACATTAGTAATCGTATCGACCTCTTTTTCGAGCAGCAACCCCGCAACACTGGGCAAGAAATGCGTCACGGCGTCAGTGCTGGCATGAGCTCGGTGGACCACACCGAAACCATCCTGCACAAAAAAATCTGCTAGGCTTGCGAGTTGCCCGGCAAATGTCTCGTCGTTCTTCTCTTCCTCGGGGTGAAAGCGCAGGTTTTCGAGCAGTACGACTTTCCCTGGTTCTAGCCCCGCCACTGCCTTCTCGGCATCTTTACCGATGCAATCTTTAGCAAAACTAACTTTGTCCTTACCCAGCATTTCGCCAAGCCGCACAGCCACCGGCCACAAGCTGCAGCTGTCATCATCGGGTCCGGTTGGACGACCCAAATGCGAACAAATAACCACCTTTGCACCATGATCGAGCAGGTATTGTACGGTAGGCAGCGATTGGGTTATGCGATAATCGTCAGTGATTTTACCCTTTTCAATCGGCACGTTATAGTCGGCACGCAGTAGTACGGTCTTGCCGTGTACGTCAATATCTCTAATTGTTCGTTTAGTGAACATCCACCCACCCTTATTGCTTATGGTCAATTATATAGGATTTTTGTAAGATTTGCGTATTTTAGTGTACGGCTCTTATTCGAGCATACGAACTTTAATAGTATCCGTGGTGCCGATGACTCCGGGATAGCGGCCAGATGCCGTTACGACCATGTCGCCTTTTTTGAGTACTTTTTCTTTGAGTAACCAGTCGGTCAGTTTCATAGCTGCCTCTTTATGAGCAGGACGAATGTACGATTTCGCCCCGTAGACGATTGCCAGCTGTTGCGCCGTTCGAACTTCGTCTGTGACCACAATAAGCGGGATATCGGTACGTAGGGCTGCTAACTGAAGCGCGGTGGCGCCCGATTTCGTTTCGACGACGATCGCCTTAGCTTTCACGGTTTCCGCCAGATGGACCACGGCCTTTGGTATTGCGGCTTGCGCATCTTGTAATTCATTTGCTGGGAAGACAGCCTTGAGTGGCGCGTTTGCTTCGCTGTATTTGATCACGCGTTTCATAATCTTGACTGCTTCGATGGGATATTTGCCGTTAGCAGTTTCGTCACTCAACATAACGCAGTCGGCACCGACTAGGACCGCGGTGGCGACGTCGGATACTTCGGCGCGTGTTGGCTCCGGCGCCTCGGTCATGCTGGCCATCATTTGGGTGGCGACAATAGTTGGCTTGCCATATTTCAGACCCAGGCCAATGATTTTACGCTGGACGATTGGGACGGATTCGGCCGGCGTTTCGACCGCTAGATCACCGCGGGCAATCATCACAGAGTCCGTTTCCTCGATAATCGATTCGATATTTTCGACAGCTGCCTTGGTCTCAATCTTGGCAATGACTTTGGCCGTGAAGCCGAGGTTTTTCATCAAACGACGGAGACTGCTGATGTCTTCGGTCGTTTGCACAAAACTCAGCGCCACATAATCAATATCCTGCATCGAGCCGTAGGCCAGATCAGCCCGGTCTTTGGTCGTAATAATATCACCACCAAAATCAGTGTCCGGCAGGTTCATGCCTTTGCGTTTTATGAGGATACCGTCGTTTTCGGCTTTGACGTGCACCACGCCATCTTTAACACTGGTTACCGTGGTTTTTACGCGGCCATCGTAGAGATACAGTTGTTCACCACGCTTTATTTTTTTCGAAAGGTCATATTGAGTGGGCAAATGGCCGGTTTTTTCATAATCTGCATTGTACTTAAAGCTCAGCCCGGCGCCCTTACGTACCGATACTACGCCATCGAAATCGCCCAGGCGTATTTTCGGACCTTGTAAATCCTGAATGATCGCCACCGGTTTTCCGTACTCCTTTGCAGCCTGGCGAATCCATTTAATCTGCCGGGTACGTTCTTCGTGAGTGCCATGGCTAAAATTGAGCCGAATACCATTGGCCCCAGCTTTAATCAGCTTCGAAATCGCTTCGTAGCTATCGGTTGATGGCCCGACGGTGGCAATAATTTTGACACGCTTTAGTGAGGTAAGCGGCACATTTGGCACCACATCAGTCAGACTCATTTATTTCTCCCACTCATTTTGATTTTAGTATACAACTATTTAACGACGAAATTCAGAAAAAGATCGTGTGTTAGTTGAGGGTATAGCTGTAGGATAGCGCCCCGGCATGCCGTCACGACCCGGTTGTACTGCAACAGGAGTTTCTACGCCGTACACCATCGTACGACCCAGTTCTTGAGCAATTGTCAGGTCTACCACTGGTACACTCTGCTCCCACGCATCGCTAATCTCAACTTTACCAACTTCGTTTTTGGTATCGTCTGCACAAAAAATCACATGTTCACTCATGGAGTGATTCTCCTTACTTTTACGTTAACGTTTGTATTCTCTCGCCTAGGAAATCCCCGTTGCTCGCACAGGAACTTTATAGGTGAGCCAAATATGCTGCTTATGCTTGCATACTTCGACTTTTATTATAGCACCCGTGTGTCAAATTTTTTACAGTCAAAATATTGTTTTATGAGTTACGGTTCCCCGCTGAGCGGATATATCGTCGTCGCATGCTCGGAATATATTCCTAAGGGTGACCTCACGGCTCCGTTGCTACGCAACCATTTCACCTTGTGCTCGGAGTAAACTCCTGCGCGCAAGGTTCATGAACGAACTCCTGCGGAGTTCCATTTCCCTGCGGGAAATGACCAAATAAAAAAGCCCACCTTTGGTGAGCTGTTTTATTTGGTGACCTCACGGAGAATCGAACTCCGATTGCCAGGATGAAAACCTGGTGTCCTAACCGTTAGACGATGAGGCCAAATTCGCAGGAGGACAAAGAAAATGTGTTTACATATTTTCTTGTGTTCCGAGAATTTGGGCTCATATGCGAAGCATATGAGTTGCCACTAACTTTCGTGTGTTTACTATCCGAGCGAGGCCGCCATATCCGAAGGATATGAGGCCACACATGTAGGCCAAGTTGGTGAGTTAAAAACTCAAACAAGACCAAAATATCTTAGCATAACAGAGACAAAAAGAAAATCCCCCGCTGTATTAATTCGGGGGATTTTCTAAAGAGTTTGTTCTTTGAGCGGTCAGTCATTGCTCTATTAACTAGTGTGAGCGTAACACAATATTGTGCTTATGGCTACCGTTTATCCACAGCTTTGCAAAAATTGCAAAGCTGTGGCATTCACGTCAGTCTTACTGAGTAAGGCGACGAGCCAAGAACAAACGGTGGGCAATCGCGCCAGCTGCAGTTACGGCAGCAAACATTCCGAAGACTTCGCCAGGACCGGTGTTAGCCAGCACTTCAGGAGTCGTAGGAGTTGTTGTTGTCGTAGTAGTAGGCGTAGTAGTGAACGTAACGCTCTTCGAGCAGTTAGCGCCAGCACTAGTTACATCCTTACCGTCCACAGTGAAATGTGCGGTTGCAACAACAGTGTACGTACCGTCCTTTTCGAACTTGTGCGTCTTATCGACAGCAGCAGTCGTAGTCAAAGGAGTAGTACTGTCACCCCAGTCGATAACAACGTTTTTAAACGTAGCACCGTTAGTCTGGGTAGTTTTAAATTCAGAGACAGTTATAGTACGTGTCTTGTTCTCAACTGTGAAGTTAAACTTGTCACAGCTGTAAACAGGTGTCTTAGGATTTTCTGGAGTACAAACTTTAGTAACTGTCGTTGTTGCTGTGTCGAAATACTGTTGCATGCCTTGGGGCTGTACAACACCGACATTACGGAAGACAGTGTCGCCACATGCGAGCTTGTCGGCAGTAGGAAGCTTAGCTTCAAACGTTACGACAAAGCCTGCACCAGGCGTGTAGTTCCCGAGGTCAAGACCACCACTAGCAATGTTATTGGTTTTGTCCAATACATCGCTTGGGTTGTAGACGTGGGTCGTACCAGGAACAACACTCATGTTTGGTGGCAAGTTGTCACTTACAACAACTGCATTTTGCTTGACGTTACCGGCGTTTTCGTAGCCGATTTTGTACTTCAGCGTTTCGCCAGGGGCAGCGGTGTTAGTCTTAGCCCACTTGTTGCTTTCAGTGGCTTTTTCAACTTGCTTGGTAACTTTTACACCAGGGACCATAACACGTGCAAGCACGGTAACGGTTGCCGCAAAGTTGTAGCAAGGCTTTTCGTTTTCAAGAGTCAGGCCGCTGTTTACAACAGCGTCAGAAATCTTGGTTTCTTGAACATTAACATTGTCGTTAGTGCCTACATTGTGCTTCCAGACAGCAGATCCAGGAATAAACTGGAGGTATGCGTCTGCACGGTCGAGGTTAACGGTTGCAGTTTTACTGATTGTATTGCTGTTATCAGCTTTGATGGTAGCCGTTGCGGTCTGAACTTTGCCGGCTGCGCTAGGCAGAGCAATTTTTACGTTCAGGTTCTGTGCGACTTTCCCAGAATCTGGTTGCTCTTGGTTGTGGTAGTAAACTTCGTACTTAACGACTTGATCGTAAGTAGCGTTTACAGCACTCTTGTAGGTTGTGTCCCCTGCAGTTACATTGGCGACGCCAAAGGCGCCCTCAATTTTAACTGTGTCAGCTGCTAAACCAATAGCTGGCAGCGAGATGGCGAGTGCAACAATTGCTGCTGCAGCCAAACGCTTAGGGAGGTTGTTGAATATACGTGAAAGAAGTTTCATCTTACACCTCCTAAATTAAATAGAACATTAGTTACATAACTTATGCGATTGCCCGAATTGTTAAATAACAGATGGTCAGAGGATATCCACCTCACTCGTCCCAATCGATTCAAGCACATTTTATCATATACATTTGATTATGTCAATATTATGCTAAAGCTTATCCGCTCAAATTGTTAAGGACGTACAAGCCAAATCATTACAAAACACTTATATAAAGGCAGTAAGAAAACCGCCAAAAGGGTTGGGTGAAGTATGGACTGAGTGATAAAGGCTGGGGTTTTGGCGAGGGCGTTGAGGCTCTCAGCTAAAATTCCAGTCGATATCGACTCAGTCCATACAGTGACGCTAGTGTTCACCCGTTTGCTTTCTCCTTGTTCAGAGGAATATTGGAACCCGAAGGTGCCCTAGGACGATAGACAGAGCAAGCTCCATCGACTCGTCCTAGGGACAACCTTGGGTAGTACCGATACGATGCATCCGCATCACACTGTCATCCGTAGGATGTCAGCTCGGTGAACGGCCGTCACGGGATGACGGTGGTGGGTGATGGTGCCGAATGGTCACCTCCACAACCGGTCTCGGTACTGCACGATGGCGTTCCCGTTGCGGTGCCGGTAGATGTACCACTAGATCCTCCAGGCGCCGTCGATGACGACTGGCTCGAGGTGGGCGTGGCCGGCGCACCCGTGGTGGTGCCGACTGGCTTGCTCTGTGGCTTCTGCACGAACACGTTGGGGACCTGGCAGCCAGTGCCGTAAAGCATGCAGCTGTCGCTCTGGTCCACCTTCTTGTAAGTGCAGTTGCCGAGCACGATGGAACCCGGCCGATGTGGCATCTGGGAGGGCACGCACCCATGGGGGGGCGAGACGACCTTGCAGTTCACTGCACACTCCACGGAGGGAGCGAGCGGCGTACTCGGCGTGATGGGCCGGATCTGCGTCAGGTGGACGTTGCCACAGTCGGCACGCACAGCGGCGTCCTTGACGATGACCCCCTTCTGGGTCATGAAGATCCAGAAGACGTCGTTCGACTTGACAGTACGCCAGCTGCCCATCTCGAACACCTTGCCGTTCTTGAAGTAGGTCGTTCCCAAGATCTGGGCGGCCTCCTTCACCTGCAACGGAAAGTACCCGGAACCGTTGAGAGCTCGGTTGACCTCGGCCTGGCCGTAGGGCTTGAGTGCCTTTACGACGCGGGCCTTGGCCGCCTTGCTCTCGTCGGACGAACCGTTCAGGAAGTTGGCCACGTCCTGCTGGGTCTTCAGCGTCTTACGGCTGAAGGCAGCGGTGCCGCGGGCTTCCGTGCGGTTCTTCCAGTCGATGTTCTTGTCACCGATCGCCACCTGCTTCTGCATTCCGGGAGCGAGTCCCTTCGGGCCGAAGAGCTGATCGAGCAGCTTCTGTGCGTCGACCGGCGGTGCCGTCGCGGTGACGGTGATGGTAGGTGCCGGCGTTGCCGTTGGGCTGACCGTGGTCGTCACCGTCGGAGTGGGACCTGCCACCTGGTTGTCGCGGTTACCCCCGAAGAGGAACAACGATGACCCAGCTAGTGCAAGCACCAGCAAGGCAACCAGAGCCAGGATTGCGACCGCCGCAAAGTGCCGTACCAGTCCGAAGACCAGTGCGACAAGCGCAACTACGACCAGCAGCCAGAACAGCCACCACCAGTTGAGGTGGAGGTTACCGTGCAGCAGCCAGCCGATGAAGCTGATGACGAGCATCAACAGCACCAGGTTGAATGCCAGGTGAGCCAGCCACGAGGCCAGTGGACCGAAGCTGCCGCGAAGGCTGACGACGGCGAACAGGAGTCCACCCCACCATCCGATGAGGATGAGGATGCGGACCCACCACCACGGCTCCCAGTGCACGCCCAGGTAGAGGACCGCCGTGAAAAACAGCAGACCCCAGACGTTGGGCACGTACCAGTTGACGGAACGGCGGTAGTTGGTCTCGTGACGACCGTGAGTAAGGACGAGCACAATGATCGCGATGATCATCAGGCTCACGAACCAGCCAACGGGCCAGTTCAGGTTCAGGAACCACAAGTGGTCCATGTCATCACCTCCAGGTGATTGTTGGATGAGCGGGATGATCAGGATCGCGTCTGCGAACCCGTGTTGCTGGCCTTAGGGGAACCCTTGGCAGCGTCGAACAGCTTCTTGCCGAGACCCCGGAGGGTGACGACAGTCGGCGACTTGTCCTTGGACGCGGTGTCCTGCGAGGGGTCGACGGCATCCTGCAGGACCTGGTGGGTCAACGTTGTACCCGGCTTGATGCCGAGCTTGGCGTAGACCTTGTCCATGTCCTGGATCTTGTAGCCAGCAAGGCCCAGCAGCTGGCGCGGTTCACGCTCCTTCTGGTTGGCCTTGTCCTTAGCGAGCTCCTGCTGGAGTTTGTCGATCTTCTTGACCGACTTGGTGTCGTCCGTCTCTGACGTGGTGTCGAGAGTTCCGGACCTGTCCGTTGCGGCATCTGCCGTGTTGTCGGCCGGTGGCGCAGGCGGGTTGTCGACGGGTGCCGAATCGAGCTGGCGCGGGGCCGGCTCGGTCTGGAAGTTGCCGAAACGCTGCTGGAAGCTGCGGATCTGACCCTGGGTCTCGGTGCGGCTTGCACTGCGCTTGTCGAGGGCCATCTTGTGCTGCTCCTTGAGCAATCCGGCTGCCACCAACAGGACGTCGTTGTCGAGCTCGTCGCTCTCGTCGAGCTTCTGAAGCTTGGCAACGTTTGCCCGGTGCTGCTGGACCTCCTTGCGGGCGCGATCCATGAGCTTCGCGACCTCGTCGTTGATGCCCTCCTTGCTACCCTCGGTGGGTGGCTGTGACGAGGACTGCGACGGAGTGCGCGCTGCGGATGTTGCCCTACGGCGACGAGGGGCGGAACCACTCGTGGTCTGTGCGGCATTGTCGGTCATGATTGATCATCCCTTTCGTGGGACTTGTAGTGAATGCGCCAGTCTTCTGGACACATGCGGTGTGTTTGTCTCCTCCCATAAGGAAGACGACGGTGACGTATGCAGGAAGTCCCCACACACGCTATTGCCGGTGTCTCCCTTTTGTTGGAGATGGCAGAAAGGCCCACGAACTTCGGGGTGAACGCCGATATGGGCGAACGAAGTCATGAGCTTTACTGCCACCTCCGCGAAGAGGACAAAATCTCTGAATAGGTAAAGCAAATAGTTGAACATTTAGCGTCTCTCTGCATAGGAGCTTCTGGAAGGAGTAAACTCCCTCAACAACGCTCAACTAACGCAGACCGTCTAATACTAGTTTTCGGGGGTAACCCGCCACCTAATACTAGTCAGTCTGCGTTAGTTAACAGAGATAGACTATATTTCACGGCTTTCTGCTTGAGTGGAGTGCAAGGCAGCCGACGAGGAGCGCACTAAACCGTACAAAAGTACGGTGCAGGAGCACCAAAGTCGAGCTAACGCCGCAATCCGCCAAGAGTGACAACAGGTGCAAGCTATGCTTGCAGCAGGTCGTCACGGCAGATAGCTGTGAATAAATGTATTGTAATGATCTGACTTGTTAACGTACCCCTGTTAACATGGACTGCAAAGATAAGAATGTTATTCCCACCTTTGTTTAAGGGACTTACTGTCTCTCACCCAGAAACAAGGATAAGTACAATGTACCACAAAACCCCTGTTTTGTCAACGATTACATAAGCGAATTAAGCTTTTGTAAATGGTAATGTTTAACAAGTTTTAGATGCTACAGGCCGCGGCGGAGTAAGAAGCGACGATAGCCGAAACCAGCGGCAATTGAGCTGACGGTGAATATACCGAGCATGCTACCAGCGCCCGTGTTTACCAGCACCTCCGGCTTCTTGCAGTCAGGAGAGTTAGCCGGCAGTTGCGCATTGAATTCGCAGGGCTTACACTCGGGGCTGTTTTCGGGCAGGTTTGGGTTGGTTGCACACACGGGTGTAGTGCCGGTGTCGATAGCCGTCGAACACGTGACACTCTGCACACCTGAGGCTGTGTTAAAGCTCACCGCTGCCACCACCGTGTACTTGCCTTCTTTGTTGAAGACATGCGTGGTCTTTACGCTCGTAGTGGTAGTAGGTGCGAGATCATTGGCTTTTACGCCATCGCCAAAGTCAAAGCTGGCGCTCTTGAGTGTCGAGCCATTACCCTGGCTGGTCGTGACGGTAAATGCATAGTTACGTTGTTCTTTGTTGATGATGGCACCCACAAGCGATACACATTGCTGGAAAGGTACCTTTGGCTGCTCGACAACAGTGACCGTCTTACACTTCGCAGAAGTGACGGTAACCGTCTGGTTGCCAGGCAAACTAACATAGACAGTGACCGTAGCCGTGTAGGTGCCCGGTGTTTTGTAGGTGTGCTGTACAACCGTATTCAAGTTGGTAACATCTATCTTAGAGCCATCGCCCATGTCGTAGGTTACTTTTACTACTTTGGCGTTGCCGGCAGCAGACGTCTTAGCGATAAAGTTATAAGTATCTTTTTTGCCAGCAACTGCGGTCTTCTGCAGGACATCGCAGCTATATGTAGGCGTGACTTTACTGGCTGTCATAGGGTTACCGCAGGCGTCCATGACAGCGAATTGCATGACACCCTTGGCGTCAAACATGACCATCACCGGCAGTGAATCGTTGAGCATGACATTTTTTACGCTGCTTTGGTAGTAGGTTTTGCCACCAATGGTCTTGGCAGAGCTGTAACTTTTGGAGTCGCGACCGAGGCTAAATGCGTTGGTGGCAACGGTTTGACCATCGACGACAATACGGCCGTCGCTCTTATAGACCACACCGGCACGAGCCGAAGTGACAAACTTGCTGTATTGGCTGCTGACGAGGCCGTAGTCGGCATAGACAGTCTTTAGATCACCCGGAGCATTAGCTTGGGTTTTGGCAATAAAATCGGCCGGGGTACCAGCGCCACATCGCATGATTGAGTTTGCCTTACAGTCCTGCACATAGCTGGCACCCGCTTTAGCGGTGTTGAGCGCGGCAGTTCCTGTGAGGGCTAGTAATGCAACCACCAGTACGGTTAGTTTCGAGCGTAGCGTAATTCCCATCGGTCACTCCCTTAACTTAGTTAAGGTTACGATAGCACTCTGTTGACGAATCGTCAATGAAGTTGTATTACGCTTATGCTTTGCGAGAGTGCGTGGTGGTCTTGCCGATTTCCGGCGCCCCGACCAGATTATTGGTCGGGTTGAGCCGGGCTTTGCTGAAACTAAAGCCAAAGGTACTACCCTGGCCTTCCCTACTTTCGAACACGATGGCGCCACCTTGGGCCACAATGACTTTTTTGGCCATAAAGAGCCCCAGGCCGGTGCCGTCAGGACGAGCTTTTTGGGCGTTACGAGCCCGGTAAAACTTCGTAAACAGGTGGTGCTGTTCGGCTTTGGGCACTCCAATCCCATTGTCGACGATGCGCAGTTCAATACTGGCGTTTTTATCCAGAAGCTGGACATCAATCGCGCCCCCCGAAGGCGTGTAATAGATAGCATTATCCACAAAGTTCATGATGACTTGGCGGGTTTTGGTCTCGTCCATATTGAGCACGGGGAAAGCGGCGGGTTTCTTGTACGACAGTTTGATACCACGCGACTCCGCTGTCTCGACTAATTGGCTGATTTCTTCATCGATAACTTTACTGAGATCAACTGGTGCCCAATCAATGATAAACTTGCCCGTTTTGAGGCGTGACACGTTGAGCAGGTCGGCAATCAGGTACACCATACGCTGCGAACTAATAAATGCTTGGCCCAACATTTTACGCTGGGTGTCATTGATTTTGCCCGCGTCACCATCTATGACCATGCTCAGATAGCCCTTGACAGAGGTGAGTGGCGTGCGCAGCTGGTGCGAGGCCATGCTAATAAAGTCGTCTTTGGTTTCATCGAGCGCTTCGAGCTTCGAGTTGGTACGGCGCAATTGCCGCGTCGCATCTTCAACGCGAGTTTGTAGCGTGGCGTTGAAACGCTGGATTTCTTCGAAGTGCAGCGCGTTTTGAATGGCAATAATAAGTTCGTTCGCAACCGTATCCAATACTCGAACATCTTGATTGCCATAGGGGTTACCGCTCTTCTTTGCACCAAGCACTATATACCCGAATCCCTCATCACCTTTATGAACATCAGGAGACAGACGTACAAGTACAGATATATTGTTCGTAATCATAAGACTCTTGAGTTCAGCATGCTTCTCATCAAGATAGTCGGCCACGATAACACTTTGACGAAACTTTGGCGTCAAGGCGCGCACTTTTTCTATGTCAGCAACATCGAAAGACATTTTTGCGGTTCCTGATATACGATAGCGAGCATCCGTCTCATCCTTCAACCCCATTAACACGTACTCAGCTTTTAATTTTTCTGCCAAAAGTACAGAGGAGTGTTTCAGTAAATAATTTAAATCGAGACTTGAAACCAAAATGCGGTTGAGATGATCGAACAATTCCTGAGCATCATAGGCATCACGATAAAATACAGTGTTCGTTATCTTATCGAACATTGCAATCGGTCGCTGGAATAACAGGCCGGCAAGTCCAGTTGCGATAGATAGATAGATTTGAGCTTGTAGGGATAGATGGAGCCCAAAAACAAAATTTGCAAGCGTAAACACAACAACTCCGTAGAGAGTTGCGAGCGCGACTAACGATGCGGCATAAGCAACAGATCGCGCAACAACAGCACGGATATCAAATAATTTATGCCTGACTATTGCATAAGCAGTCGCAAAGAGGAAAAAGGTTGTGCATAATGGCCCTACAATGATCAAGCTGTAGTTACCAAGTCCTGGCAAAATTAGATTAAAAAATACGCCGAGTATGCAGGATACGGTATAGCCGAACAAAAACGTCTTTACTTGCTGGCGAGCAATTCTATAACGCTCAGCACGCATTTTTTTAAAAGTAATTGCGATGGTTAAAACAAAGCAGGCGAGCAAATACACAGAATATAAAAGATAGTGCCTACCGTTTAGCAGCACTTCTTTGCCATAGGCGCGTTCCGCGATCCCCGTAATCATAAAGTTTTGCCCGAACACTAGTAGTATGGCGAGTATTAAGCCTGTAAATCCAAAGAGAATTAGAAATTTTTTAGATATTTTTGTCGTGTACAAGTAGTCGACTGCGAATAGCACAGAAGAAAAAACGAGTAGTAACGGTGCAACATAATAGAACTTCGCCCACACGATAGCAGTGGTAAGCGAATTTGTCTGTACGAACCCCGCAATTCCCAATGCCCACGCAGAGATACCGAGGCTCAGACCAAAGAAAGCAAGATTCTGCGCCTTTTTCCAATCACGGGCAATAACAAAGGACCCGATGACAAAACTAACGAGTCCGCACAATAGCAGCAGGCAGAGAACAACAACTGTCACACCTATACTTTACCACTAGAACGCTTATGCTAACTAGTAGGAATAATCTTGCTGTCTAGCGATGGCTTGTCTATAACGCCGACTGCGTATACATCGTCTTTGGGCAAGAACAAGCGCGCCTGCTCGGGTAAAATACCTGCGTCTCGAACCACATTCATAATTTCAGAAGGGCTGCGCATGTGTATGAACGGCCAAGAGACAACACCCATAGTAAAGTCAGGCAGCGGTCTGTCTGAACGCATCTGTCCAAAAATAAGTCTTCCACCTGGTTTAAGAAAATCGTAACAGGAACGTAGGAATACAGCTGGGTCGATGTTGATATTCTCGCCAGCGTATTCAAAGATGCCCATCATATCGATTACATCCGGTAAATCACCACTGCTCTCAAGTTTCTGTTTCAGCAATGACATATGTCGAGGTTCAAAAATGTTTGCGCGGTGTTGTTTCATCTCACCTTTAAAATCGAGTTCTTCGGCAAGTGAGTACGCGTCATTCATTGCGTCAACATTCCAGTCAACAAGGTGCATCTTAGGAGATACTTTTGCGGAAACTGCCGCTTTTATTGTAGGTAACGCAGTTCCGCATGCAATGCTCATCCAACGTAACTCGTTCGGATTGCTACCTTCTTCAACAGTAATATCTATGTAGTTTTTGACTGCCTCACTAAGAATAGTTGCACGGCTACGAATACCGACTGCATCTGTGCAAAGCGAGAACCACTTGCGAGTTGCTTCATCCATTTCTTCTTGCTGTGCGCCATCAAGAGATTCTACCACCTCAAATGCGTTAGGATCAGAAAGATACGCTAAGGCTTTTGCAGATGGTATGACCTGTTCTTGCCACAACGAAATTGCCTTGTTATTTAGGCTCGAGAAGAACCTTTCTCTTGATTCAGGGTCTCCCCATGCGTCTTTATGCGCTTCTTGGCCTTCCTCGGTCACATATGCCGTATCTGGTTTTCGTTCCCAGTAACCCATTTCTCGGCGTTTTCGTGCATAATTGTCTGCTCCAACCTCAGCGGCATGAACTTCCATTTGTTCTTCGGCGCTGCGCGTAGCTACGTACGGGTCATCGACAGCTACTTCCCAAATTGCCCTAGGGCTAAAAACACTATCTATACCGAGGCTAGCTGGATCCACTTCGGTATAACCCTCGATAATACCCAGCAAAAACTTCTCCTGCTTAACAGGAGAAACAAATTCTTGGAATTCAATTATTGATTGTGTAGACATGCGTTTTTAAAATAAATGATAATAACAACGTATATTATAGCATTTCCTTTATATTACGTCAATATTATATTGTTTAAATAAAAACGTGCTCCTTGATGTTGAGCACGTTATTTTTACTGGAAATGTACTGTGAGACAGTTATTATTTGGAGTGTAGCTAAGAGTGTGGTAAAAAGCAATGGCAACTATCTCACACTTTATTATGAATTACAAAATTGCAGTTATCGAAGACGAAATTCCTATCCGCGAGCTCTACCGAGCAAAATTAGAGCTGGAAGGGTTTGATGTTAAAACTGCGCCGAATGGTCGTGCCGGGTTGAAGCTCGTAGAAGAGTTCCAGCCCGCTATCATCCTGCTCGACATCCGTATGCCCGAGATGAACGGCGACCAAATGCTACTCAAAATGCGCGAGCAAGATTGGGGTGCGGATATACGAGTAATCGTGCTGACTAACCTCAGCAAGGACGAAGCTCCCTCTATTCTCCGCTTCCTGAATGTCGACCGTTACATCGTCAAAGCACACCACACCCCCAAGCAGATCGTAGACATCGTCAAAGAAGTTCTAAGCTAAATCCTGCATTGCTCTTAAAGGGGTTACGGTATAGGATTTAACTATGGCAAAAATTGCAATTGTTGAAGACGACCAAGCTATCAGCCAGATGTATCGATTCAAATTCGAGACGGAAGGTTTTACCGTCGAGACTGCCGAAAACGGCAAACTGGGTCTGGAACTGGTGAAAGACATGAAGCCTGATATCATCCTACTCGACCTGATGATGCCCGAGATGAACGGCGATGAAATGCTCGCCAAAATGCGTGCCACCCCTTGGGGTAAGAACATCAAAGTGGTAATCCTGACCAACAAAGGTGAGCAGGAAATTCCGGAGGCAGTTCGACAATTAAATGTGGCTGCAGTTATCTTGAAGGCCGACATGACCCCCCGACAAGTAGCTGAGCTGGTTCGCGCTAAGCTGAAAGCTGTCTAGAACTCTGTATGAAGATCGCCATTGTCGGCTTTGATATTGAAGGACAGGCGACCTATGAATATCTGACTAAGCTTGGCGGCCACCAGATTACTATATGCGACCAAAACCCGGATATTGTCGTCCCCGCCGGTGCAGAACAAAAACTTGGCGCAGATTATTTAGTGGGGCTCGACGCCTACGATGTCATTGTCCGCACACCCGGCTTGCACCCGCGTAAAATCCTCGAGAAGAATCCCGGCGTAGAGGTACAACTAACATCACATCTTAATCTATTTTTTGGCGCCTGCCCTACGGCTAACATTATTGGCGTAACTGGCACCAAGGGTAAGGGCACTACCAGCTCGTTGATTGCCAAAATGCTCGAAGCTGACGGAAAAAAGGTATTTTTAGGCGGCAACATAGGTGTACCACCACTGACGTTTGCCGACCAACTAGACGAGTCATCATGGGTAGTGCTTGAACTATCGAGCTTTCAGCTTATCGATGCCCGTTACTCGCCACATATTGCCGCTTGCCTGATGGTTGTCCCGGAACATCTTAATTGGCACGCTGATTATGAAGAATACACGGCAGCAAAAGCCCAGCTATTTGCTCATCAAGCGTCAGACGATCTAGCCGTTTATTTTGCAGACAGCGACACTTCTAAACAGGTCGTGTCGACCAGCGCTGGGCAAAAGATTCCCTACTTTGCTGCTCCAGGCGCATATGTCGAAGACGGGAGCATAGTCATCGACGGGCAATCCATTTGCCAGGTGGACGAGCTACAGCTACTAGGTAAACATAACTGGCAGAATGCCTGCGCTGCGGTGACAGTACTGTGGCAGATTACCCAGAACGTCTCTGCCCTACGCAGCGTGCTCGCCAGCTTTAGCGGCCTGGAACACCGCTTGGAATTTGTCCGCGAGCTTAATGGCACAAAGTATTACAACGACTCCTTTGGCACCACGCCCGAGACGGCAATAGTAGCGATACAGGCCTTTTTGGAACCAAAAGTAGTTGTTCTGGGCGGATCCGATAAAGGTGCTGACTACACTGAACTCGCCCAGGCTGTCGCCACCGGTAACGTACGATCGGTGGTCCTTATTGGCGAAACAGCGCCTAAAATTCGGGCCGCACTTGAAGCTGCCGGCTATGACTCAATTACCGACGGCGGTACCACCATGAGTGAAATTATGCAGGCAATTACCTCTGTAGCTCAGTCTGGCTACGTGGTGCTACTGTCGACCGCTAATGCCAGCTTCGATATGTTCCACGACTACAAAGACCGCGGCGAACAATTCAAATCAGCGGTGCAATCACTCGGCGAAGCTCAGCAATAACTGGTTGCTCCGGCTGCAACACAACTGCCCTACTGCCGGCCGATTTTTTTATAAGCGCTTCGATCCAGTGATAGTGCGTGCAGCCAAGCACGATGACATCGGCATTTTGGGCAATTACGCCTTGTACCAGTGATTCTACCGCCGACACATCAACCTTATTTGCCTCAATCATAGCCGCCCAGGTCGAGCAATCTGGCTCCAGAACTCTGATATCACTGGCGTAAGTATTTTTAAGCCAAGCGTAGCGCTCGCTGGAAAGTGTGGCGGGTGTTGCACAGACCGCAATTACTCCGGTACTGGTCTGCTGGGCAGCCGGTTTGACCATTGGCTCCATAGCGATGAGCGGTACATCGAGGAGATTGCGCAGCTGGACGATGAGATTGGTACTCACCGTGTTGCAGGCAATAACGATACAATCCACCCCCACTAACACCAGCGACTGCAAAATTGGAAGCGTAAAGACCAGGACTTCGTCCATGCCGCGAGAACCATACGGCACATGCTTGGCGTCGTTCTTAAATATAACTTCGTGTTCGGGAAATGCGAGTTTAATAGCATTGGCGACGCTAAGGCCACCGATGCCGGAATCGAATACGCCTATTTTCATACTTACTGTTTTATGGATTCTCGGGCGGCACGGATGACGTTTTCGAAGAGAGCACACACAGTCAGCGGGCCAACGCCGCCTTTGGCGGGAGTAATGGTCAGATCATCACGCCCGTAGACCGACTCGTCGACATCACCAACCGTTTTACCATCTTCGCTGGCAACACCTGCATCAACAACGACCGCACCTTGTTTGATCATATCTGGATACAGAATTGCCGGGCGACCAGTTGCGGTGATAATGATATCTGCTTCTCGAGTTTCAGCGCTCAAATCTTCGGTACTCCGATCGGCCACATGCACATCCAGACCGGAAGCCGTAAAGATACGTTCCAGCGGTGCGCCCACCAACTTGCCCTTGCCTACCAGCAAGATGCGCTTACCGCGCAGATCGATGTTATAGCCTGCCAGTAACCACATGATAGCCATGGGTGTTGCTGGATCAAAGGCAGCGTTAGTGCCAAGCGCATCGACGTCTTTGTGGGCAGGGACCAGGTTAACGATTTTCTCAGTTTGGGTCGGATCTTCGAGTGGTAACTGTACGATAACGCCATGCACGCTAACGTCATTACTTAACGTGTTAAGTAATTCTGGTACCTCAGTTTGCTTCACGCGGTGGACATCGACATCAATCAAAATATCTGCACCGTACTGTTTTTTGAGGCGCATATAGAGGTTAATCACCGGATTATCAACGGTCACCACAATGGCTAGTTTGGGCTGCGTACCGTGTGCTTGGAGCAAGGTTCGCACCTCACCTGCTTGCCGCTGCTTGATATAGTCGGCCAGATCTTTACCGTTTAGTAATTTCATTAGCCTTATTGTACCAGAGATGTAGTTGTCGCTTGACAGGGCGGTCTGCGGTCTATTTAATACTGCTTATGGATGAAAAATCACAGCAGTCAAACGAAACAAACACAGGTACACCTCCGCAGATTACCGAGCAACCCGTAGTGACCGCTCCTGTAAGCGCGTCTGTAGAAGAAAAGAACAGCAGCATTAAACTCGTCGAAAAAATAACTGTCTGGGTCATGGTACTCAGTGCGCTCGCATTTGCACTTATCAGCGTGTTAGCAATTTGGGGCGTCATTAGCAATAAAGACGGTAATGTCGTTGCTCGCTCATTCGGAACAGTAGCCACGATTGCCTTTGCTGCTCTTATCGTGAACGTGGGCGCAAACATGCTCGACCGCACAAAAAAAAGTAGTTACTGAGTTCGGTGATGTGAATGCGGAAAAAAGTGATCCAACTACGGCGTTCATACTCGGTATCGTCGGATTACTATTTTTAGGACCACTCGGTACTGCATTACTGCTTTGGGTAGGTTTTAGTAATCGATTTAAATCTGGGGGGATTCAAACTGCTGCCAGGGTTATTGGATGTATATTCGGCGTACTGATTATTACAATCGCAGCCCTCATAGGATGGGCATCTTATCGCGCTCGATATTAAACAGTCCGCGTAAACAGCTTGCCAAAACAGGGGTATTTTGGTACTATTTCCCTCGTTGTATCTTTAATTTATCGAGGGCCAGTAGCTCAGCTGGTTAGAGCGTCTGCCTCTTAAGCAGAATGTCGTGGGTTCAAGTCCCACCTGGCCCTCCAAATAATTGCATTATGACTCTCTGGAATAGAGAGTCTTTTTATTTAGTGTTACAGTAGTGGCATGCCTAAAAATGATATCGCCATCACTGTTAAAGATCTTCGTAAATCATATGGTGACAAT
>JBDSPW010000035.1:0-15679 GCA_039930145.1 Saccharimonadales bacterium (SeqCode) | reverse complement strand
CGTAGAAGTTGTGGCCGAAACGTATCATCACAGCCTGGCGTTCTTTTATTCGCGCCAAGAGTTCGAAGCCCAGGTCGAGATGCACAAAAAGAAAGTGCACGAACTGTTTGGCAAGACACCGCAGGTATTCCGCAATACGGAGCTGTCTTATAACAACGACGTCGCTTATTGGGCGGATAAAGCTGGCTATAAAGGTATCATCACTGAGGGTTGGGACCCGATACTCGAATGGCGCAGCCCAAACTACGTATACCAGCCAGCCTATACCGAAAACATTAAATTACTCATGAAGAACTACAAGCTCAGCGATGATATCGCTTTCCGTTTTGGTGATCAGAGCTGGGCCGAGTGGCCACTCACCGCTGACAAGTTCGCTCACTGGCTCAACAACGACAAAGAGGCCAGTAATTTCAACCTGTTCATGGACTACGAGACCTTTGGCGAACACCAGTGGAGCGAATCTGGTATCTTTGATTTCCTCGAGCATTTGCCCAAGGAATGGTTAAAGACAGAGGGCAACACCTTTATGACGATTTCTGATGCAATCGATGCCTTCGAGCCAAAAGACAAGATCGATGTCCCCCAAACTGTTACCTGGGCCGATACCGAGCGCGACTTGTCAGCATGGCTGGGCAATGCCTTACAGCAAGAGTCGATAACGGCACTCTACGAGCTTCAGGATAAAATTTTGGGTACTGGTGACAAAGCACTTATTGAGGATTGGCGACGCCTTCAGACATCTGACCATTTCTATTATATGTGTACCAAGTGGTGGAATGACGGTGATATTCATGCCTACTTTAGCCCGTACGACTCTCCTTACGAAGCCTATATTAACTTTATGAACGCCTATCACGACGTTCGCTACCGATTAATCAAAAAAGGTGTCGAGATTTAACGACCCCTCTGCCCGCAGACACGTACAATAAGAAAATTCCTGCAAAAAAAACGACTCCCGGATAGGGAGCCGAATGTAAGTATCGGTAGTGTTATCGTTTTGGCGCTTCGTTGCGGCCGAGGTTCTTCTTGGTTTCGGTGAAGATAATGTGCTTACGGAGTTTTGGGCTGTATTTGCGTAGTGCGAGCTTCTCTGGGGTGTTTTGCATATTTTTGGGAGTATAGTAAATACGCTCACCAGTTTCCTCTGCAATGAGCCCTACAATTTTTCGCTTGTCACCTTTTTTTGCCATACGTATCTACCTTATAAATTTTGAGTCTTATTAATCCTAACAGATTAGGTGGTTTCTGTAAATGCTTTTGAGGCATTAAAAAATACCAATTGATCAGATTGGTATTTTTTTGTTCCTCTTGCAAGAAGGATAAGATTTTGTGAGCTTTTGCGTTTTTGCCGCTTGGCTTACACTTGCATCGTAAACGACGCTTATGCTTTTGTCAAGCATTTTCTGTGCATTTAAAAACCCCGCGGTCAATGGCGGGGTTTGATGTGCTCGAAGTAATGAACTTAGGTGAAGCTTCTGCTTCCGAACACATCATCATTACACCACAACCTGGTAGCGCTTACTGTGGCATTTCTAACATGTTATGAACAAAATTGGAGCCACGATTGGGATTTGAACCCAAGACCCCCTCCTTACCATGGAGGTGCTCTACCACTGAGCTATCGCGGCCGGTTTAACCAGGCTATTGTAGCATTTTGTATCTGTTGTGGCTAGGCTGCACCTTCTAATTGTGTAACTGTTTGACCATTTCTAACACTAACAGCCCTACCAACAACCAGCCAGTTAAAGCCAACACATGTTGCATAACAGTTAATTTACGTCTTGGAAGTTTAAGTCCGTAGTAACGTAGAGCAATGCTGAGTGCAATTTCAGACATGAAATACACTACTATACCGACAATAACTGCTATGTTTTCTGAGGCAAAATAATGGACAATCCAGCCCATGATTACAGCTGATAGAATACTCAGGAGTGATCCACCCCACCCGCCTCTCATAGTGCTGCTAAAGAAGTATACAAATCTAGCTGGCTTTGTCTTCCATCGATCGTGTGACGGCATAGGTTGATTTCGCCAGTCGTACATACACAGATTTAACAGGTTGTATCTGTTGAGGCTAGGATTCTGACAGTTGGTGTAGCTGGCAAATATACAAACCCTTGTTTTTTTGCTGATTCATGCACACAACAACAGCGAGTGACAAATTTAGGCAAAATGCTTTAAAATATGTGGCTTCTGTTATCCGCATTGGTGTACAGTTTTAATGGCTTTAGGTTGACACGTTTACGGTCGTAGTAGCAGCGGCACCTGCTGTATCATAAGCCTTCGCGGTTATGGTATATGTTTTGCCTTTTTTGGCCGGCACCTTCCAAGTACAGGTGTACGGTACGCTTGTGTCGGTACATTTTAGTGCGCCATCTACTGAGAATTCTACCTTCGCAATTCCTGTATCATCGCTGGCGTTGGCTTGAATAAGTACATTAGTATTTGGACTGACGATTTGATTGGCTGTTGGGTTAGTTATGGTGACTGAAGGTGGCTGGTTACCTTTTGTGAGTTGAAGCGGGAGCGTAAATGTACTTTCACCACGTAACAATCGAGCCTCATCGGTATCATAAATTGATAGATAGTATGCACGCGCCATGTATCCAGGGGCGTAGACTTTAATAAGTCGCAGCATGTCGTAGTTGTTGTGCGGGTTACTACTACCGCCCCATGCAAAGTTCACATCACCACTAGTGTTACTGGTTGTATTGAGAAGAAGAGAGCTATAGTTGCCAGCAGTAGCGCGAACTTCCCATATTTTTACTGTCGCACCGCTGACCGGTGCTCCATTATTTGAGTCAGTCAGCTTAAGTGTGAGATTCTGCAGGTCGGCAGCCGGAGGGTAGGCAGTTGGCGTGCGGTAATCACCATTCATTATCGTCGCTGTCAAATTACTGTAACGCACCAACCCAAGCAGTGCGGATCGGCTAACGGGGCTTCCGACCCGCGCTTCGCCATAAATGTTCGCGAGTAAGGGGTCGTACATGAAATCAGGGTGACGCGACCAAAAAGAATCGGCCGGATTAAATAGACTAATATTTAGTAAAGGAGCTTCGCCTGTCGTATCACTGACAGTCCCAAGACTGTAATATTCACCGAGTCCGGCACCGTATACATGGGCGTACTCATGTAACATGTGATCAATCTGAATCCAATAGTCGCGCATGTCTGGTGTGTCGGCACTTAATGTGTCCGGATCGTACAGTTTAAGCCATTTGAGCCCGCCCAAAACTGCAGCGCCACTTGAGTCAAAACTCATATTGCCGCTATTGGAGTATGGGTAAGATGCATCAGTAGGACTTACATGAGCCCACACTTCGTAATTTTGTGTAGGCAAAGGGCCAACAACTGAACCAGAATAAGGTTTAGTAGAAGTAAGAATAATACCGCTTGCTGGATCAAAAGAAAGATGACGATTGGTGTTCTTTGCCAAAATTGCATTCATGTCTTGCACGTACTTTGGTAGGACTTGTTTTGCAAAATCCATGTCGGGGACTAGTGATGGATCGATGTAGAATTTTATTACATGATCCTTTTGTTCTGTGAGAGCATTGGCGGTATCTTTTTGCGTGAGGCCTGCTACACCGACTATCAACAAGATGCCAAGTATACCTGCAGTTAAAAAGGTTTTATACGATCGTTTTAAAGTATTAATGTTCATAAAAGAATTACCTGTTCCCTCTTGATTTCAATGGTTGTGAGAACTGTAACATAGGAAATGACCCCAGACAAGACATATGGTTTAACAACAACATTTTGTTTAGATTATTAAACAATTCCGAGTCATGTTTTTGTACATTGTTTCGTAATGTGGCTGCTACTAGACCAAGACAATCACTAAGTCGGCACTAGTTTGGTGAGGGGTGTAGGATAGCGGACTTCGTCCTTTTCCGCTCAGCCATGCTCGAAGTAAACTTCTGTGCGGGGTGTAGGATAACGCACGTTAATCTGTACGCCGTGCTGCGCCGGGTAGCAGACTAACGACCGAACCGTTCTATAATCCACACGCTAAACCAAATTAAAACCCGCCATGTAGGCGGGCCTTAATTTGGTGCGGGGTGTAGGATTCGAACCTACGAACTCGATGAGGGCAGATTTACAGTCTGCTGTGTTTGACCGCTTCACTAACCCCGCATTTTGAGAGCAGAGCTCTCTAGTAAAGGTACATCCCTGTTTTAAAGTCGGGAATAACTTGGAGCCACCTGTCGGATTCGAACCGACGACATCCTGTTTACAAAACAGGTGCTCTAACCAACTGAGCTAAGGTGGCTCGTCGCAGCCTGCGCCTCTGTTTCGTTTTGCCGTGGCGGCAAAAGTTTCAACTTGTGGCTATGCTGCTCCTCTCAATTTCGCAAACTGCTTCGCAGATTCACAAAATTGGTAAACAGCAAACAAGAAATCAACCATCAAAGTGTACCAAAACAGAGGTTAAATAACAACTTTGCGGGGGCGTAAAATCTTCTTCGGGCGACCCGAAGGAACGATAAGCTTCTTGATACGATCATCAATCAGGTCGGCTTCGGCAGCCATACCATTGCTCTGGTAGGCTTTAAACAACAATGTCAGGGTTTCTTTGTTTGGCTCAAGTTCGGCGGCTTTTTCAAGTTCTTGGAACATTAATTTTTGGTTGTCTAATTTCTCTTGGACTTTCGCGTATGCGACGTGGCGCGCAGCCAGGCCGTCTTCTAACTTCAGCGCTTGTTCGAAGGCAATCGCTGCTTTTTCGTAGTTTTCAGTTTCGTAATATATAAGCCCGAGGTTATGAAGGCTGGAAGGTGTCGCCTCCATACTTGAGGCGATTTCGAAACAGTCGATGGCATCGCGGTATTCTTTTTGCTTGGCGTACAAGATGCCTAATCGGTTATAGGCAGCGGCGTTCTTTTCATCAATCTTTAGGATTGTCAGCAGCGCTTTCTCGGCACGCAAAAAACGATTCTCGCGCATACCTTGATGTGCGATATCCCAAAGTTTACCGAGTCGATCACCAACCTTGCGTGATACGGCGGCGAATTCGTCATCGCGAACTTGGGCATTGCGAAACGCTAAAAACCCAAAAATCCCTACCAGGGTAAGTTCTAACATACTGTACCTTAGTATACCAAAGTTACAGCGATAACATAAGGTGCGTCAGCACCAGCTTCGGTTGGGCCTGCGAAAGTAATGCCCGTTCAGCGTCGTGTGCTTGCCGCAACACTGTATGCCATTGTTTGTACACGCTCGCACTCCTGCCTGCCCCACGCAGTGACAACTCTGCCATCTGCTGCAAGATATAGCATACATCCATACACTGTTGCCGTTGTTTTGATAGGGTATCGATGAGTGCCAATCGTCCAAAAGTATCGAGTCGCAAAATAGTGCGCGCCGTATCTGCGGCTTTTACCAACGGATGGTTCTGCTCGCCCTCTAACATGGAAGTCATAAGTCCCGGCAAGCCGCCGCTCATAAGTATCGCCCGCGCAATATCCGCTGCCTTATAACCGGCAGACTCAAAGTAGCTACCCGCTTCGGCAACATCGGGGATTGTGACGTCCACTGATTGCAAGCGCGAAAAAATTGTGGGCAGTAATCGTTGTTTGTCACTCACGGTCATAACCAGTACAGAACCTTGCGGTGGCTCTTCGAGCGTCTTCAAAAAGGCACTTTGAGCCTCAGGTGTTAAACGATCAGCATCAATAATGGTAACAACGCGGCTTACAAGCGTTGTCGACGTAGTTTTACGTGACAAAAAATGCTGTACATCACGTACCGTTTCGATAGGTATACTACCCTCTGCATCACCCACGAGGAGAAAATAGGGGTGATTACCCAACGCCTCAGCCGCAACACCTAGCAAATTAGCGGCTAGCGACGATGCCACGGTCTGCTTGCCTACGCCTTTTTTACCAACAAGCAGTAGCGCTTGCGGTGGCTCAGCTACGAGTCGAGCGAGGGTATTTTTAGTTTTCGGGTGCAGCAGTGGCTCAGGCATCTGCCTTTTCCCTAAAAGCATCTGGCACCGGAACGTGAAATGTTTTCCTTTCACGATTGGGGAGCGTTAACTCAAGTTCGGCAGCGTGCAGATACAGGCGATCAGCGTCTTCACCATTATAGAGTCCGTCGCCAACAATGGTATGGCCGAGATTACTCAGGTGGACGCGAAGTTGGTGGGTGCGACCGGTCTGTGGCTTAAGCGTCAACAAGTCATGCGTTTTGCCACGATGCGAAACCTGGTACTCCGTGATGGATGGTTTGCCGTTGGCGCCGACCCGAAAAGTCTGTGGTTTCTTTGGGTTTCGCTCGATAGGCATGTCAATAATAGCGTGTGTCTCTGTCATATGGCCCGCTACCACCGCCGCATAGGTCTTTTTAACACGACGCTGTGCGAACTGCTTTTGGAGCCAACTGAGGGCCTCTGGTGTCTTAGCGCAGATAATCACCCCAGATGTAGCGCGGTCCAAACGGTGGACAATACCGGCACGTTCGCCCGGGAAATCTTTGATACGCTTACGAATAAAACTGGCGACGGTAGCTTCGGGGTTAAATGCGCCTTTGCTGTGCGTGAGCACGCCGAGTGGCTTGTGCAATACGATGCAATCAGCGTCTTCGTAAAGAATCTCCAGGTCGATATCGGCGATTTCATCGAGTTGTTTTGGATCATAGTCCACCACAACCTCATTGGCGCCACGCAGTTTATAACCTGCCTTTTCAACTATTTCGCCGTTGACGGTTACTTTGCCGGTTTCAATCAGGGTAACAGCGTACTTTCTAGGAAGATCCGGAAATAATTCCACCACCTTCTGGTCCAATCGTTGGGCCCGCGACAGTTCTAGATTAGCCATCTGGTTACTGCCTCAGTCCGACTGCTTTTTGGACTTTTAGGAGTGTTTGGTTGGCTACTTCGTTCATCTTGGTTTCATCGGCTGAAAGTTTTGCCTGAAGTGTGTCGTTGTTAACCTCGGATAATTTTTGCTGGAAATCGGTTAAGAACTGTATTACTTGTTCGGCGACATGGCTTTTTAGCTCGCCGTAACTGCTCTTGCCTTGCCAGTCTTTGCTTACTGCTTCAATCGGGTCACCAAGTAGTAGTGCGGATATTTGCAGTAGGTTCGCAATGCCTGGCTGGTTTTCTTGGTCGTAACTGATGGTACCTACAGAGTCGGTGGTCGCGCTCATGACTTTCTTGGCTGCTTCTTCGGGGTCGTCACCGAGGAAGATGATACCTTTGCCACTTTCGTCGCTCTTGCTCATCTTTTTTGTCGGGTCGCTAAGATCTTTAATGCGTAGCCCCTGCTCTTTTCCGAAGAATTCATGTTGTTCTTTGACAGCTTTAGGTACGATAAACAGTTCACCGAACTTGTTGTTCATTCGTTCTGCAATGTCACGTGTAAACTCCAGATGTTGTGTCTGATCATCGCCTACCGGCACATATGTAGCGCCATATAGGAGGATGTCTGCCGCCATGAGCACGGGGTAGTTAAATAAACCGACCGATGTACTGTTCGAGAATTGTCCCCGGGATTTGTAATCGTACTCTTTAATATTTTCTATTTCATTAGAGAGTTGACGTGATTTGTCTTTAAACTGGGTCATACGGTTCATTTCACCGAAGCCAGTGAAGCAGTCGAGGATCCAGGTAAGCTCGCTGTGGGCGGGTACATAACTCTGGCGATAGACATGGATATTATCGTTATCGAGCGGAAGTCCTGCAGCTGCAAATAAGTGCACGTTATGAATAATTTGAGCTTGCAGTTGAGTATGGTCGATTGGGGTAGTAAAACTATGCAGATCGGGTACGAACAGATTAATTTCGTAATCATTGGCATGTGTTTTTGCCATATCAATAAGTGGCAAAAGAGCTCCGAAGTAGTTTCCAATGTGCAGGTCATTATTGGCGCGCAGGCCAGTCAAGATAACAGGTTTAGTCATATGTATGCATTATACCTTATGAAAGGATGCTGGATGTGAGACTTTCGGCTGCGGTTTGATTGTGTGTTGCGATTTGTTCGGCGCATAGTATCTCACCGGCAGCTATGGCGATTTTGCCTAACTTCATGTGGCCCGTCAATAAAGTTGCTTCCTTAGATACCGATAACCGCCCATCTGGTGCGTACATAGGGTCTTCTCGCGTCGCTGCTTGTAACATCACTGTAGCGACAGTTTCGCACACCGTGCTTCGTAGTACTGCCATTGGGCAAACAATGCCATTCTCGCTGCAATGCAATGGTCGTATTGAGATTTGTTCGGCTTTTGCAATTTCCATATATTCTTCCTTAATGCTTTATTCTATAAAAAAAACCGCCAGTGTGGCGGTTTTTTCGGTAGGTTCAAAAGTTATGAGCGTACAGAACAAACCGCCAGGGGCGGGCTGGTAAACCAATAAAAGTATGTTCGTAGGAATGTTTTCATAAGATTTACGTTAATTATGCGATGGCTCTAAGGGATATGCAAGAGCACCAATTTCAATAATCACCTGCATTGCACCGGGCTGCGAAGCCAGGGAGGCCAGATACAGCCACTTACCTGTTTGGTCGGGTGCTAGTTCAGGGTGTTGGATAACATCTGGAGTTGGATAGTCTTCTTGGGTGATAATCATTGTATTGTGTCCTCTTATATCAGAGTAAATCTATATTGTTGCAATGTCAACAACGTAAAAGGCAGCCCGTTTGGACTGCCCTTACCTGTTCGTTAAACGTATTAACGCTTGGTGAACTGGCGTTGCTTGCGCGCGCCCTTGAGACCAAACTTCTTGCGTTCGCGTTCACGAGGATCGCGGCTTAAGAGGTCAGCACGCTTGAGCGTGCTCTTAAGGTCTTCGTTCATGATGGCGAGTGACTTTGAAATGCCCAGACGAATTGCTTCGATCTGGCCTTCGTGGCCACCACCGTTTACGCGGACGGTTACGTCGTATTTGTCGACTTGGTCAAGTGCCACGAATGGCTCTTGCAGCTTACGAAGGAGGTACTTGCTATCAGCAAAGTATTCGTTTGCAGGCTTGTCGTTAACGGTAATCTTGCCTTTGCCACCCATAAGGCGGACACGAGCAGTTGCGCTCTTACGACGACCGAGGGCGTAAAAATATGAATCTTTAGCAGCCATATTTATTTACCTTCCTTGATTGAGAGTGTCTTTGGCTTTTGAGCTTCGTGGTTGTGTTCGCTACCGGCGTAAATCTTCAGACGAGCCAGGCGGCCATCACGAAGCTTATTAACAGGCAGCATGCCACGTATAGCGTGTTCGACAGCCTTGGTTGGGTCCTTGATGAGCTGATCCTTAAGAGCAGTCTCTTTCAGGCCACCCGGGAAATGACTGTGGTGGTAGTACATTTTCTTTTCGAGTTTGTTGCCCGTAACAACCAGGTTTGCGGCATTGATGACGATGACAAAATCACCGCAGTCGATGTGCTGCGTAAACTGTGGCTTTTCTTTACCGGTTAAAAGCGTTGCTACACGAGTTGCCATGCGACCCAGTGGTACTTCGGCGGCGTCGATGACGTACCATTTGCGAGTAACATCTGATGGTTTTGCGCTGTAAGTCTTCATTATGCAGTCTCCTTCTTGGCTGGAGTTTTGCGGGCTGGCTTAGCAGCAGGCTTAACAGCAACCGGTTTCGCTGCCTTGGCAACGGGAGCTTCGGCAAGGTCGTCCACAAATGTGATACGGGCAAGCTGAGCGTTGTCGCCACGACGGGTGCGCGTGCGTTCAATCTTTAGGTGACCACTGTTGCGGCCACCGAGTTTAGGAGCGATCTCGTCGACCAATTTGTGGGCGCTGGCAATAGTTTGCAGGCCACTAATAACTTGGCGACGGTTGTGCAGGTCGTTTTTCTTGGCTTTAGTAATCAGTTTTTCCACGTAGGGAACAACTTCTTTAGCTTTCGGAAGCGTTGTCTCGATAGACTCGTACTTTACGAGTGAATCAGCGAGGCCCTTTACTAGGGCTTCGCGCTGGTCACGCTCGCGGTGTAGCTTCCTTCCTTTATATCCGTGACGGTGCATATCTAGAGCTCCATCTCCGCCATTTTTTCTTTAACTTCGTCGAGGGCTTTGCTACCGAAACCTTTTAGGTCGCGGAGTTCGGCGTCGTTGAGGCTAAACAAGTCCTTGATAGTGTGAATGTCGTTGTTGACAAGCGCGTTGGTGGTACGTGCTGACAGGTTGAGGTCTTCGATAGGTGTGTTGAGCGCACCTGGTTCGTCGGCCATAGAGCCATCAGAAAGTGTTGCGTGCTCGGAAGCTTCAGAGCGTGGCTCTTCGATTGCGACACGAGTCTTGCCGGCAAGTGCAGTATATTGGTTAACCAAAATTGCAGCTGCTTCTTCGAAGGCGTCACGTGGTGTGATTGACCCGTCAGTGTCGATGGTAATGAGCAGTTTGTCGAGATCGGTGTTTTGACCAACACGAGTATTTTCTACTTTGTAACGTACGCGCAGAACAGGAGTAAACATTGCGTCTACAGCAATCATGTCGCTGGCTTTTTTAGCAGCTACTTCATCAATAGTTCGGTAACCGCGACCGATTTCGACGCTAAGATCCATAACAAACTTCGCTTTGTCGTCATCGATGGTTGCGATTACGTGATCGGGATTAACAATTTCTACATCGGCGTTGGTCTCGATGTCTTTAGCGGTAATGATACCCTTGCCCTGCTTTGCAATGCGCAGGTTCTGAGTTTCTTCGCCGTATACACGGAAACGTACACCCTTGAGGTTAAGCATGATGTCAACGACATCTTCTTTAACGCCCTTAACTGTGGTGAATTCGTGGGTTGCGCCCTCTATTTTGAACGCAGTAACAGATGCGCCGGAAATGCTCGAGAGCAAAACACGACGAAGTGAGTTACCGAGAGTCATGCCGTATCCGCTGTGCAGAGGCTCGACCGTAAAGGTGCTACTTGTATTGCTGTGGTCATCGACAGCAACGAGCCCTGGTGTGTGAATCAAATTTGACATACTATCTTCTTCCTTCCCTTAACGTGAGTAGTATTCTACGATTAGTTGTTCATTCAAATCTGGTTCTGCGTCTTCACGCGTTGGCAGACTGGTAATGTCGAATGTGACTTTTTTGCGGTTAACTTTCAGCCATTCAGGGGTGGTTGATGGTGCTGGGCTGATATCATCTAATTTCTTGAAATATTCGGTACCGGCACTGTGAGCACGAAGCTCAACTTTGTCGCCAACTTTGACGCGGATCGATGGAATATCGACACGAGTACCGTTCATCACGAAGTGACCATGAGTAACGAGTTGGCGGGCTGCCCGACGTGAAGTCGCAAAACCTGCGCGGTAAACGGCGTTGTCGAGGCGACTCTCCAAAAATTGGAGTAGTACAGCACCAGACTGGCCTTGTTTGCGGTTAGCTTCCTTCATAAGGTTACTGAACTGCTTCTCGAGCAGGCCATACAAGCGCTTGACCTTCTGTTTTTCACGAAGCTGCAACGAGTATTGGCTGGTCTTGTTACGACCACCGCCACGACCATTGGGGTTCTGGCCAGGCATAACACCGCCGCGCTTTACTAGTGCCTTGTGGGCCTTAGGGTGCAGTGCATAGCCTTCGCGGCGACTCATTTTTACAATAGATTGTGTATCACGTGCCATGACTAGATCCTCCGTGCCTTCTTGGGACGAACGCCACCGTGTGGCACGCCTGTTACATCGGTGATGCTGTCGACTTGGATGTCGAGTCCAGCAAGTGCGCGCACGGCTGCATCGCGACCAAGGCCCACGCCTTTAATAACGATTTCTGCCTTGCTGAAACCATATTGCTGCTTGGCAGCTTGGCCAGCACGCTCGGCGGCAACCTGAGCTGCATACGCGGTGCCTTTTTTAGAACCGCGGAAACCGCAGGCTCCGGCGCTTGATGCTGTTAATGCACCACCGTTAGGGTCTGTACACGTAATGATGGTGTTGTTGAAGGTAGCCGAGACATGTACTTGTCCGGCGGCAACAATTCGCTTTGCCTTCTTCTTTTTGGTAGCTGTTTTAGCTGTAGTAGTTGATTCTGCCATATTTATATCCTCATCCTAAGTCTTCGACGCTACTTTTTTAGCAGTACCACCGACAGTCGTTTTCTTACCACGACGGGTACGAGCGTTTGTCTTAGTGCGCTGACCACGTGAAGGCAAGTTTGCCTTGTGGCGCAGGCCGCGGTAGGAGTTGATGTCCTTGAGACGCTTGATGTTGCCGGCGACGATGCGCTGCAACTCACCCTCTACGGTGTGCTTTTCGTTGATAATTTCTTGGATGCGGCCAATTTCGGCGTCAGTCAAATCTTTAACGCGAACCGTTGGCTCTACTTTTGCCTGAGCAATAATAGCTTGGGCAGTTGTAGGACCAATACCGTACACATAGGTCAATGCGACGTGAATTTGCTTTTCTGTTGGGATGGTTACCCCGGAAATTCTTGCCATATATTAACCCTGCCTCTGCTTATGCTTTGGCTTTAGCTTGTTGATAACGTAAAGACGGCCTTTACGACGGACAATTTTGTCGTCAGGACTGATCTTTTTGACACTAGCACGTACTTTCATACGGATCGTACTCCTTCTTTCTCTCGGGTGTGTACGACACACTGCGTTAGTTTAATTATGATTTGCGATAGGTGATTCTGCCCTTAGTAAGATCGTAAGGGGTCAACTCAACCGTCACGCTGTCTCCTGGCACAATTCGGATAAAGTGTTTCCGCATTTTACCGGCGACATGAGCTATGATTTTATGGCCGTTTTCAAGTTCGACTCGAAATTGAGTACCTGGTAAGGTCTCAATGATAGTGCCCGTAAGCTCGATTACTTCCTTGTTAACTGACATAAATATAACAAGGTTGAATTATAGCAGTATTTACACCGTTCTGTAAAGTGTTTTTGCACCTAAATGTGATTATTTTGGCCTTCTGAACGATAGGAGTCGTCGGAATGTCGTTCGGTCGGCAGTTCCGCCGCCGAGCGAATCCTGGTTATCGGTAAAGAAATCCGGCTGGCTGTACTGGTCGTACGTGACCATAAGAGCCCGTGATTCGAGCGAACGAAGCGTCTGCAATGCAACAGATACCAAGATAAGAATACTGGTACCACCGATGGTAACGTTGGTGCTTAGGAACACCTGCGCGATAATCGGCACGATTGCGAGCAGACCAAGGCTAAAGGCACCAAAGAGCGTGAGGCGGTTAACACTTTTGCTGAGGTATTTCTCGGTTTGAGCACCAGATCGGACACCCTCGATAAAACCACCTTGTTTGTGCAGGTTTTCGGCGATTTCTTTTGAGTTAAAGGCAATGCTGGTGTAGAAGAACGTAAAGACAAATACCAGGGTAAAGTAGGTAACGGGGTAAATGTAGGGGTGCCAGCCACCGGCTGCAAACGTCTGCGCCGAAGGTGTTTGGAACCATGACGCTAGATTTGCACCCAGTTGTTGCAGATGACCACTGCCGTTACCTTGCAGGATTTGCCCGGCAAAACTCGGCACACTCAGGAAGGCGACAGCGAAGATGATCGGTACCACGCCAGCTGTTATCAGTTTGACGGGCAAAATAGTCGTCACACCGCCGTAGCTGCGGTTACCCTGGACACGTTTGGCGTAATTGACGGTGATGTTGCGTGCGGCTTCGTTGAGCTTGACGACAATCCACGTAATAAGTAACACCGCCAGAAGTATGATAACTCCGTACAGCAATGACTTTTTATCAATCGGCAGGCTGTGTCCAAAGACGCGCCAGTGGTCGTTCTTGTTGACGATTGAGCTAGAAATACTGGCAATAGTACCAGGCAGGCTGCTCACGATGCTGACAGTAATAAGCAGCGAAATACCGTTTCCTATATTCTGCTCGGTAATGATCTCACCGAGCCACATCAGCAACATAGAGCCACCGGTCAGCGCTCCCACCATCAGTGCCCATTGCAACAAGGATGTGTTGGCGGTAATATCACCCACGCCACTGACAGACTGAGCTGTTTGGCGTACCAGATATATAGCACCGATTGACTGGATGATTGCCAACGGGAACGTCAGCACACGAGTCATTTGATTAATTTTCTTCTGGCCATATTCGCCCTCTTTATGCAGGGCCTCAAGCTTTGGAATCGCCTTTGTGAGCAGTTGCATAATAATAGAGGCGTTAATGTACGGTCCTAGGCCGGCAATCATAATAGAGAAGTTAGCCAGCGCACCACCCGAAAGGACGTTAATAAAACTCAGGAACTGGGAGTTGCTATTGCTAGTAAAGACGTTCGTTAGTACTTGCTTGAGAGTTTCGGGGTTGCTGAGCGGAATCGGTATGTGCGACATTATCCGGTAGACAAGTAAAATACCAAGTACGGCAAAGACACGCTTCTGCATGTCGCGGTTCTTCATGGAGCGCCAAATAACTTTCCAGTTCATGTTTTCCCTTTTTCAGACAATCTTGTATAAATCAGACTTAAGTATACTTTTTTCTTCTCTGTCCGTAAAGGTAACCGTGCGCTAATCAAAAACACTCCCGCGAACGAGAGTGTTTTTGCAGTACAAAGATTGTTATTTCTCGGCTTTTTCAGTCTTAGCTGACTTTTGGGTTTTCTTCGTTGAAGTGATGGGGCGACCAACACGGGCAACCTTTTCGAAAGACCCACCGGCCTTTTCGACTGCTTCGATAGCTGTGCCACTGGCAGCTTGCAGTTTAACTGTTAACTTGCCTTTTAGTTCACCTTTTTTCAGGAGCTTTACGACAACGTAGGCATTGCTAACGAGGCCAGCTTCGGCGAGGACGGCGTTATCAACAGTTTTACCGGCAAACTGCTCAAGATCGCTCGTGTGAACGTTCTGAGACTTTACACGGTGGCTGCGGAAGCCTGGAAGTTTCGGCAAACGCTGCATAAGGGGGTTTTGGCCACCTTCGAATCCAGGCTTAGCGCTTGAACCAGTTCGAGAACCTTGTCCTTTAGTACCGCGACCAGCAGTTTTACCCTGGCCAGCAGCAATACCACGGCCAACGCGGCGTGCCGCTTTGTTCTTGGTAACCTTTAGTTCGTTATATTTCATAGTTATTTCTCACCTTCTTTTGCCTTCTTGGCAGCTGGCTTTTTAACAGTGGCTGGCTTAGCCTCTGTCTTTGCAGTAGGTTTTGCTTCGGTCTTTTCGGCGGGTTTGCTAGGAGTTTTGGGAGCCATACGGGTAATCCATGACTTGGCAGGAACAATACTTTCCAGAGCGGCAATAGTGGCGTAGGCAGTGTTGGCTTTGTTGGTCGAACCAAGTGATTTGCTAAGGGCGTTTTTGACACCGGCAACTTCCAGGATGGTACGCACGACACCACCGGCGATAAGGCCGGTACCAGCACTTGCTGGCTTAAGGAGAATACGTGCACCGCTGATTTTGGCTTCACTTTCGTGAGGCAATGTCCCCTTGTAGAGCGGTACGGTAATAAAGTGCTTCTTGGCAACTTCGGTGGCTTTAGTAACGGCGGCAGTAACATCTGCACCTTTAGCCATACCAATACCGACTTTGTTTTTGCGATCACCAACGACAACCAGTGCGCGGAAACGGAAACGACGTCCGCCCTTTACGACGCGGGCTACGCGGTCGATGTGCAATGTGCGCTCATCGAACTGCTTTTCTTCTTGTACAAAGTCAGGACGGCGACCGCGACGATTGTCTCGTCCTGGACCGCGTTGTTGTCCTGCTGCGGGTGCTTGGGTTTGTGGTCCAGCCATATTAGAACTCCAGTCCTGCGTTA
>JBDSPW010000034.1:0-5851 GCA_039930145.1 Saccharimonadales bacterium (SeqCode) | reverse complement strand
ATCACGGTCATGGGTGATAACCAACACTGCCTCTGAAGTGCCACTGAGCCATTTGATAAACGATTGCTTGGCCACAAAGTCCATGTGGTTCGTCGGCTCGTCGATGAGTGCTAAGTCGCCGCGGCTGCGCTGTACTTTTATGAGTTCAATCATGCGTTTTTGGCCGCCGCTGAGCTCGCTCATCAGGCCGTGCATCTTGGCGGGGTCGAGTTGATAATCTTCAAAAGCTTGGGCGATTTCGTCTTCTATTTGGTAATAACCCAGTTGGTTGAACCGCTCGATTGCTTCGGCGTAGTTCTCCATTTTTTTCTGGTTTTCGCCCATGCTTGCAGGGTAGGTGTCAATGATATGAGCCAGCTCGGCATATTCAGGTAGATCTCCCTGAATATATTCGAGGACTGTTTTGTGTTCGTGGCCGTGGTGTTCCTGGCGGCTAAATACCAATATTGCGTTACGGCCCGTAGTGATACTGCCTTGGTAGTCTTGGTCGTCGCCGGTGATCAGATGAAAGAGGGTGGATTTTCCGGTACCGTTACGCCCAATAAGGCCAATTTTCTCGCCGGCTTGCACATCGAAGCGCAGCTGATGATACAACAGCTTGTCGCCAAATGATTTTTCCGAAATATCGATTGATAACACCATAACTAGAGCATTGTAACAGTTAGCGGCAAAGTTCATTGCATGACGGACCAGGGAGTGGTAAACCAAATACATGGCCGAACCAACTCCTAAACTAACGATGGAACACATGCTCGCGGACATCGAACCACGCGTGCTATTAGGATTAACTCTCGAGATGGATGATAACCCGGATACTCTCGATGCTCAGGCAAAAGCCGCACTAGAGTCTGGTGCGCTGGCGCTCGATGTACTCGTACAACTGCAGACATTTGTCGCAACAGAGCAGCGTAAAGTACCGCGCAAAAACAAGGAAGAACTACAAAGAAGCGTAGCGTGTGTTGTATTGGCACATATCCGACAGGAGGAGAATAACAAGGCTCGTCGCAACCGCAAAAAAATCCCGCACTAGTGTAGCATAAGGACTTTGACAGACACAATATAATGTTTGTTAGATATGTTACTGCCTTATGTAAGTGACAAATGTTACCTTAATGACGAGACAATTGAGAGCTACACAATGACAGGTAAGGAGGTAAGCGATGATTTATACCATGCGCGCCGGAGTCGACCAACAGTCGAAAGAAAAAATAGCCAGCAGCATTTTATATGTCACGGGCCTAGTGGTGGCTGCCTTTTTGGCGATCGCGCCATTTACGGGCAATAACACATTTTGGAATGGAGGCAGCAATGAACAGGGAAACAACACCGGCTCAGGTAGTTCGAACAAATCACTTAATGTCACCACGAGTAGTAGCAAGAATTCGAAGAGTTCCAGTTCTCCCGCAACGACAACTTCAGGCGGCACCACAACACCGCAAATGACCGTCAGCAAAGCCACAAGTGGCACGGCAGGTACAGCACCACTTACTACTTCAACCATTCCCACCACCACTGTAGTTGGTCGGGGCGGGGACGGCTCGACTACTACCCCCACAACAGACCCACTACCGGTGGCTACTGATCCCGTTAATCCAACTCCTACACCCGGTCTTCCGGTTACTGTCTGCACCCCAACGACGAGCCTTGACCCGCTGCTCACCGCGAACCCCGTCTGCGTTAACTAGGTTAGTGCTTGTAAAATTTACGCGTTTGTGTCATCATTCGGTTACTAGAAACAGCTGCACAGTATCTAGTGTTCATATCATAAGTTTCGATCGAGGAAGCAGCTACCAGGTTCGCCGAAGTACCTCCGAAGAAGTAAATATAGAGGTACGTTACCAATTATGGCAACCAATCTTTTCGTAGGCAGTCTTGCCTACAGTGTGACAGACGATGAGCTGCAGCAATTTTTTGCAACAGCCGGCAACGTCGTATCAGCAAAGGTCATCATGGACCGCGAAACCAACCGCTCTAAGGGCTTTGGTTTTGTGGAAATGGGAAGTGACGAGGAAGCGAAAGCTGCCGTCGCACAACTCGATGGCAAAGACCTGAACGGCCGAGCTATCAGCGTCAACGAGGCTCGTCCTCGTCCACCACGCGAAGAGCGTTCTTTCCGCTAAACCGGAAATATCGCAAAACACTAAAACACCCGCTGTAACAGGCGGGTGTTTTTATTAGCGTAAAATAATTGACTGTCAGCTACGAACTGCATGGTCATACTAGTGCTTACATAAAAACAGGAGATATCCATGAACAAGTACGGTCCTAAAGCATCGGCAAAAATTCACGACGTGATGAAAGAATATCAGGAAGGTGATTTGCAGAGCGGCAAATCTGGCAAGAAAGTTACCAGCCGCAAACAAGCGGTGGCAATCGGTATTAGTGAAGCCCGGAAGTCGGGCGGCAAGGTGCCCAAACAATCAAACTAAAACTTTCATGCAGTATTAAAAAATGCGCCCCTTACCGGGCGCATTTTTATGCTGCGTAAGCACTGGTAAAATTATACCTAGCATGTTATAATTACAGAGAAGAAACGCCCTAAGGAGCGTCATTTTTATGTCAGAACGAAATCAGGATCCGTCGAAGATCCGAAATATTGCTATTATTGCCCACGTCGACCACGGTAAGACGACGCTGGTTGACGGCCTCTTAAAACAGTCGCAGACCTTCCGGGATAACCAAGCCGAGATGAGTCAAGACCTCATTATGGACTCCGGTGACCAAGAACGTGAACGCGGCATTACGATCACCGCAAAAGTGACCGCCGTACAACACGGTGACTACCGCATCAATATTATTGACACACCTGGGCACGCCGATTTTTCCGGCGAGGTCGAGCGGACGCTAAACATGGCTGACGGTTGTTTACTTATCGTTGATGCCCAAGAAGGTCCAATGCCACAGACCAAATTTGTGCTTGGCAAAGCACTCGCTGCCGAACTTAAGCCGATTGTTATCATCAACAAAATCGACAAATCAGGCAGTCGCATCGCCGACGTGGAAAACGAACTCGCAGATTTATTCCTTGAGCTTGCAGTCCACGAAGACCAACTGCACTATCCTGTCTATTACGCTATTGGCCGCGCCGGCAAAGCCTGGACAAAACCACCCACCGATCCCGAAGCCGATGCCGACCTCGACGTTATTTTTGATGCCATTATGAACGATATACCTGCTCCACAAGTTGAGGCCGATAAGCCTTTTCAGATGCTCGTAACCGCACTGGCATGGGATAACTTTAAGGGTAAATATGCCGTCGGACGAGTTACACGGGGAAGTATCAAAGCGGGCGACCCAGTAACGTTATGCAAAAAAGACGGCACCTTTGCCAAATCCAAGGTTGATCTGGTATTTATGAGCCACGGTGTCAGCAAATTCGAAGTACCAGGTGGCGTTGCCGGCGATATTGTCCAACTCACCGGTATCGGTGATGCTCAAATCGGCGAGACAATCGCGGATGCCGACAACCCCGAGGCACTACCAGTACTCGAAGTCGAAGCTCCCACTCTTCAGATTTTCTTGGGGCCAAACACCAGTCCGTTCAAGGGCCAAGAAGCCGAGTTTAATACCTCTAGGCAAATTGCCGAGCGCCTAAAGAAAGAGCTCGAAACAAATGTTGGTCTTCGTGTCGAAGACGAGGGAATTGGGTTTAAAGTATCGGGCAGAGGCGAACTCCACCTGAGTGTGCTCATCGAAACAATGCGCCGCGAAGGCTTCGAGTTTGAAGTAGGCCGCCCCCAGGTAGTAACCCACGAGGAAAACGGCGTTACAGTGGAACCACTCGAAGAACTGATTATCGAAGTGCCCGCCGAACAGGTGGGAACTGTCCAGATGGAACTCGGCCAACGCCGCGCCACCCTCACCGAACAATTTGCCAGCCCCAAAGGTGTTACTAAGCTTATTTATGAACTCCCGACTCGCGCCCTGATCGGTCTACGCAATGAACTGCTGACCAAAACCAAGGGAACGGTCATCATGAACAGCCTGGTCATTGGTGCACAGCCTGTCGGTGCCAACCTACAGCAACTGCGTAATGGTGTGCTTATTGCGTTTGAAACAGGGATAACAACTCCCTATTCATTGCAAAATGCTGAAGCCCGCGGCACCGTCTTTGTTGGACCGGCCGAAAAGGTTTACGCCGGGCAAATCATCGGGCTCAATAACCGTCAGGAAGATATGGAAATAAACGTCTGCAAGGCCAAGCACCTGACTAACATGCGTAGCAGTAGCAGTGATGGCGTGGTGCAGTTGACTCCGCCCGTTATTCTAAGCCTCGAACAAGCACTCGATTTTATCGAAAAAGACGAAGTACTCGAAGTGACACCAAAATCACTTCGTCTGCGTAAAAAAGAGCTCGATCCCAATAAACGCAAACGCTTAAAATAGCTCGAGCCTAACGGCTAACACCAGGAATATGCCTATTCGGCAGCTTTTCGAAGACCCCAGAGATCTTGATTGATGGGGTCTTTTAGTTCGGCGGCGAGGGCATCAAGGTCAAGAATAAGAATCTTACGGTCTTCGTAGGTTACCAGGCCACGGTCTTCCAAACGGCGTAGTTCACGGGCAACGGTTTCGCGTGATAGGTTAATTGAGCTGCCAAGTACTTTCTGTGTAATAGGCAAATCAATAGTCAGGCCACGGGCGTTCTTGCGGCCAAAACGACTGGCGAGGAACAAAATACGATATACTAGGCGCTCGCGACCGAATTTATACTCCAGATTATCCACCCGGTCGACATAAACATTAAACTGTTCCATTATCTGAAACATCATGTCACTCGACACTTCGGGGTCTGTCTTAATCGCGTCGAGTAAATCATCGATTGGAATTTTATAGACAGTGGCGCTATCGAGCGCTTCGTAGAACACGCCACGCTGTCGTTTGCCGGTCAACGACATTAATGGGAAAAGCTCACCCGATTTGTAGACAATATGTAAATACTCTTCGCCACGAGAGTTAATAGAATAAACCCTGACAAATCCTGAGTCTATGAGATACATAGCCTTGGGGTCATCTTCGGCACGAGCGATAATCTCACCGGCACTGTATTGTGTCGGTTTGCTGGTTGTAAATAAGTTCTGTAACGCTTTATTGCTCATGTAGCACCTGTTTACGCTCAAAAACTAGCCCCTACGCCAATTACCCATCATCATACTCCTTGAATGTGATATTTGTTAGTTGAATGTGATAAATCTCACCCGTTTATATCACACACCTGGGTCTGTATCCTTTTTTAAACGTATATGGTTAAATTTTTGTATGCCGGGATATAAAGGCCACGTTGTTGGCGGACTCATAGCGAATGCTGCGTATGTTGGCGTGCTTGAAATGGCGCCAAACGCCACCATTCGTCATACCGCTGGGTTACTCAGCGAATGGCAGTTATTTGTCGGCCTGTTCGTTATTGCGGTGCTGTTTGCGTTGTGGCCTGATGTCGACACTAACTCCAAGGGGCAAAATATCTTTTTTGGAATAGCATTTGCAGCCGATATTTTGCTCATCAGCGCCGGCCGTATTGAAGCTGCCGCCTATCTGGGGTTACTGGCCATGACACCGATAATCGGCAAACATCGTGGCTGGACACACAGTAAATTAGCGATGGTGCTCGTGCCGCTTCCGATTGTGATTGTGCCTTATTTGTATCGGCCAACAGCGCTTACGCCAGCACTACTTATTTACGGGGCTGCCCTGACGGGCTATTTTAGCCATTTGTTGCTCGACGGGTTGATTTTCAAACATTTCCGGATAAAAGGAAGGGGATAATAGATGAAGTTCGTATACTCGACAACCGAGAGTGTCGCAGGTGTTGATGCGCTGGCTCGAAGCCTCAGTGACGCACTTAGCCTGCATA
>JBDSPW010000033.1:0-18901 GCA_039930145.1 Saccharimonadales bacterium (SeqCode) | reverse complement strand
GGGTGATTAGCTCAGTTGGCTAGAGCATCTCGTTTACACCGAGAGGGTCGGGGGTTCGAGTCCCTCATCACCCACCATATAAAAAACCCACTGCAAAGTGGGTTTTTTATATGGTGTATGGGTCTCAAGCCCCGAAGAGTGAGCAAAGCGAACGGGGGGGTTCGGCAGAGCGAAGCCACGCACAGAAGTTTACTTCGAGCATGGCTGAGTGGCGGAGGCCGCCAGGCCGATTCCTCATAACCTACCTCTACCTTGCTGATCGTGAAGTTGCGGGCCTGCCGAAGGTAGGTCGAGTCCCTCATCACCCACCAAGCAAAGTACCGGCGTAACGCCGGTTTTTTGTTTTGGGCTTACTGCTGTAATACAGGTGATAAATGTTACCATAAGTGTAATGAGTGTGTTACAAAAACTACGAGGCATACTGCTACTTTTGCCGGTTTTGCTTCTAATGTCGGCGCATATGCCGGCCTTTGCTGCCTCCATCTACGGCCGCGATACGTACGGCACCTGTACCTATGGCGTTTGTAACAACCATACAGTTGTTCAGACACCGACTGGCCTAAAAGTCGCCGTCAACTTAACTAATGGGCAAGTGATACCGGCGGGTGGATATACCATTACCGTTACGCCGCTCAATGGGGCGGGGAGTAGTTTTAAGCAGGTTGAGATATATATTGATGGCGTGAAAATTGCCACCATTACTCCTGGCGAAGATGGCACGGCTTATTGGAGGTGGGACCCGCAGGCTCACCCGGGTACTCATATAGAGATAAAGGTACTAGATAGTGCAGGCAACGTTACGACATTTACCTTTGATGTAACAATTGGCCTGGCGACACAAGCGACAGGAACGTCGAATGGTGGTCGACACGCAGCCGGCGGTCAACAATTTTTTGTGACTCAGTTTTTGGCTAGTGTAACCGAGAAGGCCAAACAGGCGATAAAGAAATTACCCGCCCCGCTGGTCTACGTCTTTCCTTACTTACTATTTGTGTTGCTGCTCATCGAAATAATCATTCTTTTGCTGCAAACCAAGCGCGAACTGCGCGAGCTGGAAACAACTAAAAAACTAACCGCTGAAGAGCATGAAATAGCGGCCATGAAGCAGACGCTGATCGAGCTTGTTTCGCATTATTTACGGACGCCACTTACTATCCTGCAGGGTGGGGCAGAAGGACTCGCCCGCGATGGCGTGCCACCGGCAACTGTCGCATCGCTGCAGGGCGTGCTTGCGCAGGTGCACGAAATAATCGAATCGCTGATTGCCACGACGAGCCCATCAGACCATGTGGTATCGAGCAACGCGACTAATAAGCGTCGATCTGCAGTTTTGGCCGCAAGCGTTGCTGTATGGCTACCGGTAGTACTGGTTGGTGCGGTGACGTTTGGTTTTGTGTATCTGGCAAATGAAGTTTCGCAGTTTACTACGAATATGTTAGGAATTCTTACCCAAATTGTCGTCTACAGTATTCTTATTTTGGTACTCTATCAGGTGGTTCGTCGCTGGCATTTACACCGCCGTGATACTCATGGCGCGCAAAAGATTTTGAGTGATGAGCAAAATATACAATTAATTCGCGACAATGTCATTACGCAAACCGCTACTCGGCTGCAAAGCCAAGTAGTTGCGCTCGGGGCACTGAGCAAAAGTTTGCCACCGGACGCGCCCAATACTAAATTTATTAGCCGTGGATTTACGCAGCTCAACACAACGACCAGTAAATTTGTAATTGCCAGCCACCTTCGAGGCGCCCGCAGCCAGGAATCATACCAGACCACCTCGCTCCAGGCGTTATACGATAGCGTGGCGGCCGCAGTAGCCCTAGCTGCCACCAACAAGCAGGTAACCATACATCTCGCATCCGACGCGCAATTTACTACTCAAAACACGGGCCTTTTGTCTCTTGTGCTACAAACGGTACTCGATAACGCAGTCGGCTTTAGCAAGCAAAACAGCAGTATCGAATTGTCTGCTACCACCACGGCCGAACAAACTTCGATACAAGTTACCGACCACGGGTCGGGAGTGGCGCCGGACAAGCAAGCGGCGTTGTTCCGACCTTTCTTTAAAGCGGAGGGTGCCGAAGAGTTTAATAGAGAGGGAATGGGCTTTAGTTTGTACCTCGATAAGCTCATTATGGGTTACCTTGGCGGGAATATAGGCCTTGCGTCGGAACCCGGTAACTTTACACGGGTTACCCTGAGACTCCCTGCCTCAAAAAGTTAAGCGATTTAATGTAAAAATTACGCTACCAGTTAATAGCGTCAATTATCACTTTCTCCCTTATATTGCTATAATTTTGATAGTGCTTAAGATAAAAAGTTTTAGGATGTAACGCCATGTCGCGATTACCGGTACCGGGCGATGACGCTGATATCTGGGGAGACGTTCTCAATGACTTCTTGGCTGTCTCGCATCTTGACGATGGCCGTATTCGTGTCAGCGCCTTACCCGCACCGCAGGTGGCGGATGGTTCTATTACGCCGGCAAAACTTTCGCAGGCGTATGTACCGGTAACGGACAAAGGCTCGGTAAATGGCGTAGCCACGCTCGATAATGCCGGCAAAGTACCACTCGCCCAGATGCCCGCCGGTTCGGTACTGACAGATGCTACGACTACATCCAAAGGGGTCGTTCAACTTGCTGGGGATCTCGGTGGCACGGCTGCTGCCCCCACCGTGCCCGGTCTGGCAGCAAAATATACCATGCCAGTTGGGGGTATTCCCGAAACCGATCTCGATAGCAATGTGCAAACAAAGCTGAATACAGGCGGTTCTGTAGGTGATGCCACATCGAGCGTTAAAGGGGTAGTGCAGTTAGCGGGCGATTTGTCAGGATCGGCCGCCGCTCCGACGGTGCCAGCATTGTCTAATAAGGTAAACAACAGCGAAAAGGGCGCACTGAGCGGTATTGCGACACTTGATGGTTCAGGCAAAGTGCCGGTTTCACAGCTCCCTGCTGGTCTTGAGCCTGACGCAACTACTACGAGTAAAGGTATCGTACAACTGGCAGGCGATCTTGCTGGTACCGCCACAAATCCGACCGTTCCTGGTCTAAGCGCAAAAGCCGACGATACGAGTGTCGTCCATAAAGCAGGCAACGAAACTATTACAGGCGTGAAAGTCTTTACGTCGCTGATTGAAATTCCCGGGCCACCAATAAAGCTTACCGATGCCACCAATAAAGCATATGTCGATAGCTTGGTTCCGAGCGGAGGCGTATCGGATGCCACAACTTCTTCTAAAGGCATCGTTCAACTTGCCGGGGACCTCGCGGGTACGGCTGCTGCCCCCACCGTGCCTGGCCTGGCGACTAAGGTTAATACCGCAGCAGTTGGCGCGAACAACGGTATTGCTTCGCTCGATACAAATGGCAAAGTGCCGGCGTCGCAACTAACGGATGCCACCACGACTAATAAAGGGATTATTCAACTCGCCGGCGATCTGGGGGGCACTGCGGCATCGCCAACTGTTCCGGGCATCGCAGGCAAAGCCGACAAGACGACCACCGTTTCCGCCGGTAGCGGTCTGACGGGCGGCGGCGATCTATCAGCTAACCGCACGCTTGCGGTAACTTATGGTGTGTCGGCCGGCACCGCCACAGAGGGTAATGACAGCCGCATCACTGGCGCCGAGCAGACTGCTAACAAAGGTGTAGCTAATGGCTATGCTTCGCTTGACGGCAGTGGCCATGTGCCTGCAACGCAACTACTAATAGGCAGTCGAATCCAGCCATTTTCGAGCAGCGGTTTACTGATGATTGAAACGGGCCTGCATCGCTTATATAACGACACCGGCACCGCGTGGACTATACTAAGTGTGAGGGCCAGCATTGGTGTTGCGCCGACCGGGGCGTCAGTAATTGTTGACGTAAATACAAATGGCACGACCATTTTTACGACCCAAGCCAATCGTCCGACAATCGCTGCTGCGGCAAACACTTCGGGAAAAATTACGAACATGAATGTGACCACTGTGGCGAACGGTGATTATTTGACAGTTGATATAGATCAAGTTGGTTCCACGACACCCGGGACCGACCTAACAGTACAAATGGAGGTAGTGTAATGGCAATGAAACTTATAGAAGGCTTTGACGATAATCTATTTGCGCAGCGTGGATGGTCAGCAATGCAACTTGCCGCTGGACGTTTTGGTGGTAACGCGGGACAGGCAATATTCTTTGGTAATCCTTACTATCCCTTTCCAGTTGCTATAACGGGTACCCTTGTAGTAGGGGTGGCGTGTTTCTTCAGCGTTTCTCCGCCATACGCCAATATGCTTACTGTGGGTCCAATTGTGCTTAAGACAAATATTTCTGGCAATGTGACTCTCAATAACGGCGCCACGTTAGTAGCGACTTCTGCGGCAAACCCCTTTGTTGCCCCAAATGTGTGGCGATATATAGAAGTTAAGTACCTCATGGCAACGGGGGCCTGTACGGTTCGCTGTGATGGTGTCACCATTACGAGCGGCACTGTTGCCACCGCAGCATCAGTTTCGACGATCGGATACGGCTTAGGCAACGGCAATAGTGGTAACTTACTCTGGGATGATATATACGTGTTGGACGGAACGGGGACGACCAATAACGACTTTTTGGGAGATGTGCGCGTCCAAACGCTGTATCCTAACGGCGATGGGAGCAACAGCGGCCTGACCACTAGCAGTGGCAGCACGCATAATACGCTCGTCAACGAGACTACGCCCAATACCACAACATATGTCTACGGGACGACATCTGGCTTAAAGGACACCTACGCCTTCCAGGATCTTGACGCTAATACGGCCAATGTCTTTGCGGTCGAAACGGCGCACTATTCCCATAAAGATGCGGTCGGTTCTGTGGGCTTTTCGAACGTCGCGCGGGTTGGCTCGACCGACTATGTAGCCACAGCTCAACCACTGTCGGTCAGCTGGACGACTAACCGAGATATCTGGGAAACTAATCCCGCTACCGGGGTTGCATGGGCACCATCAGATGTTAATAGTGCTGAATTTGGGGTACAGACAAGCTAATGGCAGTATCGCTACGAGGATATGCTCAGACATTTAGTAGCACGGCGAGCACCAACATCACCATCCCGGTGAGTGTGCAGGCCGGCGACTTATTAATCTTGCAGGCTGTTGGCGGCTTGGCCCCGACGATACCGGCTGGTTGGGCATCCGAATATGCGAATACAGGTACTAATATCGGCTCTTTTGTAGCGACGAAAACCGCTATTGCCGGTGATGCCAGCGCCACTGTTACGGTGAACTGGAGCGGGGGTTTTAATAATGTCGTAAACATTGCTGCAGTCGCTGGTGGTTCGGGGTTGCGATCACCGGCGGCGCACCTTTGGGCATCGTCTGGCGGAACAGGCACCCCTACTGGCCAGACTGCAGCGGCAAATGACCTCATCTTATATATGGGCGGTAACCGCCAAGATGGCGGTGCACCTACGCTGAGCCGTGGCACGGTCGCTGTCGCGGCAGCAGATGGCTCGACCGTGGCGGCCGGTGTTATTGGCTACGAACTTACTGCAACAGATATTGTCGGCCTTACGTGTACTTTCACTGCGCCCTCAAGTGGCCTTGGTTATGAATATTCAACACTAGTAATTTCTGGGGGGAGTGTCCTGCCAACGGCAAGTATCATGTCTCGGGATTCGGCAATAATTGTCTCTTCTGACACAACTACCGCCAGAATTGTCTCCAGAGAGTCTGCGGTTATTCTTACCAACGATAGTGCTACGAAACGAACCTTATCACGTGATGCGGCAACACTGCTTACAAATGATAGTGTTATTAAACGCACGGCATCCCGGGTGAGCGTGCAGGTGCTCATTCCAACTGCGAAACGTTTCCGGGGCTGGGGCACATCTCTCTAGAGGGGAAACCTAAAAGGGGTGACGTAATCGCCACGATAGGCCCGGCGCATTGAGCGGCATAGCAGTGACGACTGCCGAGCTTACGTTGGCGCCGGTGGTGTGTACGTACACGGTGCCGACCTTCGAATTTTCCGGCAGGGGAGCAGTCGCAGTTTTAATGCCGGTATCGAGAGTAAGACGCGAACCTTTCCACAGCACCATTTTCATATCTTGTGCAGTCCTCAGAAGCACGCGTTGATTCGTCCAGGTCGGTGCATACGCTCCGACTGTCGTACCCTTGGGCAGTATCATTACACTGGTAAAGTTGGCTTTGGTGCTGGCGAGGAGTGGCAATGAGTCGAGCATTGAGCGCACGAGATCGGGGGCGGCCATGATGGCGGTGACAACTGTCAGGGTTTTGCCGTCGACAACATGCGTCGCTGCTGCCACAAAACATCCGCCGGCTTCATCGGTGTTTCCAGTCTTAACGCCAATAATGTTGTCGCGTCCCAGCAGCCCATTGACATTGTGAATCTGCCCGGCCACTGGTACGACGGCCGTAGACTGGCTAACAATTTGCGCAAAAACAGGATCTTTCATGGCTGCGAGTGCCAGGTGAACTAAATCTGCCGCGGTGCTAACCGTTTGCGGTGAAAAGCCACTGGCATCTTCTATGTGTGTATTGTCCATGTTAAGCTCAGCAGCGAGCTCATTAGCGTACGCCACATAGTTGGCGATTGATCCAAAGGCCCAGATAGCCAAACTGTCGGCAATGTTATTTGCCGACGGTAACATAAGCGCCTGCAAGGCTTGATATTCACTCAGTTGTTCACCGCTAGTAACAGCTACTACCGATCCGTCATTGGATAGAAAACTCTCGAAAATATCGACATCGGCCTGAGTAAGCGTAATGACGGGGCTTGTTTGCTCGCCAAATGCCAGTGGTTTGGCTTTAAGTACGGCATAGGCCGTCATAATTTTGGCGGTACTCGCGGTAGGTACAGGAACCTGATTGTTGTGGCTGTCGATCAGGCCGTAGCCTTCGGCACCGACTGCCGCTTGACCATATGAGGGCCAGCTGAGCGCAGAGGCCGCAGGAACAGATGCAAGTGTGGTCAATGTTCGAGTCGGAGTAAGCGACTGCTCGGCGCCATGGGCCCAGGCTAAGCCCGAGTAACCAATGAGTACTCCCACCATAAGCAGGCTTGCGAAGCGTAGATGGAGTTTTTTGTGTCGCATAATGCTACATATATCATACGTTACCCTGGTAATTTACTGTATAATAAAGATACTTAACTAAGGAGAACTCCCTGCTATGACTGTTTTGATAATTGCAATCGTCGTGGTTGTATTGGTAGCAATTTTTGGTGCTATGTACAACGGACTGGTTCGTCTGAATGTTCGCGCCAACGAGGCCTGGAGCGATATTACCGTTCAACTAAAGCGTCGCTACGACCTCATCCCCAATCTCGTAAACACCGTCAAAGGCTACGCCAAGCACGAAAGTGGCGTTTTTGAGGAAGTAACTGCTGCTCGTGCCGATGCCCTGAGTGCACAAGGTGTCGAAGAAACCGCCAAAGCAGAGAACCAGTTTAGCCAGACGCTAAAGAGCCTGTTTGCAGTCGCCGAAGCATACCCCGACCTAAAGGCCAGCCAAAACTTCCAAGACCTGCAGGCTGAACTTGTTGATACCGAAGACAAAATCCAAGCCTCTCGCCGCTTTTACAACGGTGTAGTCCGCGACTTTAACACCAAACGCACCGTATTCCCGACCAACATTTTTGCTGGCATGCTTGGCTTTAACAAAGACAAAGTATTCTTTGAACTCGACGAAGCCGCTGCAGCCGCAGCTGCTGAGCCGGTCAACGTTCAGTTCTAAGTCAGCTTTCAGCCAAAAATGTTTAGATAGTAGGGAGAAATATGTATAGCGAAATTGCTGCCAATAAACGCAAGACAGTATTTATTATGCTGGTGTTTGTGGCGCTCATTGGCCTGCTGTCGTGGCTCTTTAGCGCCTATTTTGGCAGTTCACCGTCTATTTTTTACGGGGCGCTCATCGGCTCGGTCGTATATGCGCTGATCACGTATTTTGCCGGCGGCCGCATGAGTCTGGCGGTCAATGGCGCGAGAGAGATTAAAAAACAAGATAATCCACGCCTTTGGCGCATCGTTGAGAATTTAAGTATTACCGACGGCCTTCCGATGCCAAAGGTGTATATTATGGATGATCCCGCGCCGAATGCTTTTGCGACAGGGCGTGACCCAAAACACGCCGCTGTCTGCGCCACGACTGGTATCCTCGATATTATGACTGATACCGAACTCGAAGGTGTGTTCGCCCACGAGATGGGACATATCAAAAACTATGATATCCGGGTGTCCATGATAGCGTTTGCGCTCACGGCAGTCATATCGTTGCTGGCCGATGCGTTTCTGCGCATGTCGTGGTTCCGCAGTAATGACCGCGAGAATAATAATCAACTCATGCTAATACTGGGAATTGTGGGGGCGGTACTTGCGCCCCTGGTAGCAAGCCTTATTCAACTAGCGATTTCACGCCGCCGCGAGTATCTGGCCGATGCGACGGGCGCGCTCACCACGCGCTACCCCGAAGGTCTGGCCAGCGCGCTTGAAAAGATTGGCCTTGCTGGCAGCGCTACACGTAAGCAAAACACTTCCACGGCACACTTGTTTTTCGCTAATCCACTTAAGGGCGGAGCGATAGCGGGCTTATTCAGCACGCATCCTCCGCTACAGGAGCGCATCGCTCGATTACGAAAAATGGAAAACCATGGCTAAAAAATCTACAAAAAAGCCAACAAAAAAAGTAATAACAACGGCGAAGAGTGACACACTCACACCGGCACCAGTAAATGTTGTCCGTCCGGTACTCCCATCTGTCTGGTCTATCACAAAGACCGTTGCCAGGATGCTGTGGCTACATAAAAAGGTTTTTCTCAGTTTGGCACTCATCTACGGCGTACTTAACCTGGTACTAGTGCGTGGTTTTACGGGCGGACTGAACGTCAGTGATCTAAAAGGCCAGTTGGACCAGGCGTTTAGTGGGCATCTTGCAGCTCTGGCTACCAGTGCGACGGTGTTTGCTTCACTTGTCTCGACATCCGGAAATACCTCAAACAGTACAGGGGGCGCCTACCAAACATTCTTGCTCCTCATTATGAGCCTGGCGGTCATTTGGGCGCTACGCATGACACTGGCAGGCGAAGCGTTTCGTTTGCGGGACAGCTTTTATAAGGGCATGTACCCGCTGGTACCATTTTTGCTGGTATTTGTAGTTATCGGCCTGCAACTGTTACCACTCGTTATCGGTGCCGGTATCTATAGTTTGGTCGTCAGTAGTGGCATTGCGGTGAATGCATTTCAGCAAATTCTATGGGGTATCGGTTGCGCTGCGTTAGTGGCGCTATCACTGTACTGGCTCACGGCTTCGTTGTTCGCGCTCTATATCGTAACACTCCCCAATATGACACCACGTAAAGCGCTGCGCTCGGCACGAGAACTCATCCGTGGTCGTCGTCTGTCAGTGCTTCGTAAGTTGTTATTTTTGCCATTGGCGCTATTTCTGGCAGCGATTGTTATCATGCTTCCAGTCATTCTGCTAGCTGCGCCACTGGCCCAGTGGTTATTCTTCTTACTTACCATGTGTTCATTGGTCGTGGTGCACGCCTATATGTATACCGTGTACAGAGAGCTACTGGCGTGAGCAAGCAGCAAGCAAGCGAGCGCATTACTAAACTACGAGAACTTATTAACGACTATCGGTATCACTATCACGTGCTCGACGAATCGATAATGAGCGAGGCCGCGGCCGACAGTCTCAAGCACGAACTAAGCCAGCTCGAAACCGAACACCCGGAGCTTATTACACCCGATTCGCCAACCCAGCGCGTCGCTGGTACGCCCTCGCCCGAGTTCCAGTCTGTGCCACACAGCCAGCGCATGCTGAGTCTCAATGATGTCTTCGATGAAACCGAAGTGGGGGCTTGGGAAGAGCGCATTCAAAAGCTATTACCGAATGATTCGCTAGAATATTTTGCCGATATAAAAATGGATGGTCTGGCGTGCGCGCTCGTCTATGAAGACGGCGTGCTGGTGCGCGGCATTACCCGTGGGGATGGCTTTGTCGGCGAAGACGTCACGGCTAACGTACGCACGATCGATTCGATCCCACTGCGCCTCCGTGCCAGTGATGATACCAAAAAATTCTTGCAGGGCCGTACGGAAGTCCGCGGCGAAATCGTCATGTACAAGAAAGATTTTGAAGCCTTAAATGTAGCGCGCGCCAAAGAGGGCAAACCGCTCTTTGCAAATCCACGCAACACTGCCGCAGGCACCATTCGTCAGCTCGACCCAAGCCTGGTTGCGGCCCGTCCACTCCATTTTCGGGCCTATGATTTATTGCGCCAGGCCTCGTCCGATGTACCCACTAATGACTTCGCGTACAAAACGCTGCAGAGTCTCGGCTTTTTAGCGAGTCACGATGCGAAAGTATTGTCGTCTACCAAAGCTGTCCTCGACTATGCCCATGCATGGGAAGCAAAGCGCACTGATTTGCCATTTAACACCGACGGCCTGGTTGTAAAACTCAATGACCGCGAGCTATATGTGCGACTGGGGGTAGTGGGCAAGGCTCCGCGTGGGGCCGTGGCGTACAAGTATGCTGCCGAGCAGGCAACTACCAAGGTCAAAGACATCTTTATCTCTATTGGCCGTACAGGTTCCGCGACGCCAGTGGCTATGCTCGAGCCAGTCGTTATTGCCGGCAGTACGGTGCAGATGGCCACCCTGCACAACGAAAGCGAAGTGCTCCGCAAAGATATCCGCGTGGGTGACACCGTCATCGTCCACAAAGCCGGCGATATTATACCGGAAGTTGTCGAGCCGTTAGTAACCCTTCGTGATGGTAGCGAAAAACCGTTTGTTATGCCGACACATTGCCCCGAATGTAATACCCGACTGGTAAAACTAAAAGCCGCCGACGCCGTCTGGCGTTGCCCGAACGAGTCGTGTCCTTCTCGTGCCTGGAAGCGCGTGGAGCATTTTGCATCCAAAACGGCACTCGATATTGAGAGCCTGGGCGAAAAGAATGTCATTGCACTCCTGAACGCCGAGCTTATTAAAGACCCGGCTGATATTTATACGCTTACTAAAGATGTCGTATTGGGCCTAGATCGTTTTGCCGAAATTTCCGCCACCAAACTAGTCAAAGCCATTCAGTCCAAGAAAAATCCACCCCTGGCACGCTTTGTCTACGGCCTGGGCATTCGCCATGTAGGTGTGCAGACGGCGATCGACCTGAGCAATACCTTCCGCAGCCTTGAAGCTATTGCGGCTGCCACCATCGATGAGCTTGGTGCAGTCGATGGTGTCGGAGAAGTCGTGGCCGAATCGGTGGTCGAATGGTTCAGCGAGCCACGCAACCAGAAACTTCTGCAAAAGTTCGAAAAGTACGGTGTGGCACCAGAAGAAATTAAAAAGGTGGGTGGGCCACTGGCTGGCAAAAACTTTGTGATCACCGGTTCGCTAGAGGCGATGTCGCGCGACGAAGCCGCCGAAAAAATCCGAAATTTAGGCGGAACATTCCAAAGCAGCCTCGGCAAAGACACCGACTTCTTGGTGGTAGGCGCAAACGTCGGCGCTAGCAAGCTCAGCAAGGCGGAAAAATACGGCACCAAACAGCTAGACGAAGCCGACCTTCTTAAAATGATTGATGTATAAATGGGTAAAGATGAATTTACTCCGAAACCGGATATAAAAAAGGGCTTGTACCGTCATTACAGCGGCAAGCCGTACGAAGTGATTGATGTGGTGTGTCACAGCGAAACGCGTGAGTGGCTGGTACTGTATAAACGTCGCTACGAGCGCGAGGGCCCAGAACTGTGGGTTCGTCCCGCCGACATGTTTGTTGAGAACGTAGAGTATCAGGGCCAACAGATGCCGCGGTTTACCTACATCGGCGACGCTCTCTAATCCCCGTATTGCGTTCAAAATACTTTTAACATATTCTGGAGCCATGTCAGGGAAACTCATTACTGCAACTGTTGAGATATACCACGATTCTCTTTCTGGTCGACAGCCCACCGAAGGAGTAGTTGCCGGTCTGGATATCGTATCGGCAGTTGCTGGCAGCATAGAGATTAGTCGTGATGACCAGCTTATGCGTATTGGTCGCGAGCCAGATCAAGAGATTGATTTCGCCAAAATTCGATGGCCTCGTTTTAAATCCGATTTTGCAATCGTATTGAGCAACCGTGCGATTAAACTTGACGTAGATAATGAAGAAGAAGGTTATCTCGTGCGTTGTGCGGGCATCGCTTCGTATGCATTCCGAGTGGCTATCATTAACGCAGCCACAGTAAATCTTGCAACTGCGGTGGCGCATGAAACGGGGCATTTGTTCGGGCTTAAAGCTGACAGTGACAAACTGAACCCTATCATGTCAGGTCACTGCCCGACTGACTCGTGCGTTATGCACTGGGGTCATGCTATCGCCACAGAGCAAGTGGCTTTGCCGTCTAAAAGTCAGACGGGGCGCTTACTTGAGCGTTTAAAACTCAAAGATGTGCAGTATCAAAGGCGAGAAGTAGAAACGCGTAAGGAATTTTGTGATGAATGCACAGACGAGCTTGGGACTACTGGGAAATTACGAGCCCTCGACAAAATAGGTATCCACGTACCTCGGTGAGCGAGGTTATTGACAAAAACGAGTAATAGCTTATGCTTAAAGTAATTCGTGCGCTCAATGCGGCGCAAGGAATACAAACAAGTATAAAAACAAAATTTGCCTCCACCCGCCGCGGGTGGGCGCGCACGAACCATACAGAAACCAGGCAACCCCGCTAGGAGCCTGGTTTCTGTATTGGAAGAGGGTCGCAACGGTCACACTTTGAGTGCAAGTACATTTTCTCTTTGAGAAGCGGACCGAGCCGTATATGTATACGGTATAAGGAGCATCGCAGAAGAAAAATGTGCTGGGACCGAAGAAGCTAACAGTGCGGCCAGCTTTGCTGGACGACAGGTTAGCCGGTGTGATGGTTGCGATGTATAATGAAGAAAAATAGCACTGATAGATTATTAGAGGGTAACAAACATGATCAAATACTTTTACAAGAGCCTGCGCAGCCAAGAACTTACCGAGGCCGAGGACTACAAACGCGGCTCATGGGTATATGTCGAAGACCCCAGCGAGAAGGAAATTGACACCGTTGTCGATAAATTCGGGCTCGAACGCAGTATTATCGAAGATGCTCTCGACGAAAACGAAATGCCACGTTTGGAAAAAGAAGGGGAGATAAGCTATATCTTCGTGCGTTTTGTGCTCAAGAACGAAGAGGGAGAGCTGGTGACCATGCCGTTGCTCTTTATTTTTGGCAACGAACTACTTATGACAGTCTCGCTGGTACGTTTGCCGGCGCTGGATATGTTTATGCGCGGCAAGATAGAGTTCGCCACGACCCAACGAGCGAAGCTGGTCCTCCAGATTCTGCAGCAGATCGGCGAGCACTACGACGCCTACATTACCGCCACCAGCAAGCAGATTAAACTCATCCGCGCACATCTAAAGGGCCACGAGATCGGCAACCAAGACTTTATCGATTTCGTGACTATCGAAGACGAACTTAACGAATTCTTATCGGCACTTATCCCTACCAATGCCACCCTACGCCGCCTGATGCTGGGTCGCTATATGCCACTGTTCGAGGAAGACCAAGATATCGTCGAGGATTTACTGCTCAACAACGAACAGTCCATCGAGGCCAGCAACTCTAACATGAAAAGCATCAGTAATATTCGCGAAGCCTACAGCTCTATTAGTGCCAACAACCTTAACCGCACTATTAAAGTGCTGACCATCGTGACGGTGATGATTGCCATTCCGAACTTGTTTTATAGTATGTACGGCATGAACGTAGACCTGCCGTGGCAGCATGAGCCGTGGTTTTACTGGGTTCTTTTGGCGTTTACACTCGCTCTGGTAATGGTTGCTGGTATTGTTGCCCGCCGCAAAAAGATTTTCTAGCTATACTTCAACACCGTGCTTGGCTGCAAGTTTTGCAAGCCCTTGCCGGATAGTATTGAATCGTGCTTCGCTCAAATGAGCATTGAGATCCAATGGCTCAACTCCTATAGGCCCGTCGTCACTCCAAACACCCTTGTTGTATAACGCACCCTCAGACGACAGTACGTGTACTTCGCTGTAAATATCATCCCATGGCTCATCAGGCTGTGTAATTCTCCAGGATGTTCCAAGTTCCCACACCGGAAAAGTGCGACCTCTTACCGCTTGTTCAAATCGCATTTGTTGCTTTGCGAGTTGCCGGCTGCTGTAAGGGATTACTCCGCCCATATTTCGTTTCGGAGCGGGAAAGGCACTGCTAATAATATCCTTAATTGTGTTTTTGTTCATTGCTGCGACATTAGGAACAATTCCTTGCCTATGCAGCGCTTCGGCGACGGCCTTAGATTCCGTACTGACTTGTACTGCAAGTTGGGCAGCCCTTTGCAGGCTTTCTTGTCGAGCGCACACTGCTTCCACTTCTTGCGTACGTGTAGTATCTTGTTGCTGTCGCTCGCGGGCGACCATCTCCCTAAACGATTCCATGCCAAATTACTCCTGTCTTGTAACAAAATGTAACACATGATGCCAGAAAACTAAATATTTACAACCATCTAAAAAGCCCGCCACGTGGGCGGACTCTTTAGATGGTGGAGATACAGGGACTCAAACCCTGGACCTCTGCCCTGCCAGGGCAGCGCTCTAATCAACTGAGCTATATCCCCGCGCAATCGAAGTTGAGTATAGCAAAAATTAGCTTCCATCTCAACAGTGGTTCAGTTTGTTCCGGAGATGTACAATATGTATATAACAAGAGGGAGCATCATGAGCGGGTTACTGATTACACTACTGATCATCATCGGCATTATCATTCTGAGCGGCATAAAAATCATTAACCAGTACGAGCGTGGTGTCGTTCTGACGCTAGGAAAATATACCGGTATTCGCGAGCCTGGACTGCGTATAGTCATCCCTGTATTTCAGAAACTGATTAAGGTAGATATTCGCTCTACACCGATAGATGTGCCAAAGCAGGAGATTATCACCAAAGATAACGTCACGGTCGGGGTAGATGCCGTTGTCTATCTTCGTGTTATCGAGGCTTCTAAAGCTATCCTGGAAACTACCAACTATGTTTATGCGACCAGCCAGTTTGCGCAGGCTGCCCTGCGAGACGTAACTGGTAACGCTGATTTAGACGAATTGCTTAGTAAACGTGAAGAAATTAGCCAAAAGATCAAAGAGATTGTGGATAGCGAAACTGACAAATGGGGTATCGATGTCGAGAACGTCAAAATTCAGAATATCGAACTGCCACAGGACATGAAGCGTGCCATGGCCAAGCAGGCCGAAGCCGAGCGTGAACGTCGTGCCGTCATTATTACTGCTGAGGGCGAAAAAGCTGCCGCCCAGTCGGTCGCCGACGCAGCCGCCATGCTTAGCAAAGTCCCTGGTGGCATCAACATTCGTACCCTGCAAACACTCGAAAAAATTGCTGTCGAACCAAGCCAGAAAACATTGGTTATTCTGCCGAGTGAACTCACCAACCTCAAGGACGTTTTACGCTCGGTGTAAAAGATTTCACGGCCCTTTCACGGCTCACGCGGCATACTGTAGTTAGTTAAGTAAACGCGAGGTACAGATTGTGGCAGCAAATAGTTATATCCAAGCCGCGGCTGCGCAGTTACGCAGCGCGTCACAAGATTTGAATGCACAAGCCCGTGATGCCCAAACCGGATATGATCACGATAGGCGCCACCTCGAGAGTGCCATCAAGACGCACGAAGTCGAGATTAAGACCAAAGAAGCGTCGGTAGCCGCTATGGATGACCCAGTGCACATAAAAGGCATGAGACTCCAGATTGCGGCGCTGCAAAAACTGACCATGGACCGTAAAAGGGAACTAGACGGTACGCAAGGCAATACTCAAAATGTCGTCAGTGCAAAGCTGGCTTTTGCGCAGCAGCTCGATTCGTTAGCATCACAACTCGATGGCTTGGCGGGTCGCCCCGAAGCTTCATAGTGTAAGATAAGGGTATATGCTAGGGTTCAAATCTCACCACGAACATGCCGAGGATGACGTGCATGCCAATAGTGCCAATGCCAATTTAAACCGTTTGCGTGCTGCGGTACTTGGTGCCAATGACGGTATTGTGTCGGTGGCAGCTATTGTCCTCGGCGTCGCCGGCGCAACCAACGAAACAGGTGCAATTTTTACAGCTGGTCTGGCCGGTTTGGTCGCGGGTGCGCTATCCATGGGAGTAGGAGAGTATGTGTCGGTCAGTACCCAGCGCGACACCGAACGCGCATATATCCAACACGAAAAATGGGAACTCCGTCGTAATCCGGAAAAAGAACTTTCCGAACTGGCTGGTATTTATGAATCTAAAGGTCTCAAGAGCGCAACTGCACTGCAAGTCGCCAGGGAACTGACCGAAAAAGATGCGGTAAAGGCACATCTCGATGTCGAACTTAACATCGACGAAGAAGATCTGACAAATCCTTGGCAGGCAGCAATTGCATCGCTCGTGTCGTTTACTGTTGGTGGGCTTGTACCGTTCGTAAGTATCATGGTTGTTCCGGTGCATCTACGTTTTGGCGTAACTTTTATCGCCGTAACTATTGCACTGCTTCTGACCGGTTATCTCAGCGCGACGGCCGGTGGCGCATCACGTCGACGGGCCATGGTGCGTGTAGTTATAGGTGGCGCCCTCGCCATGCTTGTGACATTTGGTGTGGGCCACCTCTTTGGCACGGCCATTGCATAGCCTGTAACGAGCCATCACGCTCTTGTAAATCCGCCCCTGTTTACGTACAATAGACCAAGTCTTCGTAGCTTTACAAATTTGCAATCCGAAGGAGCCAGCGGCGACTGTTTGCAAATTTGAGAGGAGAAGCGTAATCCTAGGTCGAAGTTTTTTAGCGTTAGCTAAAACGAGACAGGGATGTACGCTTGGACGAGGCTCTTTAGCTCAGTTGGTAGAGCAGCGGCCTGAAGAGCCGCGTGTCCCCAGTTCGAGTCTGGGAGGAGCCACCAATAAAGATGGATCATCAGCGATGGTCCTTTTTTATTGGCTATTCTCTCCCAGCCCCGAACTGGGAGTCGGCGTAGCCGCCAGTTCGGTGCAGCGAATGCTCTCACAGAAGCTTGCTTCGAGAAAGCGTGAGCGGAAGAGCGCAGCGATCTAGGAGGAGCCACCAAAATTGTTACTACCGACTTGCAAATTTAACCCCTGTTATCTATAATCATTCGAGTTAAGCGGGTGTAGCTCAGTTGTTTAGAGCGCGTCCTTGCCAAGGACGAGGCCAGGGGTTAGAGTCCCCTCACCCGCACCAATTTGACACCTAGAAAAGCTCCCTTGTTCGGGAGCTTTTTGTTTATTGATAAGCTAACGGCTACACCCTATGTCCAGTTACTGTAGGTGATATCGTAAAAAGGCGTTAAAATAAAACACGACATAAAGTAACTGCGAATGTAAGGGAGAATAGACATGGTCACAGGATATTGCGTTAAGTGTAAGGAAAAAGGCGTTGAGTTATCAGCACCAGAGATTGTCCAAACTGCAAAAGGTGGCTTTATGGCCAAAGGGAAGCACGCAAAGTGTGGAACAACTGTTTGCGCAATGATGTCTAAAGACAATGCCGAAAAAGCAGTAAAAGACGGCGCAACAAAAGCCTACTAATCATCTATACCATAAAAACAGCAGGTGATGATTTGGCCATACTTGGGCTAGCTCCCTAAAATGGTTCACGATCAAAAACGGTGCTGCACCAAAAGGTAATTTAAAGAGCGCTTAGGCGCTCTTTTTGTTTGTCAGGGTACAATAGAATTATGGGCAAATTAATATATCTTATGACGACATCGCTAGACGGCTACGCTGCCGATGAGTCTGGTAACTTTGACTGGGCTATGCCAAGCGAAGAAGTGCATCTTTTTGTAAACGACACTCTCCGTAACGTTGGGATGATTCTGATGGGGCGCAAATTATACGAGACGATGAAGGTCTGGGATGAAATCCCAACAGAAGGAGTAAGTGGGCCTTATATGGATGGGCCAAGTCCAGCCATGAATGACTACGCCCAAATTTGGCGCGGTGCCAGCAAGATAGTCTATTCGACTTCGCTCGCTGACGTCAGCATTGCGAACACAACAATTGAGCGATCTTTTGACTCTGCCGCCATACAAAAATTTGTGGCAGAATCGGACAAAGATTTTGATATCGGTGGACCGCACCTAGCTGCCGAGGCCATACGGGCCGGAATTGTCGACGAGTACCATCAGATTATTGTCCCCGTAATGATAGGCAGCGGCAACCATTGGTTGCCAAAGGACGTTAACCTCAAACTTGAGTTAACCGATGTGCGAAAGTTCGAAAACGGCTTTGTGCATCTTCGCTACCGAAAGGCTTGAGTCTTTGAATGCGTAGGTACTAATAAGCAACTATGCCCCGTAAACCACGCCCCACTCATTCTCCGGAAGAATTCGATTTGGATGTGCTGTCGGGTGATGCAGATATGTTTCGGTGGTTTTTGCTGTGCTATTTGTTCGGCAAGCCAATTCGGTCGGTCGCTGCTGTCGCTACGTGGCAAGTATTTATAGATAAGAAATTAGACACGCCGTGGGCAATCGTAGATGCCTCCGAGCGTGAGCTGGTAAGGGTGCTTAACAGGGGAGGATATACTCGGTATCAACATGTAACGGCCCGCAGTTTGAAGGTTTGCATGGAGCAACTCATGCGTATGTACGAAGGATCGCTATATCTCATGCTTGAAAACAGTTTGGATGAAAGCGAGTTTTCTAAACGCTTGCAGGAACTCTACGGGGTTGGTCCCAAAGTTGCTGAAATATTTTTACGCGCCACCGAAGAAATATTCGCCCGCCGTGTCGAGTAGCAACACCTGAAACGCCGGATATAAAACTTAAAAATGACCCGTAAAAAGATCATTGTTTGAATCCAGTATCTTGCGTGTATTCC
>JBDSPW010000032.1:0-10551 GCA_039930145.1 Saccharimonadales bacterium (SeqCode) | reverse complement strand
ACACCCCTTCGTCATATCCGTTTTCGGCTGTATATGACGCAGCAAGACTACAGAGCACATCGAACGCACCTCCCGGGTCATTACTCAGGCCAGATTTGATAGCCACCTCAAGGGCATCATGCATCACGTCAATTTCAGTGTGTCGTACAATCACTCCTTGAGTTGACGGGCATGGTTCCATATATTATCTCTCCATTGCGCTTTCCATTGGTGCGAGCAACGCATATTGAGTATCAGGGGTCAGCTCATACGCTGCGATCACATCATTGATCATCATATTAGCCAATGCCTTCAGCCCATTTCCCCTTATCCGGGCTATATCAGCGTATACGTCCGGTTTTGTTTTGGACGTCGCAATTAGGCTATCCGCTTGGCGCCTCAGACCTTCTATGGCGTGGATAACGTCAGGTAGTGGCGCAACAATCGTATACTGTTGTCTTTGGCGTGCCATATGTAAGGCGCGTATAGTTGCGTCATTTACTGGGTCAATAACTAAGGATTCGCCAGGATGGTCGCTCAAAAAACTTCGTTGGTTATTCAGCGCGCCTTCAATATGACACATAGTGCCACGAAATATATTAACAGTTTGTGTTTGCGACCTCTCAGACATACCGGCAAAATAATAAGTCTCGTTAACAACTTTGTCAACAAATAAAAAACCGCCCATTACTGAGCGGCTTTTAAGATAACCCTGGGGCTACATCTTGATTTCGACGTCGCAACCAGCTGGCAGGCTAAGGTTCATCAGACTGTCGATAGTCTTTGGTGTTGGCTCGAATACATCGATAAGGCGCTTATGTACGCGCATTTCGAATTGTTCACGGCCCTTTTTGTACACGTGGGGGCTCTTTACGACTGTAAATGTGCTGCGACGTGTTGGCAAAGGGATTGGACCGGCAAGTGATGCGCCGGTGCGCAGTGCAGTGTCAACGATCTGCTTTGCTGCTTGATCGATCACTTTGTGGTCATAGGCCTTAAGGCGAATACGGATTCGCTGTTTTACATCTGGTTTTGCGTCTGCTGCCATTTCTGGTAACTCCTAGGGTTATGTGCAATGTCGTAACCTTGGACGAGAGTGGATACCGCCAAGTTCTCAACATAATTTAATATATTCAGGGGTGATTATACCAGCATTATCAAGTAAATGCTAGCCTTAGGCCGTCGTACAGTCCGGGCCCAGGATCTGTTCGACGCCAGACTGTAGCAGCGCACACTGGCCGCATTTAGCACAAACAACATCCCACCGACCATCTATTTCGGTTTGGTAAGCAGTGGACATCAGTTTCTCTACTACTGGTGTGACACTCAAGCCAGTACCGAAGTCATAGCTAACGCAAACCGTAGAAGTATCGGCGCGTTCAAATGCTTCCTCATAGATAACACTCATCATATCATCGTAACATACTTCTTATGCTTTGTCAATGTTTGTATCTGCTGTCACCTTCTGAGGTTACTTGAGTTCCATATCGAGTAATTTCAGTAAATGGCCTCGTCGCTGCATTAACTGTTCGTCAGTTGGTTCGGCTACAATTAGCCCGCAAGCTTCTTGTTCTTCTGTCACCTGAGTTGCCATTGCATCATGAAGCATATCTGCCTCATTTAGATCTCCGAATTCAAGGTCACTAAGATTTCCCGCCCCATCGATGGCACCCATTGCAATGTGGGCGCCCCGAAGCGCTAAATTAACATTTATAATTTCTTGGGCCGCAGTAATTGCCAGCGGTGAAACCCCTTCACAGGTGTATCGAGTAGGCTCTGTCATACGAGCACTCTACAAAACGCCGGCAAATAAGTAAAGAGCGCCTCTTTCGAAGCGCTCTTTTGTAGTAATCCGAGAGTGGATTATTTGTTGATCTTAGTTACCACACCAGCACCAACAGTACGGCCACCTTCGCGGATAGCGAAGCGCAGACCTTGTTCCATGGCGATAGGAGCAAGTAACTTAACCTTGAAAGTGATTGTGTCACCAGGCATGACCATTTCTTTGTCAGCTGGAAGTTCAACTTCACCAGTTACGTCCGTAGTACGGAAGTAGAACTGAGGCTTGTAGCCCTTGAAGAAAGGAGTGTGTCGACCACCCTCTTCCTTGGTCAGGATGTAAACTTCGGCGTCAAATTCGGTGTGCGGAGTAATAGTACCTGGCTTAGCAAGTACCTGGCCGCGTTCGATGTCGTCGCGCTCGATACCACGAAGGAGGATACCTGCGTTGTCACCAGCTTGACCTTGGTCAAGTGATTTTTTGAAGGCTTCGATACCAGTTACGACGCTCTTGCGAGTGTCGCGGACACCGACGATTTCAACTTCTTCGTTAATCTTAACGACACCAGTTTCGATACGGCCGGTAGCAACGGTACCACGACCCTTGATCGAGAATACATCTTCGATAGGCATCAGGAATGGCTTGTCAAGTTCACGGACAGGCTCTGGAACGTAGTCGTCCATAGCCTTAACGAGTTCCATGACAGCGTCTTCGTTAGCAGCATCGCCTTCGAGAGCCTTGGTAGCAGAACCCTTGATGATAGGACAGTCGCGGTCAAAACCGTTCTTTTCCAAAAGTTCACGGATTTCTTCTTCAACGAGCTCAACGAGGTCAACGTCTGCGAGGTCCATCTTGTTCATGAAAACAAGAATCTTAGGAACGCCAACCTGGCGGGCGAGCAATACGTGCTCACGAGTCTGAGGCATAGGACCATCTGCGGCAGAAACAACAAGAATAGCACCGTCGATCTGAGCGGCACCAGTAATCATGTTCTTAACGTAGTCGGCGTGACCTGGCATGTCGACGTGGGCGTAGTGGCGCTTTTCGCTTTCGTACTCTTGGTGAGAGGTAGCGATAGTAATACCACGAGCACGCTCTTCTGGAGCGTTGTCGATCTGTGCGTAGTCAACTTTTTTGTTAACGTCGCTAGGAAGTTTTTTTGCTAGTACAGAAGTAATAGCTGCGGTTAGTGTAGTTTTACCGTGGTCGACGTGGCCCATAGTACCAACGTTGACATGCGGCTTGGTTCGGTCGAATGTTCCTGCCATAGGGAATGACTCCTTATTTAATTACGTAATTTTTAGTAGCATGAGTAAATCAAACTCACACGAGTTACCGGGAATAGTATAGAGAACGGTAAGGGGTTTGTAAAGAGGTCGACGGGGCTTATTTTGCGTTCTTGGCGATGATGGCTTCGGCTACATGGTTTGGTACGTCGGCGTAGTGGTCGAGCTCCATGCTTGAGCTGGCGCGACCTTGGGTCGAACTGCGGAGGTTGGTGGTGTAACCAAACATTTCACCAAGTGGGACGAAAGAAGTAATTTCTTTAATGCCGGAGCTGAGATCTTCCATAGATTCGATGCGACCACGCTTGCTGTTCAAGTCACCAATGACTTCACCCATAAATTCCTCAGGGGTAACAACGACGACTTTCATGACAGGCTCGAGTAGTACAGGTCCGGCTTTGCGCACACCTTCTTGGAGCGCCATCGAACCGGCGATTTTAAAGGCCATTTCGCTAGAGTCCACATCGTGGTAGCTTCCGTCGTAGAGTTCAGCTTTAATATCAACCACTGGGTAGCCGGCAATAACGCCGTTTTGCATAGCTTCGACAATTCCCTGTTCGACAGGCTTAATGTATTCGGCGGGGACGACACCACCCTTGATAGCGTTGATGAATTCGAAGCCGGCACCTTGCTCGTTCTGGCTCAAACGAAGCCATACGTCACCGTACTGACCACGTCCACCAGATTGACGGATAAATTTACCCTGGACTTCGACGCCAGTCTTGCGGATTGATTCGCGGTACGCTACCTGTGGGGCACCGATATTAGCTTCGACGCTAAATTCGCGCTTCATGCGGTCGACGATGATTTCCAGGTGTAGCTCACCCATACCAGAGATGATTGTCTGGCCGGTTTCGGCATCGGTACGGACACGGAAGGTTGGGTCTTCTTCTGCGAGACGTTGCAGCGCAATGCTCATTTTTTCTTGGTCAACTTTAGTCTTTGGTTCAATCGCAATCGATACAGGAGGATCTGGGAAGGTAATATTCTCGAGAACAATTGGGTTAGCTGGGTCGCAGAGCGTGTGACCAGTCGTAGTGCCTTTAAGACCTACAATGGCGGCAATGTCGCCGGTACCGACTTCGGTTACGTCTTCACGCTTATCGGCTTGCAAACGGACAATACGGCCAATACGCTCTTTTTCGCCTGTCGAGCTGTTAAGGACATATGAACCAGCGGTAACTACACCAGAATAGACGCGGAAGTACGCTAGCTTACCCACAAATGGATCGCTGGTAATCTTAAACGCCAATGCGGACATCGGTTCGCTCTCGCTGTGCTTACGCTCAATTTCGTCACCTGTTTTAGGGTGCGTACCCCAGGTATTGCTGCGGTCAGTTGGTGCTGGCAAGTAGTCGTTGACGAGGTCAAGGACTTTCTCGACCATGACACCACGGCCGTCGCCACCAGTAACGGCGTAGAATTTGCCCGTTAGTACAGCGGTACGAATAGCTTGTTTTACATCAGCCTCAGACAGGCCTTCTTCGCCAACTTCAAAGTATTTTTCGAGCATAGTTTCGTCTTCAGCGACGGCGTTTTCGATCAGTAGGCTACGATATTTTTTAACCTTATCGGCCATGTCGGCAGGAATTTCAGCTTCGACCATTTCGTGGTCGGTAAAGTCTTTGTAGGTGTAGGCCTTTAGGGCAACGAGGTCGACAATACCGTTGATACTCTGTTCGAAACCAATTGGGAGATGTACGGGGAAAGCACGCTTGCTGAGGCGAGCGTGAATGGTATCGAGGGATTTGTAGAAGTCACCACCGGTTTGGTTGATTTTGTTAATAAAGCAGATACGAGGCGTGCCATACTTGTCGGCTTGGCGCCATACGGTTTCGGACTGGCTTTCAACACCCATCTTGCCGTCGAAGACAACACAAGCACCGTCGAGTACGCGAAGACTACGCTCTACTTCAGCAGTAAAGTCGATGTGACCTGGGGTATCGATGATGTTGACCTGGTGATCTTTCCAGTAACAGGTTACCGATGCCGCTACGATGGTAATACCACGTTCGCGTTCTTGGGCCATCCAGTCGGTAGTTGTTTCGCCTTCGTGAACGGCACCGATTTTGTGCTTTAGACCGGTGCGGTACAGAATACCTTCAGTAGTGGTTGTTTTACCAGCATCAATATGGGCAATAATACCCAGGTTTCTAATCTTTCCTAATTCGTACTTCTTATGTGCCATAGTGTTCTTTCATTAATTTGCTGGAGGACTGATGATACCCATCAATCTAAATGCACTCTGCCGATGCTGCCATTCTTGATCTGCCGTGTGGCATTCAAGTACATCCTCGTAAGGGTCAATGCTCTGTGTTGGTCCGGGACATGTTGCAGCCAAAGTGGCAATATCAACTTCCATTTTTTCGCAAGACGGGGCTAGGGGGCAGGATTCTGCGCAATTTGCTGCCATATCTAGGTCCGGGCGAAGTGAGCAAAGGCTCGGTTAGCATCAGCCATGCGGTGCGTGTCTTCGCGCTTCTTCACAGCGGCACCTTGGCCGTTGTAAGCGTCCTGAAGCTCTGCAGCAATGCGGTCAGCCATGCTGATACCTTTGCGCGCGCGGCAAGCTGCAACGAACCACATGAGGGTAAGGTGGCTCTGGCGCTGGCCTTTAACTTCGAAAGGGATCTGGTAGTTTGCACCACCGACACGACGAGAACGAGTCTCCATGTGTGGCATAACATTTTTCATAGCTTGTTCGAAGACTTCAAAAGGATTTTCGACCTTCAAGCGTTGCGCCGCTTTTTCCATTCCCGCATATACCAGGCGCTCTGCAACTTGCTTCTTGCCGTTAAGCATGACACGGTTGATAAGACGCTGGACCTGCACAGAGTCGTAGATGCGATCTGGCTTGATGTCACGAACTAATGAGGCGGTTTTCTTGCGAGGCATTATTTTGTCTCCTTCTTGGCACCGTACTTGGAACGGCCCTGCTTGCGGTTGCTGACACCTTGCAGGTCAAGCGAACCACGGACGATGTGATAACGCACACCAGGAAGGTCCTTAACGCGTCCGCCACGGATAAGTACCGCTGCGTGCTCTTGGAGGTTGTGACCTTCACCACCGATGTAAGCCCAAACTTCGTACCCGTTCGTCAGGCGCACACGGGCAACTTTACGGAGGGCGGAGTTAGGCTTCTTTGGGGTTTTGGTGGTCACCTTGACACAGACACCACGCTTGAACGGCGATGCCTTTTCGTAGTTTTTAGTTTTGAGGCTGTTGGTGACGCGTTGCAGTGCGGGCGATTTGCTATTTGCTTTCGCCTTGGCACGTGGCTTGCGCACGAGCTGATTAATTGTTGGCATATTACTCCTTAATGGATGTGACTTACTGCATCGGGGAGGATAGCTTAAGTGCCAACTCTGGCTATCCTTTGTTCCCTGGCTCGAGCCACTTAGTTTTACAAATACTAACTTTAGCAGGTTTACTGCTCTTCGGCAAGACTGGCAGGTACGTTGTAGTCGTTACTGACGGGCAACGCAGCTTCTGCTTCGGCGAGGTCTTCGTCATCGTCTTTGGCGCCGTAACCAGTACCGACAGGTATCTTGCGACCCAAGATGACGTTTTCTTTCAGACCGAACAGCTTGTCGACCTTACCACTAGTAGCGGCAGCGATCAGTACACGGGTGGTGTCCTGGAACGATGCGGCACTCAGGAATGAGTCGGTGCTAAGGCTAGCCTTAGTGATACCGAGCAAGAGCTGGTTCCACACGGCTGGTGTTTTGCCGTCTTTGGCAAGCGCTTCGTTGGCTTCGGCGACAGCCAGCTTACTGACGACATCACCGGTGACAAATTCACTGTCTCCTGCGTCTTCGATTTGAACACGGCTGAACATCTGACGCACGATGATTTCCAAATGCTTGTCGGATATGTTCTGACCCTGACCGGCGAAGATACGCAAAATTTCGTTCATGATGTAGCGCTGAGTCGATTCAACACCTTGCAGGCGCATGAGGTCTTGCAGGTTGACAGAACCATTGGTCAGCTTCTGGCCGGCTACAACTTCGTCACCATCCGCAACAAGCAGTTGCTTGAAGCCAGGAATTTCGTAGCGAACGCCACTTTGTTTGCCGGGCTTAATGATGACAGCTTTTTTAGTCACTTCGACAGTGCCGGACATTGGCGCGATCAAAGGTTCGCTGCCATCTTCCTGGGCGGCAACAACGTCACCGACAGCGACATCGGAGCCATTTGCCAGGTGCGCTTTGCGCTCACCGAGTTCGAATGTAACATTGGCTTTTTCGTTGGCTGTAACTTGGACGACGTAATGTTCGCCTTCTTCCCAGGTACTGACAATACCAGAAATTTCAGTAAGGTATGAGACACCCTTTGGAGCGCGGGCTTCGAAAAGTTCTTCGATACGTGTTAAACCTTGGGCGGTGTCGTCGGCAATGGTGGCACCAGAACGGTGCTTACTGTCGAGTGACAACTGAGTACCTGGCTCACCGATACTCTGGGCGGCGATAACACCAATTGGGTGGTGGTCGCTTATCAGCTCACCAGTTGCAGGGTCAATACCGTAAGATTTACGGCCAACACCGTGCACAGCAGTACAGCTGAGGACACTAAGGATCTTAATGCCATCTAAACTGTCATCTGCTTCGATTGCTTCTGCAATATCTTTAGTAAAGAGTTCACCCTTCTTGAGGTGTCCCTTGACGTTAACGGCAGCATAGCGGCCTTCCAGACGTGAGGCATAGGTAACACCGATTTCTTTTGCGTCCTCGCGGAGCAGTGCAAAACCAGGGTCAAAGCTTTCGGCATCGTCGATAGTAAAGACATCTTGCGAGACGTCCACCAGACGACGAGTCAAGTAACCAGCATCGGCGGTTTTTAGGGCGATGTCGATGAGCGCCTTACGAGTACCACGTGTACCAGTAAAGTATTCGAGTGGGTCAAGACCGGCAACATAGCCAGACTTGATCGGAAGCTCGATGGCACGGCCGCTGGCGTCCGAGAAGACACCAAGCATACCGACACACATTTTCATCTGAGAGATGTTACCACGAGCACCAGAGGTGATAGCAATAGCCGTTGAGCTGTCGCGACCAACCATTTGTTGTGACAGGAGGTCCTGGACGTTTGATTCTACCTTGGTCCAGTTTTCGACGGTCAAACGGTAACGTTCGTCTTCGGTAATGAATCCTTGTTCGTATTGTTCAGAAATGGCCGCGCTGCGGACTTCACCACCATCGAGCAAGCCTTCCATACCTTCGATAGGTGCAAAGTCGGCCATACCGATGCTGAGACCGGAGCGAGTAGCAAACTGGAAGCCGAGGTCTTTAAGGTCGTCGGCGATTTCGGCAGTCTTTTCCTGACCGTACTGAGCATAGACAGCGGCCATAACCTTTTGCAGACGCTTCTTGGTCATTGGTTCGTCCTGGAACGTAAAGTCCTCGGGGAAGATTTCGTTAAAGAAGACACGGCCGAGCGTTGTTTCGCGGGTTTCACCACGGAAAGGAATGCGTAACATAGTCTGGAGTTTGATCTTGCCAGCATCGTGGGCCATAACGGCTTCGGCGACACCAGAGATTGGCACTGGTTTTTGCTCGCTAACTACAGGGCGGTCATATGTCAGGTAGTAACAACCGAGCACAATATCTTGTTCGATGTGCAGAATTGGCGAACCATCGGCAGGTTTTAGAAGGTTGCGGTTTGCAGCCATGATGGTGCGGGCTTCTTCCTGAGCTTTGTTGCTGAGTGGAAGGTGTACAGCCATTTGGTCACCATCGAAGTCGGCGTTAAAGCCCTTACAAACGAGAGGGTGCAACTGAATAGCGCGACCTTCAATAAGGGTGGGCATGAAAGCCTGAATCGAAAGACGGTGCAGTGACGGCGCACGGTTGAGCAGCACGTATTTGCCTTTGATTACTTCGTCGAGGGCGTCCCAGACAACTGTCTCGCCCATCTCGATAAGTCGAGAGGCAGAACGGATGTTGTGGGCTTGTTCGCGGGCAATAAGTTCACCTATTACGAATGGCTTAAACAGTTCGAGAGCCATCATCTTTGGGAGACCACACTGGTTGATCTTTAGCTCTGGACCAGCCACGATAACTGAACGACCAGAGTAGTCGACGCGCTTACCAAGAAGGTTCTGGCGGAAACGACCCTGTTTACCCTTCAGCATATCGCTGAGGGACTTCAGGCGGCGGCGTTGGCCAGTTGCAGCAACGGCACGACCACTTCGGGCGCTGTTGTTGTCGATTAATGCATCGACAGCTTCCTGGAGCATACGCTGTTCGTTACGGCGGATAACTTCGGGAGCATTCAGATCGATAAGTTTCTTAAGACGGTTGTTACGGTTAATGACGCGGCGATACAGATCGTTGAGGTCAGAGGTCGCGAAACGGCCACCAGTTAGTTGTACCATTGGGCGAAGATCTGGAGGAATGACTGGGAGTGCACTAACACACATGCTGCCTGGTTTGATACCGGCACGGTCCATGCTTTCGAGCAATCGAAGGCGCTTCATCAGTTTCTTCTTACGCTGTCCTTTAGCATCTTCGGCCTCAGTAGTGAGTGTTCCGATAAGTGCGCGCAGGTCAATTTCTTCGAGAAGTTCAAACAGCGCAGCGCCACCCATGCCGACTTTTACGAGGTCACGAAGACCTTCGGGCAAGTTTCGGAAATCGGTCTCGCTGATCAGACGCAGTTTTTCGAGGTTAGTAAGCTGTTCCTTGAGTGTTTCGAACTCAATCGCCAACTCTTCGCTTTCTTTGGTTTGCATCTCGGCCAAAGCTTTGATGTTGGCATCTTCAGCGAGCGCTTCTTTTTCGTAGCGCAATTTAATGGCTTCTTTGGCAGCTGCAAACTCGGCTTCTTTATCGGTGAGCATTTGATCACGCTTGGCGGTGTCGACATGCTTAACAATATAGCTTGCAAAATATGCAACGCGCTCCAAGTTTTTGACAGTCAAGCCAAGCAAGAGGCCCATAGCACTAGGAGTTCCACGCAGGAACCAAATGTGCGCTACAGGTACCGCGAGCTGAATGTGGCCCATGCGTTCGCGGCGGACGATACTGCGGGTAACGAGCTCACCGTTCTTATCGACAGCGGCTTCGCGTGAACGAACGCCTTTGTATTTTGCGTCGTGCGGGTTAATGTCTTTGACGGGTCCAAAGATCCGTTCGCAGAACAAACCATCACGTTCGGGTTTTTGGGTACGGTAGTTAATGGTTTCGGGCTTGGTTACTTCACCGTAGCTCCACTCTAAAATGTCAGCGGGGCTGGCAACAGCGAGGCGTACAGCGTCGAAATCAGCGATGTCGGTACCAGAATTATAGCGTCGCATTAGGCTTCCTCCTCCTGGTTATCATCTGCAGCAATTAATGCTACGTCTTCTTCAATAGGGTTTCCTTGTTCGTCGGTTTCAATAATGCTGAACTCGTCCGATGATGGGTCTTCGGTGACATCAACGTCAGAGATTGCAGCCGTCGGAACTTCGATTTCGGCAACATGAGCTGCTTCGTCGCGAATATTACCACTCAAAACTTCTTCAGCATC
>JBDSPW010000031.1:0-7013 GCA_039930145.1 Saccharimonadales bacterium (SeqCode) | reverse complement strand
AAAGGTGCCGTTCCCGTTCTGGAACTTGCCGATAAACTTGAACTAGAGGTGCGCACGCCAGCTAATAAGTCTGAGCTGTCCGCCCTTTTTGCGGACAAGCCATTTAGCAGCGAACTGGGTATCGTTATCGACTACGGCATTATCATTAACCGTGACGTGATTGATTATTTCTCGTATGGCATCATCAATAGCCATTTCAGTCTGTTGCCAGAATGGCGTGGGGCAGATCCAATTACCTTTGCGATACTAAGTGGCCAAACGCGCACCGGTGTCAGCCTGATGCTTATCAATGAAAAGATGGACGAAGGCCTGCTGCTCGCCCAAGCACCATACGACCTTGCGAACGACCTTACTACACCTGTGCTCACGAGTGACCTGATTCAGATTAGTTATCAAGCCCTGTGCGAGATTTTGCCAGGATATCTTGATGGAAACATTCAGCCTGCACCACAAGAAGAAGTGTCGATTGCCAATGACACTACACCAACATACTCGCGCAAGCTTACCAAAGACGATGGGATTTTAGATTTCACAAAGCCCGCCGTAGTGCTAGAACGCGAGATTAGAGCATTTATTGAGTGGCCTAAAAGTCGCACTACTATCGCCGGTAAAGACGTCATCATCACCAAGGCGCATGCCAGTACCACTTCGAGCGACCATACCATCGGCCGGCCTTACAGCGAAAACCGTGAACTGATCATTCCAACGAGCGAAGGTAACTTTGTTGTCGATGCATTGCAGCCCGCTGGCAAAAAAGAAATGACCGCCGAGGCATTCCTCGCCGGTCACAAGCATTTGCTCTAGATACTATTCCTGGGGAGCTTGCTGAGAGGCAGCCAGTATTTGTGGTGCCGAACCGGCAACTTCTGATTTCAATTTCTCGAATTCATCAGCCACAATATCCTTATAGTTTGGGAAATTCGTTTCCAGCCAACGGAATGCACCCGCATCGTCTTGGGCGTTAAAATACTTCTCGAACTCGTCGAGTTGTTCGTTGCTCATCTGATCAGCCAGGCGCATACCAACACGCATTTCCAGTGTTTCGTAGATGTGTTTGAGGAGACCGCTTTTTTCGGGCTGCGGGAGCGCACTCAGGCCTAATTGGTCGAGAAGATTATTGTCGATCTTGAGTGGTGCTTTTGCGTCGTTGTCTGCCATATTTTTATTGTAGCATTAAAGGCTTCGAGCCACTGTTTCGCGGGTAAAGAGTTCGATATGATCACCCTCTTCGAGATCGATTCGATGCGCTGTCTTAAAGCTAAGTCCACACATTTCGCCTTCAAACACTTCTTTGGCGTCCTGGGGGCCGCGCTTGAGCTGCGTAATCTCTACCTCGCCCAATACATCATTGCCGCGGCTGACGCGTGCCAGAGCTGGCACAACAAGCTTGCCTTTGGTAACTTCCCCGCCACAGATTACTTCTGTCTTGGTGGTCTTAAAGACGCCACGGACGACTAAGCGACCCAGGTCTTTTTCGACAATCTCTGGAGGCAGTAACTTGGTCAGCTCACTCTTTACGTCATCAATAAGTTCATAAATAATCTTGTACATACGGGCCGGTACTTTATCGCGGGATGCAATCTGCTTGATGTTGCTTGGCATTGCAACGCTAAAGCCATAGACGATTGCGTTACTGCTGTGCGCCAGATGCATGTCGTTTTCGTTGATAGAGCCCACACCCGTGCCCACGATGCGTACGGCAACTTCATCAGTATCCAGCGCCTTCAGGCTGTCGATGACAGAAGTCAGTGAGCCCTGAACGTCAGCTTTGAGGAGAATGTTCAACTCTCGTACTTCGTTGCTGCGATTAATCATGCGGATCAGCTCAGTGCTGTTCACGCCGCCACGGCCACCACCACTGCTTTTTTCTGTAGCCACACGAGCTGCCTCGACGCGAGCGATTTTTTCGGTCTTAACGGTTACGAATGGGTCGCCGAATTCGGGCAGAAGCTTAAAGCCCGTAATAACGACAGGAGTCGAAGGGCCAGCCTGTGTCAGTTTTTCGCCGGTAGTAGATTCGAGATTACGAACCTTGGCATAGGTTCCTCCCGAAACAACATAGTCCCCGGGTTTAAGTACACCACGCTCGATCAGACCGTGCGCCACAGGGCCACGACCTTGCTCAACATGGGCTTCGATTATAAGTCCTTCGGCGGGTACTTTTACGTCAGCGCGGAAATCTTCAACATCAGAAACGAGCAAAATCATGTCGAGCAAATCAGGAATGCCTTCCTGTGTTTTGGCTGAGACTGGCAATACTGGTGTATCGCCACCCTTCCAACCGTCCCACATCAATTCGTGCTCAGCAAGTTGGCTGTATAGTCGGTTAACGTCCGCACCCTCTTTGTCCATTTTGTTAGCCGCCACAATAATTTTCACGCCGGCTTTTTTGGCAAAGCGAATCGCTTCGACCGTCTGCGGCTTGATACCGTCGTCGGCAGCCACCACGATAATAACAATGTCTGTTAGGTGCGCACCGTGCTCACGAATCGCTGCAAAAGCCTCGTGACCAGGTGTGTCGAGGAATGTAATCATGCGGTCCTTGTGCGCCACTTGGTAAGCAGAAATATGCTGGGTGATACCCCCGGCCTCACCCTTTACAACATTCGCGCCGCGAATAGCATCGAGTAGGCTCGTTTTACCGTGGTCGACATGCCCCATGACCGCTACAACTGGCGGGCGAGTCTCGGCACCCTCACTGGCAGTCTGTTTCTCGCGCTTTGGCAATGTGCTTTCGGATGTGTCTTTGCGGGTTAATTCCACCTCGAGCCCTAATTCGCCAACGATAATCTGCGCGGTGTCCAAATCGACCCGCTCATTTACCGTTGCCATCACGCCGTTCTTCATCAGCTCTGCGATCAGCCGGGTTACGGGTATCATCAATTTGTCAGCAAGGGCGCCGACAGTAATCGTGTCTTCAATTTCGATTGTTGTAGCCATTCCTGTACGTGCTCCCTTGCTTACTGACAAATCCGTATTTCTATCGTGTTGTCTGGATTATTTTTTAGCGTTCTTGAGGCTGAGGGCGATTTTACGCGCTTCAGTATCGATATCAAGAACCTTGAACTGCTTCTTTTCGTTGAGTTGGAAAATCTGTTCTGGATCGACAGTTTCTTCGTCGCTCATTTCAGATACGTGTACTAATGCTTCAACGCTTGGGCTAATCTGTACGAATGCACCAAACGGTGTGATTCGGGTGACTTTACCTTCGACGACATCGCCTTTTTTAAAGGCTTTGACTTCTTGTAACCATGGGTCCTCAGACATTTGTTTGAGGCTTAGGCTCAAGCGGTCTTTGTCGATTGCGATGATCTTGGCCTTTACTTGGTCGCCAACTTTCACGTAGTTGCGTGGGTTGTCGACGCGTTCCCAGGATATTTCCGAGATGTGGATCAGACCTTCGATACCATCAACATTGACGAATGCACCGAAGTCGATAACGCCCGTTACGACGCCTTCTACTTCATCACCGACCTTTAGCTCGCTAAAGCGGGCTTGCATGTCATCTTTCACAGCTTCCTTCTCAGAGAAGATAAGCTTGTTGTCTTTGCGGCTGACATCCAGGATGCGAACGCGAAGCACTTGATTAGTGAGGGCGTTGAGCTTCTGCAGGATTTCGTCCTTGTCAGCGCCAGATACACGTGGATAGTGTCCGGCTGCCAGTTGTGACACGGGCAAGAAACCACGGATACCTTCGAGCTCTACCAGCAGACCACCACGGTTGGCGTCATAAGGAGTAATCTCGACGGTTTCGTTGTCGTCGAACATCCGTTGGAGTTCGTCCCAACCGCGATCTTTAACGGCACGTCGCATGCTGAGCAGCGCGTAGCCTTCTTCCATTTCTGGGTCGATAACACTAACGGTTACCGTTTGGCCGACCTCGAGTGGCTGGCCGTGACCGATTTCGCGGCGCATAACAACGCCGACGCCCTGTGCGCCTAAATCAATCCAGAGCTCGTGCTTCTTTACAGAAGTAATAACTCCTTCAATGACGCTTCCGGTAGTTAAATTAGCTACCTCGTTCTGAGCTAAAAGCTCATCCATTGTGACTGTACTGTTCTTTGGCATTTCTTAGGTGCCTCCTTCGTGGTGTATTTCTCCAGATAGAGACAGCATCAGCAAAGGCCGACACTGTCCCAATCTGTAAGATTACCTCTATTATATCTGTTTCGCCCCTTGAGGTAAAGAGGTGACTACGGATTCGAAAAAATCACTGCAAAAATACGTCAGCTACAAGAGCCTCCATGCTACACTTAGCACATATGTACGTGGGGGTAGACATCGGCGGCTCGAAAACACTGATTGCAGTGTTAGATGGGAATGGTGTGATCGTCGAACAAACCAAGTTCCCCACCCCGAAAAAATACGACGATTTTCTGGATGCAATCGGCAAAGCCATGAGTGATCTTAAAACTAAGGATTTCCAAGCCGCCGGCGTGGCTGTTCCGGGCAAAATTAACCGCGACCAAGGCGTAGGCGAGGTATTCGGCAATTTACCCTGGCGCGACGTCCCCATCCAAGCCGATTTCGAGAAAATATTATCCTGCCCCGTAGTCATAGAAAACGATGCTAATCTTGCTGCACTGTCCGAAGCAATGTTGCTCAAAAAATACGAAAAAGTCCTGTACGTCACCATCAGTACCGGTATCGGTACGGGTGTGGTTATTAATCAAGCTATCGATCCAGTTTTTTCGGATAGCGAAGGCGGCCAAATGGCGCTCGAATATAACGGCAAGATTACATCCTGGGAAGACTTCGCGTCGGGTCACGCAATAGTCGAGCGTTACGGTAAAAAAGCCAAAGATATCGATGATTCCGCAATCTGGCAACGTATCGCCCACGACTGGGCCCGTGGCTTTATCGAGCTTATAGCCCTTATTCAACCTGACATTATCGTTATTGGCGGCAGCGTCGGCAGCTATTTCGACAAGTATATCGAGTTGCTCAAAAATGAGCTAAGCGTCTATCATAACCCTATGGTCCCCATCCCACCAATTAAGCAAGCTGCCCGCCCTGAACAAGCAGTGATTTTTGGTTGTTACGACCTAGCACGGAGTAAATATGGACATAACTAAGACGCTTGCAACCAAGTTTCCAGACATCAGCTATCGCTGTGGCAAGAGCTTTTCGTGGTCACCTGAAACCAAAGAGATTTTTTATGATAACGCCAAGCCCAGCAAATCCCGCGCTTGGTCACTCCTGCACGAAACCGGCCATGCACTGCTCGAGCACAACTGTTACGATGCGGATTTGGAACTTATAAAACTCGAGATTGCCGCTTGGGAAAAGGCCAAAGAAATCGCGGGAGACCTCGATATCGTCATCGACGAGGAGCATATCCAAGACTGTCTGGATACCTACCGTGACTGGCTGTATGAGCGCAGTGTTTGCCCCCGTTGTAGCAATAAGAGTTTACAGCAGGAAAACATCGAGCACTACCAGTGTTTCAACTGCCACATGGTCTGGAAAGTTACGCCCTCTCGCTTCTGCCGCACTTATCGTTCGACCAAGCGTACCAAAAAGCCATCACCAGTGTTTTACGCCACTGATGACACCCCGAATACGTAAAAACCTCCGCTTAAAGCGGAGGTTTTTACCAGGCATAAGTCTCTCAGACTTAGACTTTTTTGGTGCGACGGCTTACGCGGCCACCACGAGCGCCAGCAATGCGGGCGAGTTCGCGGTTAGCGTAAAAACCACCTGTGCGGCCTTTTTTGCCACCTGTAGCGCCGATTTTAGCATAAAAATCAGCACCGTATTTTGCTTTGTTCGTTGCAGCAGCAGCTTTGCCGCCAGCTTTAGTTCCAGCCATGATATTGACCTCCGTTAGTGATAACACTTCTCCAGAAATACAAAAGGGCCCCATACATAAAGTACGGAACCCTCTTGATCTCTTTCGAAATCATGCTTATGATATCATGCTACTGTTTAGTTGTCAATACCATTAGCCGTTTGAAATTGTTGTGGTTATTCGCCTTTATTACGGCGGCTCACGCGGCCACCACGAGCGCCAGCAATGCGGGCGAGTTCGCGGTTAGCAGCAAAGCCACCAGTGTGACCCTTTTTGCCGCCCATTGCACCGATGCGTGCGTAAAAGTCTTTACCATATCGCTTCTTGTTCTTTTGGGCCGCAATACGGCCTCCTGATGCTGTTCCAGCCATTTTTACCCTCCTAAAGGTCAAGTGTTCGGTCTATTTAATATAAGTCGCTCCCGAACAAAGCTTATGTTACAGGGTAATGCTTAAGGTAGTCTGTAAGATATCTCATAAAGAAAAAGGACCTCCGTTAGGAAGTCCTTTTTATAATTTGGCACCGTGCTATTTTCCCAGGGTTAAAACCCAAGTATTGTAACCGCTACGAGGCTTAACTGCTGTGTTCGGTATGGGAACAGGTGTTTCCCTCGCGCCATGGGCACCAAATAGGGCACATGAGACACCCGCAAGCGGGTTTCTCATCGGAGCTTGCGAAATGAATTCGCATTCGCCAAAAGGCGAACCGCTCCTGCTCTTCCCGGCCAACTTTAGGTTGTACCGAGCCGATTGATGTCCATGAATACAAGTATTTCACGGATTCTCTGTAATAGTCGTTAAGATAGATCAAACGCTAGTGTATCTGATATACACCAATAACTAGTCAAATTGCACATCTTTAAACCACCTACCCCGAAGGGCAAACGATTTAAAGTACGTAAAAAGTCAATGGGACTATTAGTACGCTTCGGCTCCATACGTTACCGTACTTCCACCTTGCGCCTATCAAACTGATAGTCTTTCAGTGTCCTCATAGGGAAATCTAATCTTGAGGTCAGTTTCGCGCTTAATATGCTTTCAGCGCTTATCTGTTCCGCACATAGCTACTGGACAATGCTCTTGGTAGAACAATCCATACACCAGCGGTGCGTTCACCCCGGTCCTCTCGTACTAGGGGCAAATCCTCTCAAATTTCCTATCGTCCACAGCGGATATAAACCGAACTGTCTCACGACGTTCTGAACCCAGCTCACGTACCTCTT
>JBDSPW010000030.1:0-25304 GCA_039930145.1 Saccharimonadales bacterium (SeqCode) | reverse complement strand
GTGAATTTCTCCTCTAAACTCGAGTGTCAGGCTGTATTCGCCGGCATACAGCATTGCCTCGGTATGTAAACGAACCTCGTCAAAAGATTTTTGTAAGTTTATCCGGTTTACAGTAATTTCTTGGTCGCCTTTTTTATCGTGTTTCGTAAGTGTGGCGCTGGTAACTTTGAGGTCTTTTTGATGAAGCGTAATACGTTGACTGGGGCGTCCGGTCTTTTTGCCGCGGATAGTGACGGTGCCGTGAAATGATTTCTTTTCACGCTCGGGCACAAGGCTCAGTTGGTAATGAGATGGTTGAAATGATTCGAATAGACGGGTAACGGTGTTGCTCATCAGACTAGTTTAGCACGTGGTCAACCGGGGGTGCTGTTTGACATTTCACAACGACATACGTATACTTGAGCCTGTTATAGGTCGGCCACAGGTCGGCTTTTTTCATACCTTGACACTACATTTCACCGTGACAGCCTGCCTGCGAGCTCGCTCGCAGCACCGCTGTCACTCTTGGCGCATTGCTGCGTCAGAGGCTGTGATGCTCGTGCGCCGTACCGCAGTACGACTTACTCCGCTTCTCGCTTCTCCCTTGCACTCCATCCAAGTGAAACATAGTGTTATATATCAAAACTTAGTAGAGGAGAAATAATCATGGAATTAGATTTTAAACAGTTGGCCGTCGCTATTAAGACGATTGCCGAAGAAAAGAACTTGCCCGAAGAATCAGTCAAAGAAGTAGTTGAGCAAGCACTTGCTGCTGCTTACCGCCGAGACTACGGTGACCGCGAACAAGAAGTGCGTGTGACTATGAACCTTAACACGGGTGACGTCGATGCCTACGTATCAAAAGAAATTGTTGAAACCGTCGAGAACGAAGCCTACGAAATCAGCCTGAAAGATGCCGGAGTCATGCGCAAGAACGCTGCGATTGGCGAAACGGTCGAAGTACACGAAAAAGTCCACGACTTTGGGCGTGTCGCAGCCCAGACAGCCAAGCAAGTTATTTTGCAGCGTCTGCGCGAAGCCGAGCGCGAAATTGTTATGGCAGAATATGAAGACAAAATTGGTACCGTCATTAATGCAGTCGTGGCTCGTGCCGAAGGCAATATTGTTCGTATCGACCTTGGGAAAGCGCAAGGCATCATGCCTCGCAGCGAGCAGATCCAAGGCGAGCGTTACTATCCCGGCCAACGTCTAAAAGTCTTCCTGAAAGATGTGGAACGCGGTTTCCGCGGCCCTCAGTTGGTTGTTTCCCGTGGTAACACACAATTCGTCGAATGGCTGTTCCGTGCCGAAGTTCCTGAAATGGAAAGTGGCGCTGTCGAAATCAAGGGCATCGCCCGCGAAGCTGGTGTACGTAGCAAGATCGCTGTTGCATCTAATGTCCCTGGGGTCGACCCAGTCGGCACCTTCGTTGGTGGTCACGGTACACGCGTAAACGCCGTTATGAGCGAAATCGGTGAGCAAGAAAAGATCGACATCATTGTCTGGGACGAAAACCAGGTAAACTACATTACTAATGCCCTTAGCCCAACCAAAGTTACGAAAGTCATCATCGACGAAGGCCACAAAAAAGCCCGCGTACTTGTGCCCGAAGATCAACTGAGCATCGCTATCGGCAAGAGCGGACAGAACGTCCGTATCGCCAGCAAATTGACCGGTTACGAGCTCGATATCGAAGCTGACAAACTGAGTGCACCTGCAAACGAAGTTTCAGAAGGTGTCATAGAAACCACTGAACTGCCAAAGCAGCCAAAACTTAAGCGAAAGAGCGATCTCGAAAACAGCTTGTTAGAAGCCATCGAAGAGCACGGCGAATAAGCAAAGAAACTATTTTAAAAGCAAATTAGCACTCTTGACCAAAAGGTCAAAACTGCCTACCAAGTCGCCGCCTGAACATCATTTGCGGCGTAATGCACTATCTATTTTTCTTCGATTCAACAGGCTGTACCGATGTACAGCCTGTTCTGATTCTCGAAAACTAGCGTGCCTGACTCTCGCAAAAGATGCCCGGGCGGTGACTCGTTGGCACTCTTGACCTTTGAGTGCTAATTTCTTATCATAGTTGTATGACCTTTTTGAGGGTCGAAATATATCGTAAGTGTCTAGTGTGTTAATCCTCACAGCTAACATCCAGTCAATTCGCTTACACTAAAGCCATGGCGCTTACGCCACAATTTAAGAAAGGCAAACGGTACCAATAACTATGATGCCCAACTCTCCGGATTTTCAAGACTTTTTGAGTCACCTTACTAACAATGCGCTGCAAAGCCTGAAGCACGCTGATGCCATTGCGCGGAGCTTTGGCAGTGCCTATGTTGGCACTGAGCACTTATTGCTTGGAGTGCTAGCCCAAGACAGCAGTATGGGTTCGAAGATTCTTGAAGGTGCCGGAGTGACCCTCGACCGGGCACGCATGGCGCTTAACTTGTCGCCAAAGACATTGGTTATTAATATGGGTGCGAAGGGTCTGAGTGAAACAGCTAAACTGACGCTCAAGATGGCCTATGACGTTGCCCAAGATTATAGCCAAGAATACTGTGGTACCGAGCACATTTTGTACAGCATCCTCAGCCAAAAGAACGCCCGGGCAACCATTTTGCTGCGCGATATGAGTATTGATGTCGACGGCCTGATGAGCGAACTCGAGCAGTTCCTCAATCGTCAACAGTACGAAGAGACAGAGACCGAAACTGGTGCTCGACGGAGCAAAAAATCCAAAAAAACCGCCCTCGACTTTTATGGCACCGACCTGACCGCTGAAGCTCGTGCTGGTAAGCTCGACCCTGTCGTCGGCCGCGAAACACAGATACGCCGTATGATTACGATCCTTAATCGCCGCACTAAGAACAATCCGGTGCTGATTGGCGAGCCTGGTGTTGGTAAGACCGCCATCGTCGAAGGTCTCGCACAACGTATTATCACCGAAGATGTGCCTGATAGTTTGCTCGACAAGCGCATTGTGATGCTCGACCTGGCCGGAATGATTGCTGGTACAAAATACCGTGGTGAGTTCGAAGAGCGCCTCAAGAAAGTTATGGCGGAACTCGAAAAGACCAACAAAGTAATCGTATTTATCGACGAATTACATCTTATTGTCGGTGCCGGCGCTGCTGAAGGCGCAATGGATGCTGGTAATATTCTCAAGCCAGCTCTGGCTCGTGGCAAAATCCAACTCGTGGGCGCGACAACCACTGCCGAATACACTAAACATATCGAAAAAGATGCTGCCCTTGAACGACGATTCCAGACCATTCAGGTTCCCGAAACTACGCCGAGCGAAACCCTGGGCATCTTAAAAGGACTCCGCAAACACTACGAAAAATTCCACAATGTAATTATTAGTGACGAAATATTAGAAGACACAGTGATGCTCGCAAAACGCTATATCAACGATCGTTACATGCCGGACAAAGCCATTGACCTTATCGATGAAACAGCCGCTCACATCCGTGTCGACAAGGGCAAAACATCGCCCGAGGTGCGTAAATTACAAAAAGAACTAAAGCTGGTAAATACCCGCATTGATGAAGCGGTTGATGCCGAAGATTACGAATTGGCAGCACAGCACAAGACACGCGCCAGCCGTATTAACGAAGAACTGACCAAGCTACATGCTAATCAAAAAGAAGTTAAGAAGCTCAAGATTACCAGCGAAGATCTAGCCGACGTCGTGGCACGTATGACGGGTGTTCCCGTCAAGAAAGTCATCCGCTCAGAGGCGAAGTACTTACTGACCCTCGAAAAAACTCTCGGCAAATATGTCATTGGCCAAAAAGAAGCCGTCGAAGCTGTCTCGCGGGCTGTTCGTCGCAACCGTAGCGGTATCAGCAGCGAGAAACGACCGATTGGCTCGTTTATTTTCCTTGGACCAACGGGAGTGGGTAAAACCGAACTAGCACGAGTTCTCGCCCGCGAGTTCTTTGGCAGCGAAAACAACCTGGTTAAGATTGATATGAGTGAATTCGGCGAGCACCATAATGTGTCACGCCTCGTTGGTGCCCCGGCGGGTTATGTCGGCTACGACGACGGCGGACAATTAACAGATAAGATTCGCCGCCAACCGTACAGCCTCGTATTGTTCGATGAAATCGAAAAGGCACATCCCGATGTGTTTAACATGATGTTGCAGATTCTAGAAGATGGGTATTTGACTGATGCCAAAGGCAGACGCATCGACTTCACGAACACCATTGTTATCATGACGAGCAACATCGGTGCCGATAAACTTCAAAAAGAAGCTAGCTTTGGATTCCACGCTACTGACAAGAGTGATTTGAAAGATCTCGATAGTCTGCACAAGGCAAACAAAGAAAAGGTCCAGGATGAACTCAAAAAAATGCTACGGCCGGAGTTGCTTAACCGAATCGATAAAGTTATTGTCTTCCGTGCTTTGACCAAAAAAGACATCTTCCGAATTATTGACCTGCAAATTGATGAGCTTAAAATTCGGTTACAGCGTCGTGGATTGAGCGTGCAATTAACGCCTGCCGCCAAGCAGTACCTCCTCGAAAACGGCTATGATGCCAAGAACGGTGTGCGTCCGCTGCGTCGTCTGATTCAGGACACTATCGAAGACCAAGTAGCGATTGACCTTTTGGATGACAAATATCTAAAAGGCGATATCATACAGGTAGCCACCAAAAAGGGTGCACTCGCCTACGCCACAGCCAATGAATAGACCTGTCCTTGCACCAACCGTACCTCGTCGTCATCGCACATCACGTGCGCTGCTATGGTTGCTGCTCTTCTCGATAATCGCGGGTTTCCTAGCGTTGCAATACCGGCGGCCACTACTCGACTGGCAGAGCTTACGTAATTACACGCCACCCTCGGCCGTCACGGCGCTGGCAACGGCAGACGCTATGACTCCGGTGGCGAGGCACGCATTTTATGTTAATCACCCCAGTATCAATAATAAAGCGGTCTTCTCTGTTAATTGTAATTTTGGTCGTGAGCAATCTATTGTTCTTGGTTGCTACCATGGCAATCAGCAGGGAATATATATCTTGGATGTCAGCGATCCACGGCTGGAGGGTGTTGAGCAAGTGACAGCAGCGCACGAAATGTTGCATGCTGCGTACGATCGGTTGAATGACAAAGAACGAACGCATATCGACACACTGTTGCAGAATTTTTACCGTAATGATGTCAGTGATCCGCGTGTACGTGCTACCATCGATCAGTATCGCAAAACTGAGCCAAATGATGTCGTGAACGAGATGCATTCCATCTTTGGTACCGAAATCGTTCAACTCACACCTGAACTCGAAAAATATTACGGTCGCTACTTTACCGATCGCGCAAAAGTGGTGAATTTTGCATCAGCTTATAGCCAGGAATTTACCAGTCGTCAACAGCAGGTCGCTACATACGATGCCCAGCTAAAGCAGCTGAAAGCAACCATCGAAACAAACACGACCGAGCTCAGTAAAGAGCAAGCTAACTTGCAGACAATGAAAGGGCGACTTGATATGGAGCGCGGTGGCGATGCGGCGCAGTACAACCGCGACGTAGATAGTTATAACGCACAAGTAAATGCTTATAACGCTAAGATTGTTGCGACACGGAGCATTATCACCCAATACAACGAGCTGGTTGATACCCGGAACACCATTGCACTCGAAGAACAGCAGCTGGCTCGGGCAATTTCCGGCGAGAGCGTCCCGTCTTCACAGTAGTGGTACACTAGAACTAATAAAGAAGGGAAGCAAAAGAACGTGGCCAAGAAACCGACCGTTCGATATGTCTGTGATAACTGTGGTGCTATCTCGTCGTCATGGGCAGGGCGTTGCCCAACATGTGGCGAATGGAACACGCTGCGCGAGGAAGCGCAGTTGCAGACTGTGGGGGCGGCTCAGAGTGCCATGTCGCTCGGCAGCAAGTTACAAACTGCATCGGTCGATGTTTCGGCTGCTCACGACCAGGCGCGACTGACGACTGGCATCAGCGATGTCGATCTTATACTTGGTGGCGGTCTGGTGCCCGGAAGCATTAATCTGATTGCCGGACAGCCTGGGATTGGTAAGAGCACGCTTTTGCTTCAGCTTGCTTACGCCGTAGCGCAGCATGTACCTGTCCTCTATGTCAGCGGCGAAGAATCGACCCACCAAGTAAGCCTGCGCGCAGAACGGCTCGGTGCAACGCGCAATGATCTGCAGCTGGCTACGAGTGTTTCGGCAGACGATATTGCCGCGACGATTGCGACCGGAAAATTTAAGCTTGTCATCGTAGATTCCATTCAGACCGTCGGTGTGAGCACCATCAGTTCTGCCGCCGGTACCGTCTCGCAGATTACCAATAGTACGCAGCTGATTACACTCGCTGCCAAGCAAACAAACACCGCAGTAATCTTAGTTGGCCATGTAACTAAAGAGGGTGCGATTGCGGGGCCTAAAGTGCTTGAGCATGTGGTGGATGTGGTACTACAGTTAGAAGGTGATCGGTATGGGGGTTTTAAAATCTTGCGAGCCATAAAAAACCGATTTGGTTCAACGAATGAAGCCGGGATTTTTGAAATGGTCGAAGAAGGCATGAAGCCTGTCGATAACCCGTCGGCAAGCTTGCTCGCTGAGCGCCAGGTAAGCGATGGCTCAGTGGTGCTGGCGACTCTTGAAGGCACTCGACCCTTGCTGGTTGAAGTCCAAGCGCTCGTGAATAAAACCAGCTATGGTTACCCAAAGCGAGCTGCCAGCGGCTACGACCTCAATCGCTTGAATCTGCTGGTGGCTATGCTCGAACGTCGTACAAAGCTTAATCTGGCCGACCAAGACATCTATATCAATATTGTAGGTGGCATGCGTATTACAGAACCGGCAGCCGATCTCGCAATTTGCCTAGCTATTGGTTCGGCTGCAAAAGGTCTGCAGCTCAAATCTAATGCAGTTGTATTTGGTGAAGTTGGTTTGTCGGGCGAAGTACGTCATGTTCCTTATGTCGAAAAACGTGTCGCCGAGGCTAAGAAGCTAGGATTTGAAGCCGCTATCGGCCCAATGCAAAAAAGTGGCAAGAAACCGGCGCTTTTAACGAGCGTGCCTGATGTTCGCACTGCCCTCAATACCTTTCTCGAAAAAGATTAATGCGACTCCTTCGTACTAGAATAATGACCACGTATTTGTGGCCATTGTTCTGTATTTAAACAATCGCGAGCTACGCTACGCGTGTATCACTAGTTGTTCTTTTTCTTGTCCGCAACTGGCGTTAATGTCCCGCTCTGAGAGTCTTGGTACAGAACACTGTCCGTCAGCACAGCGCTGAGTTGGATTGATTCTGTCCCAGTTGGTGTGTACTGGCACGTTCCTGAGTACACTGCCGGATTATCGATAGTAAGGCTACAGATTGTCTGACCGTTGGCGGTGACAATGATTGTGCCGGCTCCATCACCGGTGTAAGAACCGCCGCTGAGTGGGTGGGTACCTTGGGATGCCGTGACCGTTATGGTATTACCTGCTGTAGTAAGCGATAGTTGCGGCTTTGCATCGTCACAGTTATGTACATCATCGTTGCCACTTACAGATGTACTGTTTGCAGCGGCACTACCACCACCTACAAACTTGTCTATCGAGAAGCTACTGGTATTGCTGTTGTCTTGGACAATTTTGGCAGCAGCAGGCGTACAGGATGTCGCCAGTTTGCCGGAGACTTTGTCGATGGTCTGGGAAACATTCGTGCCGTTTTTGGGCTGGTACCACGACGGGAAGAGGTCGACATTCGTGCTCGGTTCGACCGATCCGATACCGACATGGCTACGAATAACGAAGGCCGGCAAAGTCTTGACGGTCGGTGGAGCAGTCCAGTTAACGGGCTTAAGGCCGGTGTGGGCGGCTTCCATCCAGCCTCGTACGATTGGTTCTGTCACATATTCCATTGAGCCTTTGAGGGCGACGTTACGCGTATGGTTACCGACCCAGGTAGCGACGGCGTATTTTGTAGACCAGCTCGTCATCAGACCGTCAAAGTTATCATTGGTCGTACCGGTCTTGACGGCGAACTTCCAGCCGTTCTTTTGATGCTGAAATTTGAACGAAGAAGGTAAGTAGCTGGCATTCGGGTCGGATAACATGTCGTTCACGATGTATGCAGCTTCGTCCTTGAGTACTTGTTTGCCGTTCGGCTGCTTCCACTGGTTGATAGTCTTGCCAGAGCCATTGATGATTTTCATGATGTAGGTCTGTGGTATATAGCTGCCAAGCCGTGACATAGTTGCCAGACCGTTGACATGCTCATCCAGGTGCAGGAATGCACCATCGCCAATTGCCGACGCTGCGTAACACTGCGTTTTCTTGGTGAGTTCTGTATCCAGGTAACAATTGTAGCCAAAACCTTTGCCGTCACTCTGCATTGCTTCGGCGGTACTGATGACTTTATTAACCGATTTGACTTGGTCGGTTGGGACCACCGACAGCATTGCTTTTATCGCTGGTACGTTTCGTGAACCACCAAGAGAATAGCGGAGTGTTAGTGGACCAGGGTATCGAAAATCGTAATCCCAAAGGCAGTTAGCATTCTTATCTGTTTTGGGTGAGTTTTTATTAGTGCAGGGATACCCGGGTATCGGTCCTTGGGTATCGTACAATACCGAGCCCGCACCCGCAGCGGTGAAATTGATCAGTGATGCATAGTCGTATGGCTTAAAGCTCGAACCTGGAGGCAGCGGAGTTTGTGCGTAGTTGATCTTTCCGAAGACGTCGTTACTAAAGTCGACACCACCCACCAGTGCGACCATTTGGCCGGTTTGCACATCCTCGGCAACAAACGCCGCGTTATCGCCATTGTAGTTGCGAATAGCGGGGAGATCTTTGGCTACTTGTGACTCAGCCAGGTTCTGCAGGTTTATGTCGAGTGTCGTGGTCACGACCCAGCCGCTGCGCTGTACCGTTGCCGCACCATATTTACGTTCCAGTTCCTGCTTGGCTGCTAAAACAAAGTACGGCGCTTTGATACCTTGGTATTTTGATTCCAGAGGGTGCACCTGCGCTAAGACATCCACGGTTTTTGCTTCGGTGGCTTGGGCTTTGGTGATCATCTTTTGATTCACCATCTGATCAAGAATGTAATGTTGGCGACCGATAAGAGCTTCCCTGTCGAATGCGTTACTGGACACGGCAGCGTTAAATTCAGGACTACTGTAGGGCGAGTAGCGGTACGGTGACTGGGGTATTGCAGCCAAAATGGTAGCTTGGGAAAGTGTTAAATCTTTGGCAGTCGTATGGAAGTAGTCACGTGCTGCCGTTTCGACACCGTACTCGATACCGCCATAAGGGGCAATATTGAGGTAGGCTGTCAAGATGTCTTTCTTGGTGTATTCGCGTTCGAGTTCGACGGCAAGAATTAACTCTTTAACTTTTCGAGTGATCGTACGGTTGGTGGTCCATTGTTCGTTAAGTTTAACGAGCTGCTGGGTGATGGTCGATCCACCCTGGACAGCGCCACCGCCTCCAACGACGTCATGCGTTGCAGCGCGCGTAATACCGCGAACATCAAATGCGCCGTGCTTATAAAAGTCCTTATCCTCAATAGCTACGGTCGCTTGCTTAATGAAGGGGGAGATATTTTCGTCGGCTACCGGTACACGTTTGACGGCGTCATAATCTTGAAACAATACCGTCGTGCCAGTACGGTCCAGGTAGGTGATACTACCGCCCAATTTGTCCCCGGAAATATTTTTAATTTTCGGGAGGTCCTTACGGAAGTAGGCAAACACCCCGATAACGAGGAAGAAACAGATTACAACACCGACACCGGCAATCTTGAGCGCCATGATTGCGCCTTCACGGCTAAACCAATAGGCAGCAACCCGACGGGGGTGCATGCGGTGCAATACTCGCAGAAGCTTGTTTTTAGGAAGGGTGCTCAGATATGTTGCCTTGAGAGTGTCGCGCGAAAACTTACTGGCTTTTCGACGTTCGCCGATACTTTGATTGAGCTTGAGAGTTTTACCGCTACTGGTAGTATAGGTGCTGCCAGCACGTCGTCGTCGACCTGCGGGTCCTTTGGGTAGATCGTTCATGTAGTCTTAGTAGCTCCCTCTAGATAGTTTCAAATTACTCATGTTTAGTATAGCAAATAATTGCTGAGAAACGCCTAAGATTATGTGTATCTACTTAACGAAGATTTTACGGTTTCACCTCAGTTGCGCTATACTGGCGAGATAGCAACTAAACGAAATATATCTATGACTCTTTCCGAAAATTTGAGCTGGCGCGGGTTCGTAAACCAAACTACCTATAAAGATATTAAAACGCTCGACGGCGAGCCGGTCAGCTTTTACCTCGGCGTTGACCCCAGTGCGGATTCAATGACTGTCGGCAATCTCGCAATTGTCATGATGGTGCGACATTTTATCGAAGCGGGACACAAAGCCTATCTGCTCGTGGGCGGCGCAACCGGTATGATTGGTGACCCAGATGGTAAAAAACAGGAACGTGACCTGCTGACGCTAGAGCAAATTGACACCAACAAACAAGCCATAGCTGCTCAGTATAAGCAAGTGCTGGCTGGCCAAGATTTTAAACTAGTCGATAACTATGACTGGTTTAAGGGGATGGGCTACCTGGAATTTTTGCGTGATGTCGGTAAGCATGTTCCGATGCGCCAGATGCTCGGCCGTGATTTTATCCAATCACGACTCGGCGACGAGGGCGGTGGCATTAGCTACGCTGAATTCAGTTATTCGTTAATCCAAGGATACGACTTCTTGCATCTCCACCGCGAACATGGCGTGACTTTGCAAGTTTGTGGAGCCGACCAGTGGGGCAACAGCATCGCTGGCGTCGAGCTTATTCGCCGTATCACCGGTGATGAATCACACATTTGGTCTGCGCCTCTGGTTATTAATAAAGCAACGGGTGTCAAATTCGGTAAAAGCGAAGACGGTGCGATATGGCTGGACGAAAATAAGACGAGTGTCTACAAGTTCTACCAATTTTGGTTGAATGTCGACGACGAGAGTGCAACCGAACTCATCAAACTGTACACAATGCTCAGTATGGATGAAATTACCGAAGTTCTAGCTGATTTTGCAGTTGATAAAGCCGGTCGTCGAGCTCAAAAGGTTTTGGCGTACGAGGTTACCAAGATTGTCCATGGGGAGGAAAAAGCCGATTCTGTTGTGCGTACAACTGCAGCATTGTTTGGCGGCGGTAATTATACCGAACTGACTGATAAAGACTTTAGTAATCTCAAATCAGAACTACCACTCGCTGATCTAAAAATTGGCGCTGATCTCATATCCGCGCTTACCGAGACAAAGCTCGCAACATCTAACAGTGAGGCCCGTAGGTTCCTGGAACAAGGTTCGATCTATATGAACGGCCAACAGGTAAGTCTTGAACGCACCATAACAGCGGAAGATTGTCTCGATGGCCATCATGCTGTGCTGAGACGAGGCAAAAACGCTAATGCTTTATTACATATTTCTGAGTAACAGCTGATATAATATGTCAGATATGTCACAAACAAACGCCCCCACACCTAGCACTATGGCCAAGAAAAAAGCCGACCAATATAACGACCCAAGTCACAACTATCTGCACTACTGGGATGGTCGCGATTACGAGAACGCCTCGGAGCGCATTGCCATCAAGCGTCTGTTAAAGGGTCGCCATTTTGCCACTGCTGTTGATATCGGTGGTGGGTATGGCCGTCTGTGTCTGCTCCTAGAAAACTATGCCGACAAAGTGGTACTGGCCGAACCAAGCCAGCAGCAACTTGATATTGCCAAAGAATTCTTAAAAGACCACCCGGAAATCGACCGCAAACTCATGCAGGCCGATGATTTGAAGTTCGCAGACGGATCCATCGATTTGCTCACCATGATTCGCGTGATGCACCATTTGCCTGATCCGTCGGTAGAATTTAGCGAAATCAGCCGTGTTTTGGCGCCAAAAGGCCTGGCGATTATCGAAGTGGCTAACTACGCCCATGCTCGCAACCGAATCAAGCACCTGTTAAAAGGCCAAAAGATTCCCGCTAAACCTGTCGATATTCGTTCCAGAGAAAACCAACGCGACGATGAAATCTCATTCGTCAACCACAACCCCCGTACCGTTATCCGCCAGTTTGCACATGCGGGGTTGCGTGTTGAACAGGTGTTGTCCGTATCTAACCTTCGCAGCACGACGCTTAAAAAGCACGTGCCAGAAAAAGTTATGCTAGCTATTGAAAAAAGCTTACAACGACCCCTGTCGAGTTTCTATTTTGGGCCAAGCGTGTTCTTCTTAGTTCGCAAAGTTTCCAAATAAGACCCTATACTTAAATAATATGGAAGCTGAACGTCCCCTGAGGTCACTAAAGGGAGTGGGGCCCGAGCTCGCAAAGAAATTTGCAGTGCTAGGGCTGCATACTGTCGTTGACTTGGTGGATTACTATCCGCGGCGCTACGACGACTATTCATCGCTCACGCCCATTGCCCACTTACAACCCGGCACTGTCACTATCGAGGCTACCGTCACGCAGGCCAAGGGGCGCTACGTCCGTCGTGGCATGCATATCACCGAAGCGATAGCTAGTGACGAATCAGGGAGCGTACGCCTAGTGTGGTTTAATCAACCGTACCGCGAGCAAGCACTCAAGAAGTCGCAGGTATATTACATATCGGGCCCGTTCGAGTTGAAGGCCCAGCGGTTTGCAATTACTAACCCTAGTATTGAGCTCAAGAGTGATTTTCCGCTCAATACGGCCCGTATTATTCCAATTTATCGTGAAACCAAAGGACTGACCTCGCGGCAGATTCGAGCAGCGATCGCGCAAGTGGTCGAAGTCGTGCGTCGTGAACCAGAAACCTTGCCCGCATGGCTTATTAAAAAATACAAGCTTATCAGTCGTGCGGCAGCCCTCGAGGCAATGCATTTTCCCGAGTCTGCCAAGGCACTTGACGCCGCCAAACGACGCCTTGGTTTCGAGGAAGTGTTTGAACTGGCGCTAGCGAGCCTCCTTAATAAATATGAGCTCATGACCGAACACGCACCGGCCGTGCCGTTTGAACCAACAATTGCCCAAGATTTCGTGAAACATTTTCCTTTCACGCTCACAACCGCTCAGCGCAAAGTAATCTGGCAGATTTATCAAGATATGGAGCGTACGCAGCCCATGAACCGACTGGTCGAAGGCGATGTTGGCTCGGGCAAGACTGTCGTGGCGGCTATGGCCGCGGTGATGGTGTTGCACCATGGGCATCAGGTAGCTCTGATGGCACCCACCGAGCTGCTAGCCCGGCAACACGCCGAGACAATGTATAAGTTGCTCGAGCCATTAGGATTTGGGGGTACCGTGGGGCTTATCGTCGGCGGTATGACAGCGCAGCAAAAGACTCGAGCTCATGCAGATATTAAGGCTGGCAAAATCCGCTGCATTATTGGCACGCATGCGCTAATCCAGGATACGGTCGATATGTCCGAACTCGAACTGGTTGTCGTAGACGAACAACACCGTTTTGGCGTCGAACAACGCAAGAAACTGGTTGCCAAGGCCGGGCACATGCCTCACACCCTCAATCTGACCGCCACACCAATCCCCCGAAGCCTGGCACTGACATTATACGGCGAACTGGATGTTTCCATTATCGACGAGAAACCAGCCGGGAGGCAACAGATTATCACCGAAATTGTTTCGCCAAATTCTCGGTCTCAGCTGAACGAAAAGCTTGATGTCGAACTGGTTGCGGGACGCCAGATATTTGTCGTCTGTCCTCTCATTAGCGAATCTGCGGCGCTCGACGTTAATTCGGCCGAAAAGGTCTACGAACAGATGAGTAAAAAAGACTTCAAACATCGGCGGGTTGGTTTACTGCACGGAAAGATGAAACCGCAGGACAAGAACGACATTATGCAATCGTTCGTAAATCACGAGCTAGATATTTTGGTCTCGACAACGGTCATCGAAGTAGGCGTGGACGTACCAAACGCCACTGTTATGCTCATCGAGGCTGCCGAGCGTTTTGGCCTGGCGCAAATTCATCAGTTACGGGGCAGGGTAGGGCGCAGCGAACACCAGGGATATTGCTACCTCATGCTGAGTGATTCGAAAGCGCCGAGCCCCCGCCTGCGCGCCGTGGAACGGTCTGGTGATGGTTTTAAACTGGCTGAGCTGGATCTCGAACTGCGTGGTCCGGGTGCTATCTACGGCACCATGCAACACGGGCAGCTCGACCTGCGCGTCGCTAGGTTAACCGATATCAAACTGATTGCCAACGCCCGCGAAGCAGCCCAAACATGCATCGACATGAACGAAAACTTGCTACAATATACCCATCTTTGGACGCGTGTGAAACACTTACGCGCGGTGACAAATTTGAATTAATGAAAATACTATTCCCTTTATTTGTGTTTAATACTGTCACGGTTGGCTGCTAACCGTGTATTCGGGTACCACGCTTACAAGCTTATCTGGCCGGCTGCTTGGTGGGCATCAAAAGATTGATCGTATTGCTCGCAAACACCTCGAGCAATTGGCGCCGGCGTGTTCGTTTCCGGCTATCAAGCAAATTCTGCATTTCGAAGGCGGTAATGGCCCCGATGCTATTAAGCGCAAAAGCCCGGCGGTCGATGAACCGTGGCATTACTTTCAGCCCTTCGACGAAAATGATACGCAGATATTGGAGCTTATTCAGCACCATTACGACTCGCTAATCATCGCTCTACGAAATGATGACTCCGTTCGTGCTGGTTTTGAATCCGCTTGGCTGGCGCACGCGCTCGTCGACGGATTGACGCCCGCTCACCACTACCCATACGAAGAAAAACTAGTGGAACTTCGCAGTGGAAAAGGTATCGATGAACGTACAACGATCAAAGGAAAATTAGTATTACCCGGCGAAACACGCGGTGAACAGCTCAAAAACAACTGGAAAATGTGGGGTCCGAAAGGCCTTATGACGACCCATGGTACTTTTGAGTGGGGCGTGGCAACGCTGATTGCACCGTTGTCACTCAAAAACGCCCTGCCAAATGCCGATGAACTAGAAGAATTTAGGGCACTAGGGATACAAGATTGGTACCGCCGGATTGCCAAGGAAATCGCTGCCATGGGTCTATATGATAGCTTTTACGAGCGTGGCTGGACATCGAAATTGGCGTCAAAGATTCGCAAGCAACTCGCACCGACAATTGTCAGAGCGGTCACCGTTACGTGGTATGGTGCCCTTATGGATGCCCAGAAAGCCAAGAAAAACGTATGAGAATTGTTGCGGGCTCGCTGGGAGGCCGAATTTTTGACTCACCTCATACCCATCGCACCCATCCTATGAGTGATCGGGTGCGCGGTGCACTGTTTAATACACTCGGCGAGCTGAGTGGCCTCACAGTACTCGATGCCTTTGCCGGCACAGGCGCCTTAAGCTTCGAAGCGGTAAGTCGGGGTGCTTCATCGGCGCTGGCAATCGACATCGACAAAGATGCTTATAAAACAATTCAAGAAAATATTTCCCAACTTGGCCTCCAGGATAAAGTCACTGTTCTACGTAAAAACGTCAGTGGCTGGTCGCGTAATAACCAGGACAAGACCTTTGATATAGTCCTTGCGGATCCTCCCTACAACGATATTCGTCCCAACGTACTCGAAAAGATTATGCAGCAAGTAAAACCAGGCGGTTTATTTGTATTGTCGTGGCCGGGCAGCGAGCCAGTTCGTGACTTTAAACAACTACAAGTGGTTACTGCAAAAAAGTACGGCGATGCGCAGCTAGTCTTTTACCGTAAAATCTAATTGCTGCTACGCTTGACTTAACAGAGGGGCGGGCTTATGCTTACGCCATAATCAGTATTAGAGGTAAGATATGAGAGAAGTAAAAGTTGAATCAGTTCAAGGGTGGGTAGAATCTGCGGCAGGCTATCAAATGAGTGCAGATGGAACTCGTTTTTCAGCTGTCGGTGAACTTGGCCAATCTATCGTGTATGAAATGAGAGGCAGAGGGCGTGCTACCGACATGATCGGTAAGACTGTAGTAAGAGCACAGATATTCCTACAAAACCGCCTAAATCGTGATATATTCGGCGATCAGCAGCTGCCAGTTGACCCCGAAGTATAGAAAATCCTCTCTGTTTACGATAGAATACAGTGTGTCCTACGCGGATGTGGTGGAATGGTAGACACGCTGGTTTTAGGAGCCAGTGCCGAAAGGCATGGAGGTTCAAGTCCTCTCATCCGCACCAAAACAAGGGCCGGCCAAAGTGCCGGCTTTTGTTTTGGTCTGTGACGAGGGGTAGAAATCTTCTGAGCGAAGCAAATTAAGAGGTTCGCAGAGCAAAGTCACGCGCAGAAATACATTTCGAGCATGACTTTGTGGCGGAGGCGTAGCCGATAGTCCTCTCATCCGCACCAAAGAATAACACCCAGACAAAAGCCGGGTGTTATTCTTTAGGAAAGCGTATCGATTTCGATTGATCGAGTAGGTAGCGGTCGACCAGTGAAATAGGCAAGGAATTCTGCTTTAACCACGTCATGTGTCGCGTGCTCAACAATTGCCACAGCTTCAGGACTTGGTGCATGTTTGATTTGGTCCTGGTGGCTCTCCCAAATGTCTGCAAACGCTTTAGTTGCATCACGAGAATTCGGTGTTTCAGGAGATAAAGAAGATGTCATAACTGCAGAGCATACGCTTATAGCCAAACAATGTAAATAGTAATATTACAAACACATATAGTTGATATATACTAAGCATAAGCATGGTGGAAAAAAGACTTCATTTCGTTTGTCGCGGCAATACATTCCGTAGCCGTTTGGCAGAGGGCTACGCCAAAAGTTTAAAACTAGCTGGATATCGTATTACTTCGAGTGGTGTTGATACGCTCGCCAACAAAAATGCAGAGCTATCTAAGTACGCAAAACTGACTGCTCGGGAGCATAACTTTACTGGTTTTATGTCGAAATCGAAACGGCAAACCACGCAAAAACAGCTTGATTCTCAAGATGTGCTGGTTTTTATGTCGAAAGATGTGTACGACGAAGTAATGTCCACGTTTGCCATCGACGCTCGCCAAGCAATTGTCTGGGATATCTCTGATCTAACAGATTACTTGGCACAGCATGCGCGCGCAAAACACACCGAAGAAAACTATGAAAAAATTACTACCAGAATTGCCGATAAGCTGCTAGATGCGGTAGATGACCTCGCTGCATTTTTAGAACACACAAGCTGGAGCGACATTTATGACGGGCATAACAAACCGCTTGGCTATCGCCTACCGGTAGGCTGGGCTACGGCCCGCACAGGTTTATGGCGGCGCGGTGTCCATGCGGTAGTGACGACCGCTAACAACAAATTTGTTGTCGAAAAACGTTCGGCGGACATTGTCTTTGCGCCAAATATGCTCGATATAAGCTTTGGGGGCGGCGTTGATGCTGGCGAAACGCCACGCCAAGCGGTCATCCGCGAATTGCACGAAGAACTTGGTGTTAAAGTTCGTCCGGAACAAGTTACCTTCCTGGGCATGCGCAAATGGGGGCGCTACCACCCGCACTATCATAAGCACACGAACGTGTTTCTCTATAGCTACCATGTAAAATTAACTGTCGATGACCCAATATTTGTAATGCAACCGAGCGAGGTGCGCGATGTGCGTTTGTTGAGTAGTCGAAAGGTGAGTCTGCTCCTGCGACGCCATCGCTTGCGGAATATCGGTAGACTCAATTACGGGTATAAATACTATGCGGATGTGGTTAAACGTGCAAAAATGTACGTAAAATAAGATTTTAACGGATACATAATGGCATTACCCACCCAACCATACAAAGGCGCCCGCGACTTTTACCCCGAAGACAAACGGCTACAAAAATTCATTTTCGGCAAGTTGCGACAGACTGTTGAAGCGTTTGGCTACGAGGAATACGACGCGCCTATTTTGGAGCCAACTGATCTATACCTGAGCAAGGGTAACCAAGAAATCATCGATGAACAGACGTATACATTCAAAGACCGGGGTGACCGTAGCGTCACTATCCGTACCGAAATGACACCGACAGTGAGTCGTATGGTGGCTGGTCGTCGGCAAGAGTTGGCCTACCCCCTGCGCTGGTACAGTATCCCTAACTTATGGCGTTACGAACGCCCGCAGCGTGGTCGTTTACGCGAATTCTGGCAGCTTAATGTCGACATCTTTGGCGTCGACAATATGAACGCCGAGCTCGAGGTAATCCAGATTATGGACGCCTGCCTCAAAGCGTTTCATGCCAAGCACGACATGTACACAATTCGGATCAATAGCCGCGAGTTTATGAGCTACGTTATGCATTGGTATTTGGAATTTGACGAAGTGCAGGCTGCCAGCGCTGTGCGCCTGATCGATCGCATGCACAAGATGGACCGTGCCGACTTTATTACCCAAATTGATGGGGTTTGTACCCCAACTCAGCGCGAAGAAGGCGTCGTAGAGAAGTTGCTCGATGTACTCGACGCCAAACGCATTTCTGACTTGCCGCAACTAGTACGTGAACACAGCTCGCTCGCGAAATTGCAAACGCTGTTAGATTCGCTCACAGGTGTGGGCATCACAAACGCTGTCTTCGACATCACGCTGATGCGAGGCTTCGACTATTACACCGACATCGTCTTCGAAGTCTTTGATACACACCCCGAGAATAATCGTTCGATGTTCGGCGGCGGGCGTTACGATGGCATGGTCGCCATGTTTGGTGTCGAGCCAGTGCCGACTGTTGGGTTTGGTATGGGCGACGCAACCTTGCAGAACTTTCTTGAGCTCCACAATTTGCTGCCACAACTTAAGCCAGAAACCGATGCGTATGTTGTGCTGGTGGGCGATGTGTACGATAAAGCCCAGCGGGTACTCAAAGAGTTACGCCAAGACGGTGGCATGCGTTTGAGCGTTGATATCAGTGGTCGCAAAATGGACAAACAGTTCAAAACGGCCGAAAAGAAGGGTATTCACTACGTCATTATCATTGGCGACGATGAGCTCGAAAAACAGCAATACACCCTTCGTAACATTCAAACCGGGGTCGAAGAAAAACACGGCATCTCACGGCTCGTTAGCATTATCGAAGATTATCGTAATCCTAGCGCTCTGCATGACCGCGACTAATCACGCCCTCACCGGTGCAATCATCGGCTTGAGTGTTGGTAACCCGTTTCTTGCTATCGTGTTAGCATTTGCGTCGCACTTTGCACTCGATGCCTTGCCGCACTATGGTCCAAGTAAGCCCGATATCGGCGGGAAAGGTTTTCGAAATTACCTGATTCTCGATGTCGGGTTGTGCGTGTTGTTGGTACTGGTTCTTGCACTGAGCGGCGCGGACCATTGGATACTTGCGAGTATTTGTGCATTTGCGGCAACTTCACCGGACGCCATGTGGGTGCCTGATTTTTTGCGCGCTCGACGTGGTCAAAAAGAAAGAAATTTTGCAGGACGTAGTGTACTCGTTCGTATTCATGCTTTTGTGCAATGGTATCAAAAACCGCTCGGTGCCATTACAGAAGTAGCGTGGTTTAGCGGGGCAGTAGCTGTGCTTCAGTCGCTGGCTCGTTAAAATTTCCCTGGAATGTGCACGGTTCATCTGTTACACTAGGCAACTATGCATGTAAAAAAAGATTATCCCACTCCTACAAACGTTCAGCTCGTGATCACAGCCGAGCAGGCAGAACTCGATGCTGTAAAGGCTGCCGTACTTACTAAGCTTAGTAAATCCAGTGTTGCACCCCAAGGTTTTCGAAAGGGTAAGGCGCCACTTTCGCTTATAGAAAAGCAACTCAACCCAGAACTTTTGCAGTCTGAATTTCTCGAAGAAGCAATAAACCGTCTCTATGCCGATTCCATCGACCGTGAAAATATTCGTCCGGTAAGTTCTCCAGAGGTAAGTATCGTGAAATTCGTGCCTTTCACGACCCTCGAGTTCAAGGCAGATGTCGAAGCTGTCGGTGATATTACGCTCCCCGATTACACTAAGATCAAGCTGGGCAAGAAGCCTGTGACGGTTACCGCCGAAGACATTTCGAAAGTCATCGACGATCTTAAGCTCCGGGCGGCCGACCACGAAGATGTAGAGCGAGCTGCCAAAGATGGCGACCAAGTTGTGATAGATTTTGAAGGTACTGATACAAAGACTGGTGAACCGATAGAAGGTGCCGACGGTCAGGCGTACCCACTGGTAATTGGCAGCGACACCTTTATCCCTGGTTTCGAACCACATTTGGTGGGCTTAAAAACTGGTGACGAGAAAACATTTGATATTACATTCCCCAAAGAATATAACGTAGCAGCCCTTCAAAGCCGCAAGGTTACATTCAAGGTAACGGCGCAAAAGGTCCAGAAAGTTGTTGAACCTAAGCTGGATGATGCTTTTGCCGCTAAGGTTGGACCATTCAAGACTATGACGGAGCTGAAAGACGACATCAAGCGTCAGCTTGCAACAGAAAAAGAACAACAAAACGATGCCGACTACCAGAATGAGCTATTGCAAAAGATTGCCGAAAAATCCAAGGTCGAAGTTCCAAAGACACTTGTCGACGAGGAAATTGAGCGCCAAGAGCGGCAAGAACGCCAAAACTTGATTTACCGGGGCCAAACCTGGGAAGAACACTTGAAAGAAGAAGGACAGACAGACGAGGGCCACCGCGAAAAGAACCGTCCAATGGCCGCGCTAAACGTAAAAGCCGGACTTGTCCTGTCAGAAATCGCCCTGCAAGAAAAAATTTCAGTCACTCCGGACGAATTTAAGCTGCGCGTGCAGCTGATGAAGGGGCAGTATCCTGATCAGCAAATGCAAGCCGAACTTGACAAACCAGAGAATCGGCGTGATATTATGTCTCGAATGTTAACCGAAAAGACGATTGCCAAACTCACCGAGTACGCAACCGCCAAATAAGGAATATTATGGAATTTCACCCTTTTGAGAATATTAAAACAGCACCAGGCCGTGTGCGCGATGCTATCCATGAGCTCAGGCTAATTGTCAGAGGCGAAACTACGGCAGAACTTTTGGGCGAGGCCACAACAGAGCCAACGAATGAAGAACAGGCGCGTGCGGAAATGAGCTCTTTTTATAGCAGCCGGCATGGCCGCAATGTCCCTGCCATGACAGCCGGTTTACGTGATACGAAAAGAGAGATTAGCAAAAACAAAAAAAGTTAGCACTCTGTGTTGACGAGTGCCAATCTACGGCGTACCATTAGTATATGCAATCACCCACGAACTCCGTACTCATACCAACCGTAGTCGAAAGCGATGGTCGCTATGAGCGCGCCTACGACATCTATTCTCGACTTTTAAAAGATCGTATTATTTTCCTCGGTACCGATGTTAACGAAGCTTCAGCCAACATTGTGGTAGCCCAACTCTTATTTCTGCAAGCCGAAGACTCCAAGAAGGACATTTATTTTTATATTAACAGCCCCGGTGGCAGTGTCTACGACGCTTTGGCTATCTACGACACGATGCAGTTTGTAACCAACGATGTCCAGACATTTGGTATTGGTGTGCAAGCCTCGGCCGCTGCATTCCTTCTTAGCTCGGGTACTAAAGGTAAACGCTTTGCTTTGCCCAACTCAACGATTATGATCCATCAGCCATCCAGCGGCACCCGTGGTAAGGTAACCGACCAGGAAATCGATTTGCGCGAATCACTGCGTATCAAGAAATTGCTTGAAGGCATCATGGCAAAGAACACCGGCCAAAAGCCCGAACGAATCCACGAAGACATGGAACGCGACAAGTGGCTGACAGCCGACGAAGCCAAAAAATATGGCATCGTCGACTCTGTAATTACCAACCCTCCAAAATAAGCGTTTTATTATTGACAATAGCCTTGCAGTCGGGCACACTGTAACTTAAGAAGTAGTGTAAGCCCAGGTTGCGTATTGCCAAAAAAAGGTGGTAATATGCCAAAATCCCTGTCTTAGTAATCTTCGCGCGAACAAACTACTAACACCAAACCAAAGCCAGTTGTAGCCTGTACTCGGGTTGTGCTGCATGCATACCTTCGGCAGACTACGTATTTATAAACCATATATAGGGGGCATTGCTGCTGCGTATGAAGAAAACCAACGCTACTGTCGGTCAACGCGTGTATTTTACGCGAGACGACGACGCACTTGAACTACCAAGCTTGGTAGATCACCAAAATAAGTCATTTCAATGGTTCGTAACAGAAGGTCTCGGCGAACTTTTAGCCGAAATAAGCCCAATCGACGACTACACGGGTGCAAAATTATCACTACAGTTCCTGGATTATCACTTTGGTGACCCAAAAATCACCGAAACCGACGCCCGCGAAAACAATGTCAGCTACGATGCGCCACTGATGGCCAATGTCGAACTGACCAACAAAGTCACTGGCGAAGTTAAACAGCAAGAAATCTACCTCGGCGACTATCCATGGATGACCAGCCGCGGTACTTTTGTGATTAACGGCGCTGAACGTGTCGTAGTATCCCAGCTGATTCGCTCGGCAGGTGTGTTCTTTACTGCCGACCAACATGGTGCAACTCGCCTGTACGGTGCCAAGGTCATTCCTGGCCGTGGTGCATGGCTTGAGTTCGAGACTGCTGCATCTGGTGCAATCTACGTCAAAATCGACCGCAAGCGTAAAATTCCTGTTACCACCTTGCTACGCGCGCTTGGTATCAGCGAATCCCGCATGAAAGACGCCTTTAAGCACGTCGATCAAGGCAAGAAGAGCTACCTCGAAGCTACCATGGACAAAGACACTACTCGTGGCCAAAACGACGCCCTTATCGAAGTCTACCGTCGTTTACGCCCCGGGGACCTCGCAACCGTCGATAACGCCCGTGGTCTTATCGAAAACATGTTCTACAACTTCAAGCGTTTCGACTTTAGTCGTGTTGGTCGCTACAAGATCAACAAGCGTTTGAATCTGGACGTACCTAACACTACCGAAAACCGTGTTATGCGCCTGGAAGACCTCGAGGCAATCATCGCCGAGATCATCCGCATGAACAACACGCAGGAACCAGCTGACGACATTGATAGCTTGGCAAACCGCCGCGTGAAATTGGTCGGCGAACTTGTACAGCGTCAGTTCCGCGTTGGTTTACTCCGCATGGTTCGTAACACGCAGGACCGTATGTCTATGAGCGAAATCGAAACAGTTGCTCCTGGCCAGCTGATTAACGCTCGCCCGGTTGTGGCTGCTGTTCGTGAATTCTTTGCCAGCTCTCAGCTGTCGCAGTTCATGGACCAGATCAACCCACTGTCAGAGTTGGCGCACAAGCGTCGCCTGAGCTCTATGGGTCCTGGTGGACTGTCCCGCGAACGCGCTGGTTTTGAAGTCCGTGACGCCCATGCGACCCACTACGGTCGTATCTGTGCCGTAGAAACTCCAGAAGGTGCCAACATCGGTTTGGTACTTAACCTGGCTAACTTCGCTCGTGTGAACGAATACGGGTTTATCGAAACCCCCTACCGCAAGGTAGTAAACGCGGCAACTCCTAAAGACGCTGTCGGCCACATCGCCGGAGCTAATTTGGAAGACGAAAAGGGCAAAGTCATCGTCAAAGAAGGTAGTAAAATTACCGCTGACGACGCTGCTAAGCTCGCTAAAATTTCTACTCGAGTTACCTGGCCTGTAAAGGCAAAAGTTACAACCGATGTTGTTTACCTCGATGCATTCGAAGAAGAACACTCAGTCGTTGCCGGTGGTGGTAACGCAACCGACGACAATGGCTACTTTGTTGACGATCGTGTTTCGGTGCGTACCCGTCTGCAATCCGGTGAAGTCGACGCTAACGAAGTGACGCACATGGACGCATCAAGAAGCCAAATTATTGGCTCATCCGCCGGCCTGATTCCATTTATTGAAAAGAACTATGTCTACCGCTCGCTCATGGGTAGTAACCAACAGCGCCAAGCAGTGCCACTAATCCAACCAGAAAGCCCAATTGTAGGTACTGGTCTAGAAATCGCAGCTGCTCGTAACACCGGTCAAGTCGTACTTGCCGAAGCCGATGGTGAAGTAGTTTCAGCTACCGGTGCCGAAGTTGCTGTCAAATACAAGGAAGGTGTCATAACCTACCAGCCGCTGCGTTTTGCTCGTTCCAACGAAGGAACCAGCATCAACCAAAAAGTTGTTGTTAACAGTGGTGACAAGGTCAAAGCTGGTGATGTGCTCATCGAAGGTATGTCTATAGCAGGCGGTGAGCTCGCTCTCGGTAAAGACCTTCTGGCGGCATTCATGCCTTGGAACGGTTACAACTTCGAAGACGCCATCGTCATCTCTCGTCGTCTTGTTCAAGACGACACGCTGACGAGCATTCATATTGTTGACTACATGATCGAAGTTCGCGAAACCAAGTTGGGGCCAGAGGTCGTGACTCGCGATATCCCTAACGTTTCCGAAGAAACCCTGCGTCACCTCGACGAAGACGGTATTGTCCGTATCGGTGCCGAAGTGCATCCCGGTGATATCCTCGTCGGTAAGATTACCCCTAAGGGTGAGCAAGAGCTCAGCTCAGAAGAGCGTCTGCTACGTGCAATCTTTGGCGAAAAAGCCAAGGAAGTCCGCGATACTTCACAGCGTATGAGCAACGGCAAACATGGTAAAGTCGTCGGCGTTAAAGTCTTTAGCCGCGAAAACGGTCACGAACTAAAGAGCGGTGTCATTATGCAGATTCAGGTCTTTGTCGCCCAGATGCGCAAGATCTCTGTCGGTGACAAACTCGGTGGTCGCCACGGTAACAAGGGCGTCATCGCCAAAATTCTCCCCGAAGAAGACATGCCGTTTACCGAAGATGGTACACCTGTTGACATCGTTTTGAACCCGCTTGGTGTCCCCAGTCGTATGAACGTCGGCCAGCTGTTTGAAACACACCTTGGTATGGCCGCTCGTGCCCTCGGCATCAAAGTTGCCAGCCCATCGTTTAACGGTGTTCCTGTATCGAAGATCGAAGAACTCCTCGAAGAAGCTGGACTGCCAAAAGATGGCAAGCAACAACTCTTCGATGGTCGCACTGGTGAAGCTTTCAAGGAACGCACCACAGTTGGTGCCATGTACATGATCAAGCTCAATCACATGGTCGCCGACAAGATCCACGCCCGCTCAACTGGTCCATACACCATGGTTACCCAGCAGCCACTTGGTGGTAAGGCGCAAAATGGTGGTCAGCGCTTTGGAGAGATGGAAGTCTGGGCTCTCGAAGCCTATGGCGCAGCTAGCACGCTTCAGGAGATGCTCACCATCAAGTCTGATGATGTCTACGGCCGTTCAAAAGCCTACGAATCGATCATCAAGAAAACCCCGATTGTTGGTCCGAAAGTTCCCGAAAGCTTCAACGTGCTTGTTAAGGAATTACAAGGTCTTGGCCTAAAGGTCGACCTGGTAACAAGCAACCAAGTTATTGATGCTGA
>JBDSPW010000029.1:0-17203 GCA_039930145.1 Saccharimonadales bacterium (SeqCode) | reverse complement strand
GAATGGAATGGTGCGTCATGAATGCACTGCTGTTCGTACTCGCTGTCTACGGCGCGTTGAACCTCGTGGGCATGTCAGACCGGAAGTCGTACGTGCGACTCGTCTTCATTGGGCTCACGCTCGGTGTGTTCTTCGTGAACATCGAGATCGTGCGCAAGATCGGCGACGGACTGCGCAACCTGCTCAACCTCCTGTTCGTCGACGTCATCCACTTTCCGGAGTTCACTTCCGACGCGGTGCTGTTCGTGGTCATCGCCGCCCTCATCGCGCTCTTCTGGTCCCGTCACCAACGCGCCAAGCAGAAAGGCAACAACCAGTGGATGTGGGCAGTCGTGGCATCGGCCATCGCGTTGATGACGATCTCGTTCGTGGCCAAGGGCACCGTCTGGGTCGCCGCCCACTCATCCGAGGCACTGGTCTGGCTGCAGGGTCTCAACCTGTCATCCTGATCATCTCCGGCATAGGCACGGCCAAGGCTTCTCGGACTCGTCCGCAGGATAACCTTGGCCGTGCCGCCCGCCCGTATCCCCCAATAAATCAGCTCGCTTTTCGTTACATTTCCCCCTTAACTTATGACAAATATCGAACTTACCATACCCACGCGATGTGCCAATTGTAAATATCTTTTAAGTACGATAGTAGATTATTCCGAACACCTTCAGGCAGCCAACGAGGATGCCCTCGAAGAATCAGTAGACATTAAGCTTAGGAATATCCATGTATCCGAAGACGGCCACCCTGTCTTAGCCGCGGAATATGATGATGAGATCGAAGAATTGCATATGGACGTTAGTGCAAAAGCCGCAGCATCAGCCCGTGCAATGCAAACCCTCCTAAAATTAGTCGACCTGATATGCATTGGGACGAAAGATCCTGCGAGTACGCATCCTCAGTTCTGTCGACTACCCGAAAGTGATGAGAAACACTAAATAACGATGCCGCCGCCGAGGCAGTGATCGCCATCGTAGATGACGGCCGACTGACCAGGCGTAATGGCGCGAACTTCTTCACTCAGGACCACCGACACACCAGTGTCGGTTTTTCGTAGGCTTTCAATATCTACCAGTGGCGCACGGTATCGAGTGCATACCTTGTAGCTTTTGGTAAGGTCAGGCTCGCCATTGATCCAGTGCATATCTGTTAACTGCAACTCTTTGCGCCATAAGCGGCCATCTTGCAGATTAGTGGTTACGTAGACTTCGTTTTTATCCATATCTTTGCCCACCACGTAGTATGGCAAGCCGCCACCAACATCCAGGCCGTGGCGCTGACCAATCGTATAAAACAGTGCGCCGTCGTGCTGACCGATTTTTACGCCGTTTTGCTCGATGATGTCACCTGGCTCGGTCGTGACGAACTGCTCGAGGAATTCCCTTATCCCAACTTTACCGACAAAGCAGATGCCTTGACTGTCTTTTTTGTCAGCTGTAGCAAGACCTAGTTTTTTGGCAAGCTCACGTACTTTGGGTTTTTCGTATTCGCCGATGGGCATCAGGGAGTGCTCGAGCGCATCTTGGGTAACACGGTACAGGAAGTAGCTTTGGTCTTTGTTGGCGTCGACACCCGTTAGTAACTGTCCATCTTTGATACGGGCATAGTGACCGGTGGCAATCATGTCGGCGCCATCTTCGAGGGCGGTGTTGAGGAAAAGCTTAAACTTCACCTCTTGGTTGCACATAATATCGGGGTTGGGGGTACGGCCAGCTTTGTACTCGTCGATCATGTAGTCGACGACTTTTTGCCGGTACTCTTTCTCGAAATCGTACATTTTAAAGTCGATACCCAGTTGGACAGCTACGCGCTTGGCGTCTTGATAATCTTCTTTCCATGGGCAGACAAAGCCTGGCAAATCTTGGCTCCAGTTTTTCATATAGACGCCCACGACGTCGTAGCCCTGCTCTTTTAGGAGCGAGGCCGTAACGGAGCTATCGACGCCACCGGACATACCGACGTAAACTTTTTTTGACATAACCTATCAATTTTAGCAAAATTCTCTCTGTTTTTCACCTTATACTTACCTTTAACTCTAGTGTTCCCTCTGGCGGGAACCGGCCAGTATCTTTTGGCATACCCAAAAGATACCAAAAGGCCTAGGCCCGACTCTTAGGTTCTCGGCAGACATGTAGTCAAATACGACAACTGGCTGCGGAACTCGCTTGCCCGAACGGGCTTCGCTCAAACAGTCCTCGCAAATAAAGCTCGTTGTCGATTTACTACAGTCTGGCTGGAAACGTCGAGAGGGCCAGGAAGCTCGGGAGCTCACCGGACCTCGGCTTTACCCGGAGAACTGGAACTAGTAAAAAAGTGTACCTGGTTGCCCGAGGACTGTTTGAGGCCGTATTCCGGCCGAGTTCCGCAGGGCAAACTTTTTTAGTAGTGGAAGTTCTCCGCGGTAAAACGTAGTCCTAGGCCTTTGCCTACTTTCTGCTATGAGAAAGTAGGTGCCTGGTTCTGGGCATGACAGAACAATGGGAGATTGGCATAAGGACTATTGACAGCCGGTGTATTACCCCTGTTGTCAAGAGGAGTGCTACATGCGGTTTTCTTCGAGACGTTTACGGATCGTAAACAGTTCGTGGCGGCGACCCAGCCAAAAGGCTACCGCCAGTAGCGGCAGAATGACGAGTAGCGGTATGAGAATAATCTGATTCTTTGTGGTGGTCGCTCCGCCACTCGACGCACCCGTACTGGTCTTGCCGGAAACTTGCCCGGTTCCGACACCGACAAGTTGCAAGAAAGCTGAGACACCATTGGCATCGGTCGCCTTGATAACGACATCGTAGACACCCGCATTGTCGTAGATATGCGTAATATCAAAGCTATCGGCAAAAGATTTGCTCAGTAAAGTCGACGGTTTGCCATCACCCCAGTCAACACTGACAGCATATGGAGCCAAGCCTCCACTGAGGGTAATGGGCCAGGTGAGCGTCTGCCCTGGCGCCGCACCTTTGCGAGCATAGATGCTGGAGAGCGTTACGCGGGTACCAAACTGGGCAAACTGGGCATCATTGAATGTTACCCGTACCACATTAGAGTCGGGTCCGGCTTGGTCAAGTGCATCGTACACGCGGGCGACAAGATCGTTTGCGCCACTAAATAGGTCGACCTTTAGCGAGAAACTGCCGTTAGCACAGAGCGTAGAACCCACGAACACGTTATTGGAGAAGATCTTTACCAGTAGACCTGTTTTACAAAGTCCACTTACGGTAATAGGCGTCGAGGATACCGTTTGGCCATTGGAGGGTATCGAAATTGTCGCTGGTGTCGTTGGTGGTGGCCCGGCAATCGTGCCTTCAAGACCAGCTGAGCTAGATTGGGGGTTCTGTTGTGAACCAAGCGCCGTGACAACCGTAGACATACCCCCAAACGCAATCAGCAAACTAAGCGAGAGCAACGACAGATATTGTTTTAGGTGTTTCATTTTACAGTTTCCTACCTATAACCATATGCAATATCGTCTAAAAAGACAAGTGTTACATCTGTCACTGGCCTGCTGTTTGTGCAGTCATGAGCGGTCTTGTAGCGAACTAGCGGCGTCGACTGGCTTTGCGGATGACACCTTGGTTGTAACGGCGGATCATCTTGGGCAGACCGAAGATTAGGAACAGGATTGCGAGGACGATAATGACAGCGAGGACAATGATCGGAACAGGTACGACATAGAACGTCGTTTGGCCACTCAGCAGTTGGCCTGTGGTGCCGTAACCGAAGTTCCCCTGGACATTGTATTTTCCAAAACTGCCGACTTTGTCGAGGGTAACCTCAAACTTACGGACGCTGTCCGGTAGGACGTTGCCACGAGGATCGGTATTGTTAACCTCGGTAGTCTGCAGGATTTTGTTACCTTGCTTTAAGACAATCTTACCGAAAGGTTGTTCTTGAATATCGCCTTTGTTCTCGAATCGAATTGCAGTTTTAATATTCTTGCCGCTCGTAAACAATATTTTTACACTGTCGCCCTTGCGCACGTCTAGGCTTGCCAGGCGCAAATCGTCTTTGATGTCACCAGGCACTTTTAGCAAGATAAGCGAGCCGACACTTGCGGACAGGGAAATATTTTTGTCATTCGTTGACGATGCCGGTGCAAAACGAATCGCACCAAAGTAACCACCACCGGCAGCATCTTTCGGTACATTGATAGTAATCTTAACTGACTTCTGCTCGTTCGGCTGCAGGGTTATGTTCGGGATTGTGGCCGTGATAAAACGTTTTAAGCTGTGACTTGGGGCATATTTCGATGCATCAAGGATAATCGCTGGCTGACCACTCTCGCTCTTGTCAGCCACAAAGTCGTTGACCAGTACCTGAAGCTCCGCAGGTACAGATGTTACATTCTGGACATTTACCGTTACGGTGTTAGTTTGGCCTGGGTTAATAGTGATGTCGGTCCGAACCGGCGAAACTTTCATACCATTGCCACCTACGGTTGAGGCCGCTGGTGTGGTAGCTGCTGTTACTTGTGCGGCCGGACTAATAGCAATCGTTAATATTAGCGCCACTCCGGCGAGTAGTGCAGAGAATCTGCGTCGTATCATGTCTGTTTTCCTCATAATATAATTAGCTAGCCCTATCGTACCAAACCATTAGAAGTTTGCCAAACAGATATAACTTAAGGTTGTTACATATACACCTACTGGTTGAGCAGCAGAAATATTAACCACGTAGCTCACCGTGAATTTCTTAAACTCGTCTGAGTCGGTACGTGTTGCTATGGTATCACCCGAAACGTACTTGTAAAGATCCGGATTGCTGTACCCTGGCGTAACCGTAGCCAGGCCGGTACCCTGTGGGTTTACCCCCACAGAAGGCGTGGTGTTCGCCACTAGATTAAGCCCAAACTGGCTGACACCTGGGCGCGAGACGTCCTGGGCAGCCATTGCTGGGATAACATTATTACCAGACGTAAGCGTCGGGCCATTAACCGTAATATTAAACCCAGAACCGGCATTCGTAGCCGTGACCATCTCTGTGGTTGCGGTTTTTGCGCTACTGGTCAGGAAGTTACCGAAATTAATGTAGTTGCCGCTGACGGTGTCACAGTCGAAGCCCGTTATCGTCACGCCGCCACAAAATAGTAAATATGGGGGTACAGTTGCTGATACCTGCAGTGTGCTGCTGATTTCGAGCGCTAAACCACCAAAGTTATTATCGGGGCCCGAAGCATCGGCAGTGGGAAATGTTTGCAAGCGAGCAAAATACGCCCCAGGAGCTGACGGATTGGTGACGGTATCGAGCGTAAACGTCAGCGTCGTAGCCGTCGTAAGTGCGGGTGCACGGGTGAGTACCAACGTATGTGCATCCGTGCCGGGTCCTATACTAAAGCCAGTCTCACCGGTTTGGCTACTCAGCACTGCAGAAGAAAGATCAAATCCGTTCGGAACAAAACATGGCTCATTCGGCAGCGGGCTGTTGGAGCAAAACTCGACCTTGATAGACCCGACAGTTACGGCAGAGGAAAGATCGGTGCTAAACAGGTACGAGGTTACAGCGCTAGGTAAATTATCCCCAATAGTAATACTGCGTTGCGGCAGCGCACCATATGCCCGCGAGAAATAAAGTAGCCCCACTAAGATGAGTGGGACTACCAGTAAGAGCCGTCGATATTTTATGTTACGTATTGTGTCGAAGCGGCTCATTCATAGCAACCCTAGAACGTACCTGTTGCTATGAGGATTTCGTTAGCGGTGTAGATACCAGCTTGCGTGGTCAGGCTAGCGGTAGCACCAAACACCAAGTGATTGTTAATTTGGCTTACTGGAGCAACACAGGCCATGACAGGGTCTCCGTATGTTGTAAGCACCGTTGATGTATCTGTTGTGGTCTCGGTGTCCATTCCGTAGAATAAGTCACCGGTACCTTCGTTGGTGTGTGCACCGTCATGATAGTTACCGTCAGGCGTAACCGTACCACTACTTGATGCCACACCTGTGGTCGTTGCACTACTGGATACATATAGGCCGAAATTTGCTGTACCGGTCGTGATTGCACTAGCTGCGGCATTGTTGAGCCCAGGGATGTTACACGCCGCACCACCAGTACTACTGAGGCCACCGTTTGCACAAGAATTAGTTGCTTTCATGCGGACGATTGCACCGGACGATGCGTTTGTTGAGAGCTGCGTAAAGATGGTTGAGCGGTCTGTCGCAGTTGAGTCCAAGGTAAGCGGAGGGCCACCGTGACCTATTTCAATTACTGGAGCAGTCGCCTGCGTACAGCTAATGTCTGTTCCTACACCTGCACCAGAGATATCTACGCCCGAAGCACAGAAGGTGAGGGATTCCTGGACTTTAGCAGTAATAGAGATTTGAGTAACAACATTCATGGCAGCACCGCCGTAGTCAAGAAGCCCAGTCGTAGAAGTAGTAGCACCACGAGTTGTAGTCGTTGGTGCGGTGTAGCCAGCTGTAGTGTTTGCTTCGGTGTTGAACGTGGCTATACGGGCAAAGAATGTACCGTACGTTGGGCCGGTAAGTCCCGGATTGGTCACACCAGTAATCGTAAAGGTGATCGGTGTACTTGTGCCGGTTGGAGTTTGGGGAGTTGCGTTAGTAAGTATCAGAACTTGCTTGTTCGTAGCGGCACCGGTCAAACTGTTTGTAGACCCCCATGAACCAGTACTGGTCGAGAAGCCAGTAGGGCCTGTAAAGGTAGGCGTAGCCGCCCCAAGGTCAAAGCTTGAAGGGTACGTACAGCTCGTGTTGCCAATAATTGGGGAGTCGGCACAAAAGTCGATAACGATACCGCCGATGTTAGCAGTAGAAGTTGGCTTGAAAGACACCTGGTAAGTTACGCCGGTTGCGTTGGGTGTCGAGTCGCTGAGCTCTACCATACGCTCTGTTGCCTGGCCGGCAGCGGCAAATTGTGGTGCCAATGCGGATAGGCCAGTAGTAGCGGCAACTACCACGGCAACTATCGCATAGGCCTTCCGGCGGAACCCATGTAATTTAGTTGTCATTTTATTTTTTATCTCCTTGGATCATATTTATTTTTAGAGTTTATGACCGAATATTATCACGCTCATGCTTGCTATGCAAGAGGTTTTTTACAGGGCGCGCTAGAAGGTACTTGTGGCTACTAAAACATGGTTCATGGTGTAGACACCGCCAGGAGTAGCGGCTGTCGTGTTAAATATGTAGCTGACGGTGTAGTCGGTCTGGCCTGAGCTTTTTGTCGAATGCGCGATTGTATCGCCCTTTACATACTTATAGAGATTCGGCGTATCGTAGCCTGTTGCAGCGGCTCCAAAGCTAAATGCTCCACTCGGCACCTGGACGGGATTGGCGCCAAAGGTAGCTGGGCTGGTGTTGGCTACAACATTGATCCCGAACTGCTCGGCCGCGCTATTGGAAGCCGTCGGGCTAGCGAGTGCGTTCATAGTATAGGTACTATTTTTAGGTGGATCCGACGCATTGATGACCACATAACCGTCCGTCAGGTAGGACTTGACCGAGAAATTACCCTCGGCAGTGACAGTCGTACCTGACGTGAGCGTCCCGAGATTGTTGTTAGCAATCGTAACAGCAAAGGTTAGCGAGGGGACACGATCGGTGTTAAAGCCCGCCTGTGCCATATAGCTGGCACTCGATGACGCCCCTACCCCGAGCTCGCCGGCGGATTGCTTGGCACAATAAGTCGCCGAACAAGCGTGCAGTTCGCCACCGCTGCCAAATGAGACTTCATTGACCTGATAATTGCTACTGGACGATTGCGCAGCGCTCGCAATGGCCGTGGCCGATAAGATGACCAGGACGCTTAAACATAGAGCACTCAGGGGACGTGTCAACGAAACCATATTGCCCACAATTGTGACTTACCCCTGCATAAAAGGCAATCCGTTTACGCTTTACGCTCAAATTTAGTATTATAAGGACAATACATTGCCCGACGCTATAAACACATATGGATTCATCATCAACCGGCCCCAACGATAACGACAAAGAAGAGAGTCTCGACTCCCTCGATTCTTCGGGTTCGACCGTAGTAAACTCGGGTGAAAATGGCGCCAAAACTCCTGCCGATGGCGACACCCCTCCCACAGAAGACGTAATTCCTGCTGCTCAAAGTAATATCTTTACCCGCGTCTTGCGGCATTTCAATGTATACCTGTTGATGTTCATTTTAGTGGTCATCGTCGCACTGGTCGTCACGGTTGTGTCATATTTATATAACAAGTCACAAAATGAAAATAACACCACCATCAAAACGCAAAGCTTGTCGCAAAGCGCGCTCGATCAACTGGCAAACAGTGATGTTACCGTCGGTGACGCTAAGCAAGTCTTGAGCGTCCAAAGTAACGCCGTATTCGCCGGCAAGGTGTTAGTCCGCGATACGCTAGAAGTTGCGGGGGGCCTGCAAGTCGGAGGCAGTCTGACGCTCACCGGCATCAAGGTAGCGGGCACGAGTGTATTCGACAGCGTACAGGTCACCAAAGATTTGGCAGTGACAGGCAACACCTCTATTCAGGGACAATTAAGCATCCAGAAAAGCCTCGCTGTAAACGGCGGTGGCACCTTCAACGGGCCGATATCCGCCACGCAAATTTCGACCGGCTCATTACAGCTGGCTGGAGACCTTAACCTGACGCATCATATTACAGCCGGTGGCGCCACGCCCTCACGCAGTAACGGTACAGCACTGGGAGGCGGCGGCACCGTTTCGCTCAGTGGTTCTGATACAGCAGGCTCAATTACCATTAATACCGGGAGCAGTCCGTCTACTGGTTGTTTTGTGACCATCAACTTTACCGCCAAATTCAACTCAACGCCACACATTGTCGTGACACCTGTCGGCTCCGCTGCTGGCGGCCTGGCATACTACATCAACCGATCTACCAGTAACTTCAGTGTCTGTACCAATTCTTCGGCCCCCGGCGGAGCGACGTTTGGCTTCGACTACATCGCCTTCGACTAAACAGTTCGTTCTTTTTGAATATCTAACCAACAGACTTTGAGGTAGTTTGCGGTGCATACGCGAAACGCGGAGTAAACGGTATTTAAATACCGTGCACGAGCATTGCAGCGTTGCGGCGTAAAATAGCCAAAGAACTATTTCATGGACAAGCTACTTGTTCGCTTGTGCGGGAAATAGTGTTCTGTTGGTTAGACCTGGAGGAATACAGAGACCTTGTCGGCTTTGACATGCATAATGCCGCCTGACACGCGGATACGGCTTTTGTCGCCCTCTACCGCATCTATTTGCAGCTCGCAGGCGTCTAACAGACTAATGAAGGGATAATGGCGCGGTAAGACGTCGAAGGGACCAGTCGCGTTTACGCCCGAGATACTAAATGCCTCGTTATCGAAATATATCTTGAACGGGGAGTAGACTTTGACATGCATCGTTGGCTTGCCGTCAGCCGTTGCAGCAGCAGCTTTGGGCGCTTCGCTTCCATCGTCTTTCATTTCACCCGTACTGGCGTCTTGTCGCATTACCATTAGATGTGCCTAAACTATTATTTCCTCGATACCATTGAGTGTCTCTTCGCGGGTAAAGCTCTCGCCCTTTTCGGCCGATTGCGCTTCCATAACGTGCATATTTTGCGAGAAAAAGGTGATAAGCTTTTTGGCCTTACCATAGTCGGCCCGATCGGCGGCCGACAGTTCATTTTCACCAATGATGGCAATAATACCCTTTAGTGATTCGTACTTTTGCAGCAGGCTCTGCACCTGAACGCTTAACATATAGTGTCGTTCGCCGACGATATCAGGCGACAGCAGGGACGAGGTAGTGTTAATGAGGTCTACTGCCGGGCGAATGCCCTGCTCGGCTACGGCACGAGACAACACGATGGTACTGTCGAGCTCGTGTTGCACCATCTGCACCGCCGGGTCACTCAAGTCATCGGCCGGGACATAGATGGTCTGCACAGCAGTAATCGAGCCTTTTTCGTTCGAGCTCAGACGGTCCTGCAGGATCTTAACATCTGAGAAAATTGTGGGCTCGTAGCCACCCTCGGATGGAACTTGGTCGAGCACCGTCGAAACTTCGTTTTTAGCCTGGACATAGCGATACATGTTGTCGGCGAAAAACAGAATGTCTTTGCCGCGTTCATCGCGGAAATACTCGGCGAGAGCAACGGCCGAAATACCAATCAGCGCACGTTGAATCGGGTTTTGGTCCATCTGCCCAAAGAACATGCAGGTGTTTTTGAGCAGGTCACGTTCTTTAAGCGTCTCGTACAATTCGTGACCTTCACGGATACGCTCACCAATACCAGCAAAGAACGACAAACCACCGGTACTATTGGCAATGTTGTTAATCAGCTCCATCGTTAGCACCGTCTTACCGACACCAGCACCACCGATAATACCAATCTTGCGGCCCTTTACGAACGGCGTAAAGAAATCAATAACTTTGATGCCTGTTTCGAGAATTTCTGCCGTTTTTGGCTTGAAGGAGTTGGACTTTGGTGGTAATTCAAAGATATTACGGCGCTTAACCTTCTCGTCGATAGCTGGCAAACCATCGATCGGACGAGCCAAGGCATCGATCACACGGCCAATCATTTCGTCGCCAACAGGGATTTCGATGCTTTTGCCGGTGCGCGTGGCAATATTGCCTTTTTGGATGGTCTTATCGCTAGTGATGTTCAAACAACGAGCAATATTACCGTCCTGCAAGCTATCGACCAGCAACGGTGTCTTTTTTTCGTTGTCGATAATAATAATCTCGTTAACGTCGGGAGGGCTTTCGTCAAACTCAACCCGAACCACCAAACTCTTCATCGAGATAATAACGCCCTGGTTCATGACATCCTCGCCTTCTTCATGCCATTGATCATTTCCTTCAGGCGTTCGTCGGCCACAGCACGTTTGGTACGGTTAAACTCTAGGTGCAAATCCTTGCGAGTTTCAACGGCTTTTTCTTTGGCAGAGCTCATCGAGCGGAAACGGCTGGCGTACTGCGCCAGTTTGGACTCTAAAATTGCTTGGCTGAGGCTAATTTCAATCATTGAACTCTCTAGGTGGGCAACCACGGCAAAGTTACTCGGTTCGAAAATATAGGTGCTTTCGTCGATGATTTCTTCGCCCTTGACTACTTTGCTTCCGGCATCTTGAACGGCCTTTTGCAGTTCGATCTTTTTAATATCTTGGACCATCAGCGAGACATACGTTTCGTAGAAAACTGTCGACTGACGATATTTGCGAATGTACTTTACCAGCGGCAGGACGTTGATGTTTTGATCCTGGGCGGGTAGTTTGAAGTACTTCTGATATTTCACGCCCTGTTGGCTGAGCTGGATGGCACCGTGGTGTCCGACAACAACAATATCTTGCTTTTCGGCATCGTACTGTTCGAGCATCCAGGTGATAAGCTTTTGGTCGATATCACCACTGAATCCGCCCTCCGAGGTAATAACAATATACAGCTGCTTATCGACTTCTGGGTGGTCTTGCTCCCGACCAAAACGGAACAGGCTGTCGACTCGAATCTGGCGATACATCGACCACAGTTCGGCAAAGAACTGTTGGGCTTCGAGCACTTGGTTTTTCACCTGGGAAATCTTCATGCTGGCCAGTGTTTCGAATACGCCCGTGAGGTTGGCGATGGTCGCCATATCCATTTCGCGGTGAGCTATCTCGAGGGGGCGTTTCATTTTTTCATCTCCAGTAAACTATCTTTGAGCAACGCTTCTTTGGTTTTGTCGTAATCTTCGTCAGCCTTAACTTCGGGGGCACGTGTGCGAACATTCTTCTTGAGCAATTCGATATCAAGCACTTGTCCATCGGCGAGGTTCAGGGCGATATCGAGCATCAGCACCTGCTCCATAGCCGAATAGGTCTCGTCAGGCTTCTGGTTGAATATCTTGTATAAACGCTTGCCCTTTTCGAGGTCGCGTTGCGCCGTTAGTGCTAGTTCGGAACCGAAGTGAGAAAATTCGAGTGCCTGCAAGTACGCGTTAATACCGCTACGAATTTGCGAAGCAATTTCCTTTTGCTTCTGGTTGAGCCCCAGACCACCGACACGCGTCACACTCAGTCCAGTGTTAATTGCCGGGCGCATCGTATCACGGAAGACTTTCATATCCAGTACCCACTGACCATCGGTAATGGACATAATGTTGGTCGGGAGATACGCTGTAATGTCACCACTGGAGGCAAGGACAATGGGCAGCGACGTCAGGGTCTTGTGGTTGCGGTTGAGTTTGCCGGCGCGCTCAAGGAGGCTACTGTGCGAGAAGAACATGTCACCCGGATAACTATCGCGACCCGGGCTACTGCCTGCCAGCAACGAAATTTCACGGTAGGCGTGGGCATGACTAGTAAGATCGTCGTAAATAATCATGGCGTCTATGTCGCACTTTTGCCACAGATATTCTGCAATAGAACATGCCACGTACGGTGCCAAGTAACTTAAAATAAGCGATTCGAAGACCGTCGAAACAACCACGATAGCACTTTTCATGGCGTCGTTTTCCTCTAGTCGAGCCAACAAGGTGTCGACATCGCTGCGACGCTTGGCAATCATCACATACACCACGATGACGTCGCTCTCTTTTTGATTGAGCGCCAACTGGATAGCCAGGGTACTCTTGCCCGATTTACTGTCGCCCAGGATCGCCAGACGCTGACCACGTACAAGCGGGAACAATTCGTCGATAACGCTCAAGCCAGTTACTAGTTGCGTGCTGAGCATCTCGCGTTCGTAGAGCATCGGGGCAGCATTAAACACCGGCCAGGTGCTGTCGGCGGCAATAGGGCCTTTGCCATCGAGGGGATCTCCGGTTACTGATACAACCCGACCGATATAATCTTTGCCAACTTTCGTTACTAGTTGTTCGTGCTGCACGACGGCCGTCATGCCGACATGGACATTGTCTACACCGAGGTTAAGAATAACAACATGGTCTTCATGCACCTCATGCACGAAACCTTTTGTACCGTTATCAAACATAATCAAGGCGTGCAGCGACACCGGGTGCAGTCCGCGGACTTTTACCAAAAAGTGGTCGATACCAATGACTTCGCCGATAGGCATACCGCTTTTGACCAAGGTGTCGAAATGGCGATTGTCGCTCATGAGGTGAGCCCCGCCTCGAGTTTTTGCACCAGTACATCGCGGGTTTTCGTAAAGTGCTCGCGCAAACTAAAGTCGTACTGGTGATTGGGCGTCCGCACAAAACAGCCGACGGCAATATCGGGTTGCAGGCCGGTTTCGAGTAGCACATAGGGCCCGATCTCCGACCGCCACCAGACTATCAGCTTCTGCAAAAACGAAGCCGATGGTTCCACAGCGAAACTCATGTGTACCACTGGTGCGTGATCGTGGATACTTTTGATGAATGTCATCAGTTCTTTGCGGTCCGCAGATTGCAGCAAGTTCTTTTTGTTACCCATGGCGAGTTCGTCCATGACCCGGCTCATTTTGGGCAATTTAATGGTCGCCGCGTCAGAAGTCCGCAATAGCGCTTGGTGCAAGTAATCTTCCAGCGACTCTAGCTCTCGGAGTAACCGCGCAACATCGGCGCGGCTGACAGCGAGGGCGGGTAGTACTGGTGCATCAGACGCCACTTTGGATATCCTCGAGTATCGCTTGCTTGTTTTCTTCCAAGTCTCTCAAGATAAATTCCAGTTGGTCGCTGAGGTCAATTTGGTTGCCGACTGCTGCCAATACATAGTGGTTAATAATATCGGCCATGTTCTGTTCGAAGTGAGAAATCAGTCGGGTTTTTTGGTCAGCCATTTCCTTTTCGAGCTGGGTACTGAGTGTCTGACGTTCTTCGTCGATTGCGGCATTCGTCTTCTGGATCGACTCGATAGCCAGTTGCTTGGCGTCCATGATAGATTCTTCGTATTTGGCAAACTCTTCCTTGAGCTTCTTGGTAATCTCGGCTTTCATGTACTCGTTCAGCTGTGACGTCGTAAGACGCAGGTCCTGCTGCAAGAACATGGCGTTCTCGCCAATAATTTTTTCGAAGTGTAAACGGCCCCTGTTACGAAGTTCTTCACGGAATTCGTTATTGAAGATATGCTCGACATCGTCCTCGGCGGCTTTTTCGACAGAGCCCAGCTGCGCTTCGCGGTGCGCCATACCCACGCCGCCCATGCGCACAGCCAGCCAAATAAACGCCAGCCCACTGGCGCCCAGACATCCCAGGATGAGTGCTAAGACTGCGAACGTCATGTATCTGTTTTTCCCACCTAGCTTATGCTTATAACCTTAGTAGTAAATATACTCCAAAAAGGCCAATAATGAAAACGATTAGACCGGTGATAATCACCTGAATCATGCTGCGGACAATCGATTTTTTGGCGAGGGGGTTACGACCGATAGAAATAATACCGCTCCGCACGCCACCGAAAAGGATCGATGTGGTAACCACAGCGCTAATGAGCAGGAGGGCCATGCTGAGGTAGGCACGCGCGGGGCTGACCGGCTTATTGGCGACACCGGCACCAATCTTTTGGAAAATCCCTGGGAACGTACTGTCGGCGCTTCTTTGCAAGGGGTTATGAGCTACCGTGATAGTCAGCGACACGCGGCCAATGTTTATATTCTTTTTGCCACCCTTAGTGTCGGTGAGCGACGCCGAACCTTCAACTTTACCTGTGCCGTCAAAAGCCGTATCGGTCTTACCGAGTACAATCGACCCATCGCTGCCAGCTTTCATGCCTATGCCATCGACAGACGATACAGTGATATAGTCTCCGATTTTTAACGGACCATTTTGATTGCTTACCAGCACTTCGAAGCGGCCGGTACTGGCAACATATACCTGGTGGGTATAGTTACTATCAGACGACAAGCTGACTGCCGAATCATTGGCAGCTACGACGATTCCGAGCATATCGCCGTCGTGTTCTTGATCCAGCGGGACAACTTTTTTGTTATCACCGGGTTTGAGTTTTACAATCATGCCCTTTTGCAGCGCCGTATCAGACCCGTAGGCCTGGGTAACGGACTGCGTTACCGGGCTCGAGCTGGTACTCTTGCTCGTCGTGGCCGCCAGGACTGTTGCGGACGAAAACAGCAATGCCGCCACGAGCAGTAGTGCACCTGTCCTCAAAAAACGCCCATACCCAAGATTTTTGCTACGTACCATGTTGCTTAAAAGTATACCGCTTTTGCTTGCTCACGCAAGGAGTTCGGCCAGCGTAGCGACCAGCTTGTCGATCGCGGCTGCATCAGTATCGTGGCCAAAACTAAACCGGAGTGAGGATCGTGCTTGATCTTCGGACATGCCAAGTGCCAGCAGTACGTGAGATGGTTCTTCGCTACTGGCGCTGCAGGCCGAACCAGCTGCCGCCAGAATGCCGGCTTCGTCCAGCTGGACCAGCAGGCGCTCGTTATCTTTGCCAGGGATAGTTATGTGGACATTGTTTGGTAAGCGGAACTTATGTGAACCCGTGATTTCAATACCAGGTATTTTTGCTTGTAACGCTGCCGTACAGCGGTCACGTAATTTCGAAAGTCGCTCGGATTCGGCTTTGCGGTCAGCCTGCACCAGCTCTAGAGCTTTTGCAAAACCAATAATAGCGGCGACGTTTTCCGTGCCACTACGAATATTGCGTTCTTGGCCACCTCCAGAAATAAGCGGCTTCAGACTCAAACCACCAGCCACATACAACACCCCGCTCTGCTTGGGGCCGTACATTTTACCACCGTTAAGTGTCATAAGATCGACACCAAGCCGGGCGACATGCAGGTCGAGATAAGGTGTTGCTTGGCAGGCGTCAACATGAAAATACAGCGGCGTATCGTTACCAGCCTGGCGACGAGCTTTGCGAGTATTTTTGATAAGGGTTCCAACGTCGCGGATTGGCTGCACCGTGCCGATTTCGTTGTTGGCATATTGCACGCTCACCAGCACGGTGTCATCGGTAATCGCCTGTTCAATCGCATCAAGGGTTATGCGACCATCCTGTTGCACTGGTACTTCGGTGGCATTGTACATTTTGGCCGGTTCTAAAATCGAATCGTGTTCGATGCTGCTCATGATCATATTTTTGCCCGGATGGGCAGCCATAACACCGTGGATTGCCATATTGTTGGCTTCTGTTCCACCGGCAGTAAAAATAATTTCACTGGGGCGAGCACCCAGGACAGCTGCCACACTTGCTCGAGCTGCGGTGATGTCTTTACTCACATTTCTAGCCGCCGAATACAGCGCCGAAGGGTTATAAAACTGCTCCGAAAAATACGGCTGCATGACCTGTAGTACCCGCGGGTCCATTGGGGTCGCAGCAGCATAATCAAAATAAAGAGGTTGCGTAGACATAGCTCTCCTCATCATACTCTAGCGCCTAGGCAGTCTGGAGCAGACGGTTCAGCTCGCCACTGACGCGCTGTTCGTAAGTGTGGATGGCGTTGTATAAGTTAACGGCTTCACGAGGACTGAGTGATTGGTACGAGTTACCACCCTGCGACTTGACGACACCGTTAGGACGCACGTCGTAACGAGTTGTCATAGCTTGGTGCTTGTTGCTGGTGTCGGTCCATTCTTCGTGCCACACCCAAGTGTGCTCGTCCAGGCAGAAGAATTCGCGGCGGACGCCTTCGGGGATAGGGCCAAAGACTTCCCCGCCAATACGAGCAACGTAGTGCAGCAGTGCGCGGTTAATGTTGGCGCGGCGCTCTTCTTCTTTGCGAGCCTTGGCAGCAGCTGAAAAATTAAGCAGCACGGTCAAAATCTCCTTGATTGAGCCGCTCGGCTTCTATTTCGGCATGGATAGCATCGATGGCATTGCGTTGCTGTGTTGCCATGGTCTCTGTATCCGTTGATTCAGCTAATATATTTTGTACATCAACGACCGTTTGCTGCTCGCGAGGGTTTGTGGCAACTTGTGCCAGCATTTCAGTTGCAGTTGGTCGAATAGGCGCAGAAGCAACCTCAGGAGCAGGATTAGTAGGTTTCATCTCTCGCTCGTGAGTCTGGCGGCGATTTTCGGCTTCGACGATAGGCCAAAGCACTCGGGCAGTGCCGGCAACAGCGGCGTGGGTAGCAAAAAGGTAGGCCTGCAAGACACCGTCGATATCATTCTTCGGTGTGTTCTTTTCAAAACTGAGGTTGTTCTGATTTATCATAACGTTTCTCTTGCGGGGCCGTTTAGTTCACGTTGAACAGCTGTTGGGCATTCCAAGTGGTCGCTTTTGCAAGCGCTTCCACATTGTCTCCACGGAGTTGGCTCAAGAAGTCAGCGGTCGTACGAACGTGATATGGCTCACAAATAGTACCACGATAGGGTGCAGGCGTCAAGAAGGG
>JBDSPW010000028.1:0-28133 GCA_039930145.1 Saccharimonadales bacterium (SeqCode) | reverse complement strand
CAGCCATACAATAAAATAACGCTTATGCAAAATCAAAACAACTTTCCGCATATTCCATCTGGTCGCTGCCTCATCGCAAATGAGCAGGGTGAGATTTTGATGGTCCGTCGCAGCGATACCTCAAATAATAATCCCGGTCAATGGGAGCTCCCGGGCGGGAAGATTGAAGTAGATGACCACGGTTTTTATGCCGAAGAAATTAACCAGGCAATCAAACGCGAAGTTCGCGAAGAGACAGATGTAAAAGTTGCTGAAATGAGTGAGCCATTACTTGTTGAGGCGCATAGTATTAACGACGGTCCGCGTAAAGGTGGGCGATCCCTCACCTTTGTCACCCGTGCTCAAGCTTACGAAGGAGAAGGTAGGGTTGCTGATGCCGAAAGTAGCGATCTCCGATGGTGGCCATCCGGTCAACTTCCTTCGAATGTCACACAAGTGAGCCAATTGGCTATCCATAGGTTCTTTAAGTAGCCCCTTGCTACAATAAATATATGCAAGACTCGATTTTTACCAAGATTATTAAGGGCGAAATCCCTTGTCACAAGATATATGAAGACAAAAAAACATTCGCTTTTCTCGATATCCACCCTTCTACCGAGGGCCACACGCTCGTTATACCCAAAAAACAGGTCGAATTTTTGTGGGATCTGACAGATGAGGATTATAAAGCAGTGATGACAACGGTCAAAAAGCTTGGCGTGCACCTTCGTGAGCGTCTTGACGTCCCATATGTCGGTGTCAAAGTCATCGGAACAGATGTGCCGCATGCTCATGTGCACCTCATCCCCTTCTCGAGTGCTAATGAATACGCTCCATTGCCGGATATGTCGGCCGAACCCGACCATACGGCCTTGGCAGAAATAGCCAAAAAGCTCGCGCTTTAAGGTACAATACACAGGTATGTCAGCATTCTTAATTTCCCTGCTCTTTGCGGCCGGTGCCGGTACCTGGATTTACACCAAGCTTGGTCGCCGCACCGGTGGTGGTAATCAGCAAGGCGCCTTTATCGGCGCCGGGGTTGCAGCGGTGCTTATCTTCTTATTCGTCTTTACGCTTCTCAAGTTCGTACTTAATATCGGATAGTGGCCTTTTCGTACTAGAAGTACCTTCCTTTTTGGGAGGCAAATTGGTATGATACGGCTATGGAAAGTGGTGGTCTCGTTCGGGACGAGAAGTGGCTAGGCAAGCGATTGCAAGAGGTGCGCAAGGGCGCCGGCTTCACGCAGCAGAGTTTATGCCAGAAGGCCGGCCTTAGTTACTCTACCCTCGCAAAAATTGAGCGTGGTGCTATCAAGGCACCGTCAATTTTTACCATTCAGAGCATTGCTATCGCCCTCGGTACCACCCTCGACGAACTGATGGGCACTCCCCTGCCCGCCCAAATTCCACGTCTGGTTACCCAGAGTGGAGTGCGTTTCGTATATTTTGATATCAACGGCTGTCTGATTCAGGCCGGCCAGCGGGCGCTGACGCAGATTGCTGCCGACACCAACCTCCCTGTTGATGTCGTCGAGACTGCCTATTGGCGCTTCAACGATGAAGCTTGCCGCGGCACCATGAGCATGTCGGACTTTAACGACGCCATGGCCGAGCGACTGCATTTGGCCTCGTTTGACTGGCAAAAATACTACCTTGATGCTATTGATATCGTCGAACCGATGCATGAACTGCTCAAGTGGGCCTACGAGCGCTACCAGATTGGTCTGCTGACTAACATTATGCCTGGCCTGCTCTCGGCAATGAAGAATCGCGGCATGATCCCTGACCTCAATTATCACGCGGTTATTGATTCCTCCGAGGTTGGACTGATTAAGCCCGAAGAAGCTATTTTTGACCTCGCGACCGAGCGCTCTGGCGTTTCGGCTTCCGAGATACTGCTTATCGACGACACGCACGCCAATTTACAGGCTGCTGAGCGCCGAGGCTGGCACGTCCTGTTGTTTGATGGCTATCGCCCCGAAGAATCGGTTGCACGGGCTCGTACGGCCTTAGAACCCAATGTTCCGCCTACTACTTAGGCAGTTGGTGCGAAGCGCTTGGCCTCCTCTTTGAGGCTCTCGAGCTGGACTTTGGCTTCCTCGAGTAACTGCTCGGTCTGTTCTACCAGATGTTTCGGTGCTTGGTCGATGTAGGCTTTATTCTCAAGACGTGCCGAGAGCTGCGCGATGGATTTCTCGACTGTCGCCTGTTTAGCGGCAATTTCTTCCCCGTAATGCTGGGCCGTGGCGATATCAATATCGAGCCAACAGCGGTGCTTAGTCTGGGTTAGGTAGATGCCGGTGCCATCGCGGACTTCGGTCACATCTTGCAGGCGTGCCATCCGTTTAATGGTCGGAGCGTTTTCTTTGAGGAACGCAACATCGGTGTAATACATCGTTACTTCGCTGGCATGCAGGGTTTTGATGATATACCTACTCTCGCTCACGATGTTCTTGATTTCTTCAAAGTCAGCCGCATGCTTGTTGCTCGCCTTCAAGATTGTCGGCCACTGGCGTGTTGCCAGCAGACTATCTTTTTCCCAGCCCAGGGTTTGCCAAATTGTTTCGGTTACAAACGGCGCGTAGGGGTGCAATAACGTCAGGACATCCGCCAGAACGCGGCGCAGCAGCGCCACATTCGGTGTTTCCTTCGATGCTTCTAGGTACCAGTCGGCCAGTTCATCCCACACAAAGTGGTAGAGTTTGTCGTAGCCCTCAGCGAAGCGATAACTGTCTAAATCACCCGCGAGCCCCTGTTCTAATTGTTGTAACTTCGTCAATATCCAGTGATCCGCAGCGCTTATAGGCTTGGCAGTATGGTGGTCCAGGTCGGCACCTTCAAGCCCCTCTATAAAGCGAGCAACGTTCCAAAGCTTGTTGGCAAAGTTACGGGCTTCTTCTACCTTACGGTGGTCGTAGCCGCGGTTAACTGCTGGTGCACGCCCCGCGACAATACCCATGCGCAATGCGTCCGAGCCGTACTGGTCGATAACGTCGATGGGGTTTATGACATTGCCGAGCGATTTACTCATCTTGGCACCATCTTCGGCCATGACGTACCCATGGATGTAGACCGCTTTGAACGGGATCTTCCCCGTTACGTACAGGCCGAGCATCAGCATGCGCGATACCCACGGATAGAGGATTTCTCCGCCTGTTTCCATGAGACTTAAGGGGTAAAACTGCTTGAAATCATCACCATCAGGATAGTTGAGCGTGGCATAGGGCCACGAACTACTACTAAACCAAGTGTCGAAGACATCAGGGTCACGGCGGTAGGTTTTGCCGTCTTTCTCGATAAATTCCTCGGTTACCCGTTCATCATAGATCCAATCGTCGGGCTCATCGATGTTCTGGAATGCTGGGATCGGAATTCCCCAGGCAATCTGCCGGCTAATATTCCAGTCGTGTAGCTGTTCGAGGTAGGCGCTGAGCTGCCCCTGCTTCCCTTCTGGATAGAACGCAACCTTCTTGTCTTTTAGCGTTTTGATGGCTTCTTTGGCGAGCGGTTGCATGTCGACGAACCATTGGTCGCGTAACAAGGGTTGAATCACGGTGTCACACTTGTAACAGTGACCGACGTTGTGCTCGTGGTCGACGATCTTAACGATAATCCCCTGCTCTTCTAGGTCATGTACGACCTGCTTACGCGCATCATCTACGGATAAGCCACGGTAGACTTCCGGAACTTCGTGAGTAATTTTCCCCTGGTGGTCGATAACATTGATGAACGGCAAGTCATGGCGCTTGCCTACCTCGAAATCGTTCGGGTCATGAGCGGGAGTTATTTTGACCGCGCCTGTACCGAATTCTCGGTCTACGAACTCGTCGGCAATTACCGGGATTTCGCGGTGCGTCAGGGGTAGTTTGACCGTTTTGCCTATCAGATGCTTGTATCGGGCGTCGTCAGGATGAACGGCAACGGCAGTATCGCCGAGCATGGTTTCTGGTCGGGTAGTGGCTACTATAATGCTCCCTTCCCCGTTCACAAGTGGGTATTCGAGGTGCCACAGATGCCCATTCTCGAGCTTATGTACTACTTCGACATCGGCAAATGCGGTGCCATGGAAGGTGCAGAAGTTAACGAGACGTTCACCCCTGTATATAAGCCCTTCATCCCACATCTTCTTAAAGGTGGCGTAGGCCTGCTTAACGACTTTCTCGTCGAGTGTGAAGGTAAAACGACCCCAGTCCACCCCTGCCCCGATACGACGCATCTGGGTTTCGAAGTTACTACGGTTACCTTGCACGAATTCAAAAATCTCGTCGTAGAGCTGTTCACGTGAAAGGTCGAAGCGGCTTTTCCCCTGTTTAGCCAGCTCCTTTTCGTAGACTACTTGGGTTTCAAAACCGGCATGGTCAGCACCCGGGAGGAGCAGGGCATTATCTCCTTTTGACCGATGATAACGGACAGCGATGTCTTGGAGGCCCAGCGTCAGCGCGTGACCGATGTGTAAATTGCCATTGGCATTGGGCGGTGGCACGACGATAGAGTAGGGCTCACCCTGGCCAGAGGGCTTGAATGCCTCTGATTTCTCCCAGAGGGCGTAGATGTCAGCTTCGTAAGCTTTTGGGTCGTAGTTTTTGGGTAAGTTCATATGAACTCTATCATACCACCTCTGTAATTTTGCCGAAAGCGTAAACGGTTACATGGAAAGGTTAGGGGCGATGTCGAGGGTGTAGGGGTCGGCAGTTGGCTGGCCAAGACTGGCCTTAAAGCAACCAAGTGTGGCAATCATAGCGCCGTTGTCGGTACAGAGCTTAAGATCGGGAAACTCGATAGATAGGGGCAGAGCGGCTGTCAGTTGTCGGCGGAGTTCCGGGCTGGCTGCCACGCCGCCGGCAATCACGACGCTTGCCGGGCCGTACTCTTCGTAAGCGAGTTTGGCCTTATCGACTATTGTTTCGACAGCAATCCGCTGGAAGCTGGCTGCAATATCGGCTTTCTGAGCCTCAGAGAGGCGCCCAGACAGCTTTGTGGAGGGGAAAGTGTAATCTTCCCCGATTTCCGCTTGTGCTAACCGCAAAACGGCTGTTTTAAGGCCAGAAAAACTAAAGTCGTATTTGCCATCGAGCTTAGCCTTGGGCAATTGATACTTGAATGCATTGCCCTCAGCAGCTTTTTTTCCGACACTGGGGCCGCCAGGGTAGGGGAGACCGATAATCTTCGCGACTTTATCGAACGCCTCGCCAATGGCGTCATCTTGGGTTTGTCCCAGTAGAGTGTAGTCGAAGTGATCACGAAACAGCGCTAGTTGGCTGTGACCGCCAGATACGATGATGGCCAACATAGGAAAGGCAGGAGCGGTTTCACGTGGAACATAGCCGGGCAGGGAAGTCGCGGTAATAAAGTTGGCGTAGACATGCCCCTCCACATGGTTACAGGCGTAGAGGGGTTTGCTATAGGTAATCGCCAGGGTGCGCGCCGCCAGGACACCGATAAGTAAGCTGCCACCCAGACCAGCACCGTAGGTGACGGCTATGCCATCAATGTCATCCCAGGTGCAGTCAGCGTCATCGAGTGCCTGTTGGATAGTAGGGGTCATGGCTTCGATGTGGCTTCGAGCGGCAATTTCTGGCACCACCCCTCCATATTGGGCGTGCAAATCCATGCTGCTGGCAACGGCGTTGGACAGCAGCTTATAGCCGTCCTCGACAACGGCCGCAGCTGTCTCGTCGCAACTAGTCTCAATGCCCAAAATCTTCATTACTACTAGGATAGCATGGCTACAGACATGCTTAGTTGCCAAAATAGCAAAATAGTTACAATACTATTGACAAAACACAAGCATTTTGCTAAAGTAAGCCTATCAAAACACAAAACAAACAATATTGTAATCAGGAAATCATCACATGAGCATCGAAACCAACCACAACCTCACCAACACAGAAGTAAATGCACGCATCAGTGACATTGAATATGGTGAGCGCGGAGAAAGAATCGCGACAATTGTAGACAATATTACGATTAAACAGGTTCCAGTTTCTCTGGAAGCTGCCGAAAAGTTGGTAGATACGCTTTCGAAATATAATGGTGCAACCCAGGCTGAAGTCGCTGCTCACCCTGAGATTAAGGAAAAGATTGGCCCAGATTTCATCGATGACCTAGATGAGGTAGCAAACCTTGGTATTAATAACTGGCGCCTTACTAAAGAAGAGCGAGCAGATTGGCAGGCAGTGCGAGGTACACGTGCTAGTAAATCCATACTGTTACCACCACGCATGCTGAGTTTGATGGAAACGTTAAGCAGCGAAGACGGTACCGACACGACTGCTGAAAAGGTTAGTCGTTTGCGCGCACAGGCTAGCAAGCGCCTGGAGCTACATAATGCTATCGTTGAGAAATATGGCGAGTATGTGGAACCTGAAGCACAAAATGCTTCTACAGGCCGTCGTGTTGTGCGTGATACAGGCAAGTCGCCGTATGCAACAGGCGACGGCATGATTACGATCACCGAAAAAGCCACCCCTACTGAGAGTGGTGGTACGGTTACTAGCGGCACAGGTTCAGAAGGTAAAAGTCGCCGTGCAACACGGCCCGCGACTAGCCTTGCAGCCGCAGAACTTAAAGATACGGATAACATTGATGAAGCCAAAACTGGCAGGGGCAACACGCATCGTCGTGATGGTATTAGCGATCTAATTACTCTCGACAAAAGTGGTCGTGCTCGCTACGAGAGTGGTGTATCCAAAGGCAAAAATAACGCGACTCGTAATATCAAAGGCCGATTTATGACCACACATGAGCTTGATGTTATTGAGTCCCAACAGGATGTGATTCGTGATGGTCTTGATCAGCGCGAAGCAGGTACCGCTAGCTCGGTAGCCAAGAACAAGAAGGCAAAGAACCTTGAGATGCCCGAAAGCTATGGCAACCCAGACGACTGGAATACGCGTAGCAATAAAGAAAAACGCACCATTATCAAAACCGCCAAAATTATTGAGGCCCAAGAGGCGGAACAAGTCACCACTGTCGATACACGCAAACGTCGTTTGGCTAAAGATCTTGGCCACCGCGCTGCAGCTGCAGCAACAACTGGCATGAGTGTTGTAGGCTCGCGCATCGCTAAGGGTCTTGAATACTACCAAGATGTTGAAAAGGGTAAACGTCGTAAGATAACTCTGGCTGTGATTGCTGGTGCGACCGCACTTGCCGGTCTTGGTATCGCATATGTTGCTACCAAGAATGGTACTTCGGTATCCGGTAACCGTTTACAGGAACTCATGCAAAACAAACCACACGATGTTGCTGCCAAAAAGGCCGCACTCGATGAATTACAACAGAAGCCTCTTGGGGATATGAATACCGGCGCTGCGATTGAAAAGGCTCACACCATCAAACTTCACTCTGGTGATACGATCTGGGGAGAAAGCAAAGAGAACTTGATGTTGCACGGCAACCGACACCCAAATAATGCCCAGGTAACTGAAGAAATGCATCGTGTCATGAAACTCAACCACATCAATGAAGCACAGGCACGTGGTTTGGATGTTGGCACCAAGATCAAGCTTTAAATATGTTTACAATGCATAAAGAGCGGCCAATTGTGCCGCTCTTTTTGTATACTTAGGCGTATGAGTATAAAATCTGGCGTGAAAAAGTTGCTGCCCACCGGGCTGTTTGAATCTATCGAACCGTATGGGCACTTGGCGGAAGCGGTGTTGTTGAACACGATCAACGGTTTTCCGGGCAAAGGTCTGAAAGTTATTGGCGTAACAGGGACGAACGGCAAGACGTCAACCTCGTTTTTGATCCACCGGATGCTGGTTGACGCGGGCTATAAAGTCGGGCTGATGACGACAGTAGCTTACGGGGTTGGTGACGATATTAAGCCGCAGATCCACCATATGACTAATGTACCCGTGCCGGAACTTATGGAGCGGCTGAAATGGATGCGGGCACAAGGTGCGGAATGGTTGGTATTGGAAACGACATCGCATGCGCTGGCCCAAAACCGCGTGTGGGGTGTCCCATATAGTGTGGCGGTCATGACCAACGTGACACATGAACACCTGGATTATCACAAGACGTTTGAGCGTTATCGCGACGCTAAAGCTAAATTATTCAAACTCGCTGGCGCGAACAAAAAAGGGCTGCAGGTGGGGATCGTAAACGCCGACGACCCGTCGGCCCAGTACTTCGTACGGGCGGTGCCGCACGCACTGACATATGGCGTGGTCAACGGCGAACTGCAGGCGACCGACGTACACGCCACCCCCGACGGCAGCGATTTCATCGCTAAAATGGGTGACAGGACGCTGAAACTGCATGTTAATTTGCCCGGAACCTTTAATATTGCCAACGCATTGGCAGCGGCGGCTACTGGAATTGCGCTGGGGCTGACAGATGAGCAGATAGAGCAGGGAATCGCTGCGCTGGAAGGCGTAGAGGGGCGTATGACCAACATCGACGAGGGGCAGGACTTTAGTGTTATCGTCGACTATGCGCATACTCCTGATAGTTTCGAGAAGTTATTTAAAGATTTGCGCCCCGTCGTAAAGGGTAAACTTATCGTTATGTTCGGCAGTGCGGGGCGTCGAGATGAGGCAAAACGGGCAGTGCAGGGAAAATTGGCCGGGGAATACGCCGATGAGGTTATTGTGACCGAAGAAGATGATCGCGATATCGACGGTGTTGGCATCATGAATCAGATTGCTGGTGGGGCCGAAGAAGCAGGCAAAGTCCGCGACCAAAACTTGTTCCTGGTACTCGACCGAACCGAGGCAATTACGTTTGCTATTAACCGGGCCACCAAGGGTGACACGGTGCTACTGCTGGGCAAGGGCCACGAAAAGACCATCGAACGCGCCGACGGCGAGCACGACTGGGACGAAATCGGCACGGCACATGCCGCTGCCAAAGCACGAGCATAATCGCATTTGCCTTTTGACATAAAAGTAGTAGTATTGTGTTATAAGGGTGAAGTATGACGATGTCCATTGAAGATATCGACGCCTCTCACGAGGACGCCGCTGCTATTAATCAATCTGTTACCGAAACGAACGAACAATCGCGACGGCTATCTTTTGGGGCGAAGCAAGCACGTCTAGCGGGCAAATTTGCTCTCGGTGCTGCTGTGGGCTTGTTGGGGGCATCGCAGGCGGTGCAGCATGAGACCTTTGACGGTCGCATTGGGCCGCATCGGGCCGAAATGCAGGTGAACTTTGACGGGCACGCCACGTTGGATATGGGGCCGGCTGGCGCACTGCGTATGCCGCTCGATACGCCACTCGGCATCGGCTTTAATGCTGAGGTAAAGGAAACGTCGGCAACGGGGAAGCAACTACTTGATCAATACATTGAACTGCTTCAGCACCCTGACGGTGAAGTGGCATATTTACAGGATGCAGTCACCTCTGCGATAGAGAAAAATGTAGTGGGTGGAATTATGGGTGGCGAAGCGCTCGTATTTGCTGCAGCCGCAGGAATCGGGTTTTATCGTCGTAACAAAGAGCAATTCGCGATGGGCAAAAGGGGTAAGACTCTTGGAGCGGTGATTGCGCTAGGGGCTGCAACTGGTGCCAGCACGGCAGCGCTAAACGATACGGTGTCATATACTCCGGATGCCTGGGAGTCGTTGGCCTCGTCTGTGCCAAGGGACGACATAAAACTCTTTCCAAAAGAGATTCAAACGGTCGAAATTCGTGGTTCTGGGCTTAAAGCAGGCATCACCGCTGGCTGGCCACTAGTAAAAGAGAAGTTTATTACCTCAAAAACGTACTACGAAAGCATGCTGCAGGCCTTCGAAGACCAGAGCTACCGAATACCCAAGAAGGAAAACGAGGAAATAAGAATACTCGTCGTCAGTGATCGTCACGACAACGTCAGTATGGATGCGCTGATAAAAAGTGCCATACAGGTCGCCAAACCCGATATTTTGATCGATGCCGGCGATGATACCAGTTCTGGTGAAGCCGCCGAGTCATTTAGCATTAACTCCTTGTTAGACGCGACGAAGTCTGTAAAAAATCGCCTGGTCGTACTCGGCAACCACGATTCATCTTATACCAACAAGCAGCTGGTAAAGGGGGGATTTACATCGCTCGATAGTGAAAAGCCGGTAACCGTGGCGGGCATTCGTTTTATCGGTGGTGCCGATCCGCGTCATAGTGACCTTGGAATGGCAATCAGGCACGGCGAGCAGACTATCCCCGAACTAGGCACAATCCTGGCGGATGCTGCCTGCAGCGACGAAGCTGGCATTGATATTGCTGTCACACATGATCCTCGTGCCTTGGACGAAGTCGCTGCTCGTGGGTGTGTAGATATGACCATTTCGGGTCATATGCATGCGCAGTTTGGGCCAGAACTACAAAATAATGCTGACGGTACGGCCGTGTATCGATTTACGAACGGCACGACAGGCGGTGCGCAAGAGGCCATAGCCATCGGACCGCTCTCTAATCCAGCCGACATCACGATACTTAGCTATAAGATTGGTCCCGATAAGCAGGCATATCCTTACGGCTGGCAACAATTACGCTTTAACCAGAACGGTAGCGTGAACGTCAAAGATTTTGAATTTGCAGGGCAGGTAACCGGAATCCGAGAGGCGCCACTCCTTACTCAGAAAAAAGAAGCAGTTACTTTACGTAATCTTCCGGTTAACCCTTAGACGTTGTCGAGAGTGAGGGTGGTACAGCGGATGGAGCCGCCGCCCTTACCAAGTTCGGGGTTAGAAAGCAGAATCGGTTTAAGGCCATGCTTTTTGAGGGCAGAAGCGAAGTTGGTAGCGCCAGCATTCATGATGACGTGTGTACCGGTGGAAACCAGGTTGCAGGCGAAGGCTTTGGTGGCTTCCTGGGCAGACACCTCAATTTTATCAACATCGGTCAGCGAACGGATTTTACGCCGACTCTTCGGTGTGAATGCGGCTGGACACCAGGCAATGAGGCCTTTGGTTGTTTCGGTCGGACCTTTCAAAACAGAGAGAGCAAGGTCAATATCGTAATAAAAGCTGTCCCGCCAGCCAGATGATTGGTTTATCGCTGGCCAACCGAAGCGGTTGTTGTGATAGCCAAAGAACGACCGGAAGGGAATTGCGCGCAGTTGGATGAGCTCGTAGCCCAGGGTCTTGGCGACAAACGCCTGTGCATCGGGATCGGAACGGTAACTGCTGCCAGCAAACAGATAGTTGCCGCAGGGGAGGGAATCGCCCTGGCCACTGAATTTCTTAAAATTATCGGGGAGAACGATAACTTCTTTGCCTAAATCTCGTAATACCTCGGCAGCATAAGGCTCTTCGCCTTTTCGAGCATTCGGCAAACGGCTCATAACAGCTTTATTGCCGCGTACGAGCCCCCAGTTGGCTGTGTAGACGCCGTCTTGGCAATCTTTTGGTGCGCTGATCTGAATAACCTTTACGCCGGTCTCCTGCAGGGCTTCTTTGATGAGGGTATGCTCGCGCTTGGCGGCATCGCGGTCGATAACCACGGCCTTGTTCATGAACGGATTAATGGCCTGTTGGTCGTCGAAATAGTCGACGCCCGACATCAGTACCGTGCGATTAATAGTAGGTGACATTAGGCTTAAGTATAACAAAAATATGCTCCATTTATGCATGTTGACCAAAACGCTTAAAAATGGTGTTGCATTTATATTTTTGAGGCGTATACTAGTGAAATAATTCACTGACGCAGGGTGTTATTAATGCTTATACGTACAGGAATTATTTTTTTGTTTCCTGGAGCCTATCTGGTTCGGAAACAAGCACATTATGAGATTGTGAGAATTGCTCGATGGAAACAACTGATGCCTTTTTTGAGGGCATTGCTTGTTTCCATCGAGGGAAGCTGAGGTAGTTTCTACCAAAACCGGCTGTATGTTGTATTGGAGAGAGCACGTGAACTTGAACTTGTTTCCGACCATGCCCACCAACCCCTTCGCAGTCCGCGAGGCCACAATCGAGTGGTCGCACCAGCTGGCTGCCCAGGATGCCGCCGCTGAGGCAAACGAGCAGTACCTCGCCGCCGTTCAGGCAGAACGACTCGAGATGGCCCTGCCCCTCATGCGCACCGACGAGTCCAAGATGCCGACGAACCGTGGGAAGAACTTCGCACACACCCCTCGCAGCGGTACACACCGGCCCATCGGCGGTGAGCACGACCACCTGCCTGACAGGCGTGCGCGCGGTGCTCGTCGTCTGCGGCTGGGCCAGCTCAGTGAGGTTTTCGACCCCGCTGACCTCGACGACTGAATAGTCGCCTTCAAGCTTGGGGGGTTCGGATGGTGCGAAGTTGCACATGTGGCCTTCAAGCCATCCGAACCCCTCGCCAAGCCTCCTATTCTCACAATCTCATCTCACACACTTTTGGCATGATTGCAGGCTCCGAATAGGAGTCTTTTTTTGCGCCTTTGCCCAGGGGTCTTGACGTGTTCCCGAACCCTTACTATTATGGATACTGATAGTTAGCACTCTCGACTGTTAAGTGCTAACATAAGATGTAAAGAGGAGAATGTTTATGAGTAATGCGATTACGCCGCTTGCTGACTATGTGTTAGGCCAAGCCGAGGAAGCCGAGACCAAGACCGCCAGTGGTCTATACCTGTCGGCCAGTGCCCAGGAAAAGCCCAAGACCGTTAAAGTTGTTGCCGTTGGTAAAGACGTAAAAACCGTTAAACCCGGCGACCGGATTATACATAAATCGTTTACTACGACCGAAGTTAAGGTCGGCAAGGATGACTTTATCCTCGTTAAAGAAGAAGATGTCATTGCGACAGTAAAATAGGAGTTTATAGATGGCAAAGAAAGTATTTTATGATGACGACGCGCGCCGCCGCGTACTAGCCGGTGCCGAGGTGCTGTATAACGCAGTTAAAACTACCATGGGGCCAAAGGGTCGCAATGTTGTTATTAGCAAGAGCTATGGCAACCCAACGGTCACTCACGATGGCGTAACGGTAGCTAAAGGTGTCGAAATCGCTGATGTTGACGACGAAACATTAGGCTACAAAGTTGGTGCCGAACTTATCAAACAAGCAGCTAATAAGATGAACGACGTGGCTGGTGACGGTACGACTACTGTGACCGTGTTGACGTACCACATCTTGAACGAAGCCAACAAATTGATTGCTGCCGGCCACAACCCAATGTTGCTGCGCAAGGGCCTCGATGGCGGCGCGCAGACGATTATCGGTGAGCTCGCTAACTTTGCCGAAGATGTGCAAGGTAAAAAGGGTCGTGTCGCCGAAGTCGCAACCATTTCGGCTGGCGATTCAGTTATCGGTGAGCTCATCGCTGATGTCATCGAAAAAGTCGGTAAAGACGGTGTCGTAACGGTCGAAGAAGGCCAAGGTCTGGCTCTGGAAAGCGAAGTTGTCGAAGGCTTTACCTTCGATCGTGGCTTTGTCAGTCCCTACATGGTGACTGATACGACCCGTATGGAGGCGGTTTATAACAAGCCAGCCGTTGTCATCACTGACAAGAAGATTACCTCTATCCAGGAGTTCTTGCCATTACTCGAGAAAATCGCCCAGTCTGGTAAGAAGGATCTGATTCTAATCGCCGAAGATGTCGAAGGCGATGCCTTGGGCAACTTGATCCTGAACCGCCTGAAGGGTGTGTTTAATACCGTTGCCATTAAAGCGCCTGCCTTTGGCGATCGTCGCAAAGAAATCCTTAACGACATTGCAATTCTCACCGGTGCCGAAGTAATTACCGAAGACCGTGGCATGAACTTCGACAATGTCGAACTCGATGTCGTCGGTAGTGCTCGCAAGGTCATTGTTACCAAAGACGAGACGACTATCATCGAAGGTGGCGGAACGCCAGCCGAAATCGCAGCGCGTATCAAACAGATCAATGGCCAAATCGAGGCCGCATCGAGCGAATATGACAAAGAAAACTTCGAGAAACGCCGGGCTGCTTTGAACGGCAAAGTTGCCGTCATCAAAGTTGGTGGCGCTACCGAAACCGAAATCGAAGAGAAGAAATTCCGTGTCGACGATGCTGTTGCTGCCGTCAAAGCAGCGCTCGACGAAGGTATCGTGGCCGGTGGTGGGGTAACACTCATCAATCTCGCCGATGGTCTCGACGCTAAAGGTGACGATGCATATGTTGCGGGTACCCAGCTCCTTAAAAAAGCGCTGGAACAGCCATTCCGTATCTTGCTGACCAACGCCGGACTCAACGCCGACGAGTGGCTGCCACAGGTACGTGCCGGCAAGCCAGGGCAGGGTGTCGATGTTAATGCGCCGACCAAACTCGTAGACCTTAAGGCTGCGGGCGTTATCGACCCAGCTCGCGTGACCAAAGAAGCCATCCAGAATGCTGTATCGATAGCTGGTACGGCTATGACTATGGGCGCACTCGTCGTCGAAATCCCTCAGGAAGAAAAGGCAGATGCTGGTATGGGTGGCGGCATGGGCGGGATGATGTAAAAGGGTAATGAGAGAACCGAGATAGGTTCTCTCATCGCGCAGGGAAAATGAATGACATTTTCTCTGGCTGCTCTTTCCTGAATAGGAAAAATACACTCGGAGTTAATCCGAGTGTATTTTTGCTTAATTTGAGGTCACAGGGGCGACTTTGGTTTCTCGAGAAGAAGGCTGTTTATCGGCCGTAGGAGCTGCCCCCGTAACCGTAGGGGTTTCTGACGGGGGTACCTAATTGTCCGTGCAAAGATTTGCCGGTAAGGAGTTTGATAATGCTCGAAAAGCCAAGTATCGATGCGCTGGCAAGGCCGAGCGTTGTCAGGAACTCTTTACGTGTCATCTCTTTTTGTAAGAGGGCGTTCGCTTGCGTGGTCATAATGACCCTTTCTTTTTTGTAACTGTTTTTATTTTTTTAGTTGTGCCTCTATTATAGCGCAAGCATAAGCGAGGTCAATGTGATTTATTCCATACTCATAATGTCGACAACACGACGAGCTGGGCGCATATCGATATAGGCATTGGCGTATTTTTGAGAACGGAGTTCACTGATAGCAGCCATTGGCATGATATCGGCAGTGGCTGAGCGACGCGGGCTGGCAGCATAGACTGGCTTGATGGCTGCCAGAGCCCCCTCGGGTACTGGCGCGAGCTTGGGGGTTGGGCCGGTAATTACTGCGCCGCGTTTGGCTTTTGCGAGCTTTTCGAGGCGTTCGGCGCGTGCCGCTTCGTCTTTTTCGAGAAGTGTCTGGATGTGCTTGGGCTTGAAGTGCTTTCGGTTGGTCAGCCAGACCAACAGTATACCTATCTGATAGCTTAGGATCATCGGCACCGCCAGGATAGTCATGTCGTAAATACGAGGCGAGGGGTTAATCATGGCACCGATAATGAACGATATAAGGATTACCCAACGTTCGTATTTGAGCAAGGGTTTGATTTTGAGCGGTTTAATGCGGTTAATGATAAACAAAATCAGTGGCACCTGGAATAAAAGAGAAGAACCCACGAGGTACAAGATTACAAATGATAAGTAGGATTGAATAGTAATTAAGGCCGAAATATTTTCGGCGCCAAACTGGTGGAGGAGGAACTGCAGGGCCGACGGTAACCCCAAGTAATATCCGAATGCGACACCAGCAATAGCCAGAAGGGCCGAAGTGCCACTCATAAGGAAGATAAACCGGAGTGAGTGCTGGCGCAGCAATGGCTGCAGATAACGCAATACTTGGTATAAAATCACCGGAATACTGAAAAGAATACCGGTGTACAGACAGACACGAAAAAGAAAGTCGATGCCCCCACCCACGGCTGTATAGATAAATTTTTCGCCATGAGCTGGTTGCAGCAACCAGTCTACGATGTGGTGTTCCACAGCGTATGCAAGACTACTTCCGATTCCAATAGAAACGGCGACAATGAATAGTCGCCGTCTAAGTTCGTGAAGATGCTCTATAAAAGGGAGCGTCTTAGGGGACGCGACCTGATTAGACCTGTTCTTGCTTGTCTTCGTTGTGTGTCTTTTTGCCATCTCCTGAGTCGCTCAATCCTTTTCGTAGTTCGCGCATAGATTCACCAACACTCTTTGAAAGTTGTGGTAATTTCTTGCCGCCGAACAACAAAAGAACGATTGCTAAGATGATGAGCAACTCTGGAGCACCGAAGTCCAAGAGTGCAAATTGAGTAAACATTTCCTTACCCCGCTACATTATTAATTATGGTTTACTATCACCAATTGCATGGTATCATAAGCGTAATAATTCTAACAGTAGTTATACACAATTATGCACACTCTTTTACTCACAATTTTTGCAGCAGCGTATGGAAGTAATCCCTACGATACTTCGACATACGGCGGTTCGACCACCCAGACAACAACGGGCGCCGCGGCGGGCGGCGGGTTGAGTAACACGGGTATCGCCATTGCCAGCTTCGTGACAATCGCGTGCCTCGTGTTGCTAGTGGCGGTGATCATTCGGTTTTGGCGTCGACCAGCAAAAAATACCGACACCACAACAGACGCCTAAAGACGCTTACTGAAATAAATTCGGCGCATTTGTGCCGTGCTGTAAAACGAGCAGCAGGGCAACGCTGGCCGCCAGTAGCCCCAGCAGCAAACAGAATTTAATGCGTTCACTCATGATTTTGACTCCAATTTGGCGATGACGACTAATCGTTGGTGCGGCGACCACAATGGCGTACAGGTGTAGATGGTCAGGCGGGCGTCGGCAGTATTGTCTTCGATTTGTACGGCTGTCGGTTCGACTACTTTGACCTCACTCACCTTGTAGAGATAGCGTGTGTTATTCCAGTAGACGCCTAATTCGTCGCCAACGCTGACCTTGTCCAGATAATACAAAATGCCGTGCGGGTTGGTGTAGGTAAAACGGTGACCGGCGATAACGGTGTTGCCTCCCTTATCAGGGGTGCTCGAATTGGGGCGGTGCCAGAGGCCTTTATTGAGGGTGTAGATAGAGGTGCCATCGAATACTTCGGCGTCGAGCTGCATGCTGGGAATGACCAGGCGGTTACCTTGAGGGGCGGGCGTAGAGCCAGTTGGCTTGCTGGCAGGTGCGTGTAATTGCTGCGAGAGCTTTTGCGAGGTGTGGTGGGTGTGCTCGCTCCACCAGAAACTGATTGCGGGGGCGATCGGTGCGGCAATGATGTAGCCGTTTATGAGCACAATGGCCACCAGCAGCAAGCTGTTGACGTGTGATAACGATGGGCGCGTGCGGGCAAAATGGGGACGACGAAAGTGAATCATGGTTACGGTTTAGTATAAGTGAGCGGCGCTATAACGAATAGTGCTGATGCTTGCTGATTTGTTTTCAAGGAGTAAAATAGAATGTATGAAACTATTTTCTAGGAAACAGCAACAAGCTCAGCCCATTATTCCACCGGAATTGCAACCTTACTACCAGATGCAATCTCACCAGAAAAGCATGTGGCGCAACCGCCAGGTCATGCTACCACTTGTGGTTATCGTTGTGGCGCTCTTCGTCATCGGTGCAGTGGTATGGCAAATAGTTGATCACACGACTTCGTCAAACTCCTCGGGCCGTAACCAGGGTGCTTCGCAGTCACCTCAGAGTAATTCAACTGAAAACAAGACTGGTAAGCCCGCAGCGACCCCGTCGACGGACAAGACCAACACTACTCCTATTCAAGACCCGGCAAACTAGCCGTTCTCAGGCTTCGTGCTGCTGCGTAAAGTAATTGATCTCGTTGATGATATCGAGCAGTGCTTGGGCCCGTGTCTTTTCATCGGTGATTTCTTTGGCGGCGTCGTAGGCCTGATTGATGAGTGACTGATCGTCCGAGGCCTGGATCATCATCATAGTTGTGCGGAATTTTTCTTCGGGAGTTTGGTTGAGGTGGCCAACTAGGGGCGATAATTGCTTGAGGGCATCTTGTTTGATGTCGAGCAGATCACTGGCGTGGCCTGGCAGGCTAGGAGCGCTCGCGCTTTCGTCGGGGTGACCGTTAGCATCAGTAGCAATAAAATCTGGTGCGACGCTTGGTGTCACTGAGCTAGGAGCGATGGGTGCAGGTGGCAGGGCAGTCAGTTGCTGCTCTTCGGTTGGTACTACCGAAGTAGTATCGTCTTGATTGGTCGTATCGTCGTGCCCGAACATGTTGCCCCCCAGCTCGTTAATTCTTACGCTATACTATACTAGAAGCACGGAGGAAAATAAACGCCCGCTTATATTTTCCGAGTACTGCCAAGTATATCCGCAGGATATACCTAAAGACGACACTGCTAAGACAAGGAGTTTAAAAATCACATGCTTGATGACCTAAAGTTTATTCACGAAAAAGACGTTAACGACGCACTCGGAGTGGCAAGTAAACAGTGGGAGTATTTGTCGCGCGACTTTTCGGCATCATTTGAGGCCAAAAAACCGATTCTCAACGTCGTGCTCGCCGGTATGGGCGGCTCGGCGCTGCCGGGTGTTATTGTGGGCTCGTGGCCACAGCTCTATGTGCCTTTTGAGATTGTGCGTAACTACACCGTACCGGCGTATGTTGGCGAGCAGACGTTGTTTATCTCGTCGAGTTACTCTGGTAATACCGAAGAAACGCTTGAGGCACTGACGCATGCCGAAGAAAAGGACGCGCAGATTGTCGTTATTGCCGCGGGTGGCAAGTTGGCCGACATTGCCCGCGAAAAGGGGTACCCGCTGTTCGAGATTCCGAATGGCATACAGCCACGCATGGCCACGTTTTATTTCCTGAATGCCTTTGTCAAAATTCTGGCGCCGTTAGGACTCACCGTGCAGGACATTGGCGAGCTGGCCCAAGTTGGGGACTGGTTAAAAGACCAGATAGAAGCCTGGCAGCCGATTGTCCCCACTAGTGACAACTCAGCCAAGCAAATCGCCCTCGAACTTATGGGCAAAACAGTTATCATGTACGGCGGCCCACTTATGTTCCCGGCGGCCAATAAATGGAAGATCTGCATGAACGAGAATGCTAAAAACACGGCCTGGGTGTATCAATATCCCGAGTTCAACCATAACGAATTCATTGGCTGGTCGAGCCACCCAGTCGACAAACCGTTTGCGGTGGTTGATATACGCTCTAACCTTGAACACCCACGGGTCCAGAAACGTTTTACTGTCTCCGAACGACTGTTGTCGGGTAAGCGCCCAGCACCAATTGTGATTGAGCCGCAAGGTGAGACGCTGCTGCAACAACTGGTGTGGGGCATCACTCTGGGCGACTTCGTAAGTATCTATCTTGCACTGCTCAACGGTGTTAACCCTACCCCTGTCGATTTGGTCGAGAAATTCAAACTAGCCTTGGACGAATAGTTCTTCGCTGGCATATTGGTATACTAGGGGTATTATGCAGCTGCGTTTGCACCCCCGAACACTATTTTTGCTAGCACTAGTGCAGGCAACGGTGGTGACGCTTGGTTTGTTCGTGGTACGGGTAATCCGTAATGGCAATGGGGATTATAACTACCTAGCGTGGAACCTATTTTTAGCGTGGCTGCCCCTGTTATTTGCGCTCTGGCTGACGCGTATCCTACGCACTAAACTCTGGTCCAGCTGGGAAGGTGTGGGCGTGAGCGGGCTATGGCTGTTGTTTTTACCCAACAGTTTCTACATGATTAGTGATTTTATCCATCTGCAGGGTATCGCAACTGTCGATCTCTTGTACGATGCCGTCATGTTCACAGCATTTATTTATCTGGGGCTTACGCTCGGTTTTAGTGGCTTATATCTAGTGCATCTCGAGCTCAAAAAACGCTATAATGCCATCCGTTCAGCCAGTGTAATCGGCGGCGTGTTACTGCTGGCCAGCTTTGCGATATATCTTGGGCGGGATCTACGCTGGAACAGCTGGGACGTGCTGACTAACCCGGCAGGACTGTTGTTCGATATCTCCGACCGTCTGTTAGCACCATCTGGATACGGAACGATTGCTCTTACCGTAGGGAGCTTCTTCGCGTTACTTGCCAGTATGTATGCCTTGGTGTGGTGTGCCGTGCGCTTGGTGCGCAAAACTGCGCATGACTAATCTGGTATACTGCTAACAGATATGAAACAGGAAATTGAGCAGGCGATTGTTGCGGCCGTAAAAGAGTTGTTCGACGTTGATGAATCGGCAGAACTTTCACGTCCCGATGAACAATTTGGCGATTACTCGACCAACGTAGCACTCCGTCTTGCCAAGCAATTTGGCAAGAATCCGCGTGAAGTTGCGGAGCAGCTGTCTGTGAAACTCCGTGAAAACCTGGGCGACCGTGTCATTGACATCTCTGTTGCGGGCCCTGGTTTTATTAATATTCGCCTCAGTGATGCCACCCTACTGACTGGGCTAACATCAAGCGGACAAGTTCCTAATACAGGCAAGAAAATCCTGGTAGAGTACTCTGATCCTAACCCCCTCAAACCACTCCATGCTGGGCACCTCTACACAACGCTTGTGGGTGATGTCATTGCACGTCTGGTGGAGAGCAGCGGCGCCGAGACTATCCGTCTCAATTACGGCGGCGATGTTGGGTTGCACGTCGGTAAAAGCCTGTGGGCGATAGTGCGTCAACTCGGGGGTGAATACCCCGAAAAACTCGACGAAATTCCCGAGCCCGAACGCCCGGCCTGGCTGGGTGCCCGGTACGTCGAGGGCAATGATGCGTATGAGGATGATGAGACCGCCAAGGCCGAAATCATTGCGGTTAACAAAAAAGTATACGGCCTGCACGAAACAGGGGACCGCGACTCGGCATTTGCGCACGTTTACTGGACCGTTCGCCAGTGGAGTTACGAATATTTTGCACACTTATACGATCAACTCGGTGTTGTGCCGTTCGATCGGTTTATCCCAGAAAGCGAAGTTACTGCGCTCGGTACCCAGACTGTTAAAGAACACACCGGATCGGTGTACCAGGAGAGCGAAGGTGCTGTAGTGTTCGACGGGGAGGCCTACGGTTTGCATACTCGGGTATTTATTAATTCTGAGGGACTACCAACATACGAAGCCAAAGAGGTGGGACTGCTCGAAACCAAGTGGAACGATTACCATTTCGACAAGTCGATCGTTATCACTGCCAACGAGCAGGCGCAGTATATGCAGGTAGTATTCAAGAGTATCGAACAATTCCAAGCTGAGCCCATTAGCCGTACCACGCATCTGACACATGGCTTTGTAAAGCTTACCGGTGGTATCAAGATGAGCTCTCGCAAGGGGAACATCGTGAGCGCACTCGATATTTTAGAAGTCGCACGCGCGGCTGGCGCCAAAAGTGGCCGTACCCCTGACGAAACAGTCACCCTGGCTGCAGTAAAATATGCTTTTCTCAAGAACCGTATTGGTGCCGATATTGTCTACGACCCCGAAGAGTCTATCGCACTCGAGGGCAATTCCGGGCCGTACCTGCAATATGCCCACGCCCGTGCTCGTAGTATTCTGCGCAAGTCAGAGAATCAGCAGGGCGGTCTTACGGACCTCGAAGCCGATGAGCGCATGCTGGTGCGTAAACTAACCGAATACCCGGAGGTAATTGCCAAGGCGGCCCAGGAGCTGTTGCCGCACCTCATTTGTACGTATCTGTATGAACTTGCTCAGACGTTCAATCGCTTCTACGAAAACAACCGTGTTATAAGTGATCCCCGCGAAGCGAGTCGTTTACAGCTTGTGACCCTCTACGCCAACACCCTCAAGGATGGGCTCGGCCTGCTCGGTATCACTGCCCCAGAATCAATGTAAGGAGACAACATGGCTACAGACGACACTACCAAAGAAGTTCAAACCGAAACCGTAAAAATTCAAAGTCCCAAGGGCTCGCGCCGGCCGCATGTATCGGTAATCGTGAGCAGCGACCTGACTGATCCGGTGCATGGGTTCGTAACTTTCCTGCGCGATCACGCCGTGGTGGGTCTGGCGGTTGGTTTTATCATCGGTTTGCAAGCGCAAACGCTTATGAAACAACTGGTGGATAGCTTTCTGACGCCGCTGCTCAATCTGTTTTTGGGCGATGTGAATAAGAAACAGACCACGCTGTCACTCGCTGACAAAACCGCGACGTTTGCCTGGGGTAAATTTGTGTATTCACTAGTAGCGTTTTTATTTGTGGTGCTGGCAATTTACGTGATTGTTAAAGTGCTCAACCTCGATAAACTCGAAAACCCGAAGCGTAAGAAGAATAAATAATCGCCGTAAGCTTGCCCCTGGGACTATACTGTAGCTATAGCAACAAGGAGGCAGTATGGAACTTGTACGAATTTTAAAGCGCCGCGACGGTGCAGCCCTGGTAGTAGGAATTGTTTTGGCATTATTTGTCGAGAGTGCAGTGCGCTCATGGGCGATTGCACCAGCAGACTGGTTTTCGGGGAGGGGTGGAGTAGCCTACGGTTCTCGTGGAACGCATAGCCTAAGGGATGATTTTTGGTTTCCGCTGGTTTTACTCATTCTTGAGCTTGTGATCTTCGAATTGTTTGTGCGCATTTTCTTGGCAGTCGCAGCTCGCTACAAGAAGAGGTAAGTAGTTATGGACTTGAGCGACGACGAATGGAAAGCAAAACTCACACCCGAGCAATATCATATTTTGCGAGAGAAGGGGACAGAGATACCCGGTACGGGAGCACTGCTGCAGAACGAGGACACGGGCGAGTATGCCTGTGTGGCGTGTGGGAATGTCGTCTTCAAGAGCGATACCAAGTACGAATCAACCATGCCAGGTCTGATTGGCTGGCCAAGCTTTGCTGAAGCAGCAAGCGAGGGTGCCGTAAAACTGCAAAACGACGACAGCTTGGGCATGAGCCGCACCGAAGTTGTTTGTGCTAACTGCGGGGGTCACCTAGGACATTTGTTCGACGACCCAACGTCGCCCAACGGCAAACACTACTGTATCAATTCGTGCGTACTTAACTTCGAGCCAAAGTAATGAAATTTGTTGCCGATCAGGATATGTTGACCATAACCTTGGAGGGCTGGGAGGTGTTGCTGGGGCTGAAACGCAAACTTATTATCCCCCGGGCGAGCATTACTAACCTGACGTGGCAGCCAGAATTTGTGCATCGTGGCAGCTTATTTCGCGTAGTCGGCAGTGGATTACCAGGTATTTTGTACGCTGGCTATTTCCGGGCCAACGGTAAGCGCGCCTACTTGTATGCTAAAAAACCTCGCGGCATGTCGTGGACGGCAGATGGTATGGTAACAGTGCCTGACGCGTTGGTAATCACCACCGAGAACTACTACTACCCCTTGATTGTTGTATCTAGCACTCCTGAGATAGGGGAGCGTCTAACGGACTGGTTTCGTAGTACTTAGTACCCCAGGTAGCCATTTGCTTGAGCACAGGGATGAGATCGATGCCTTTTTGGGTAAGGGTATATTCGATACGTGGCGGCATCTCGGCGTAGATTTTCTTGGTGATAATGGCGTGCGCTTCTAGGTCATCGAGGCGCTGGCTCAGCGTGCGTGGGTTGATATTGCCAACTGATTTTTCCAGTTCGCCAAAGCGTTTAGGGCCTGCAGCCAGGTCGCGCAGGATAAGCGCGGTCCATTTGTTGCCGATGATGTCCATGGCGGCTGCGATGCAGCCGACCTTGGGTTCAAGAGTGGTAGGTGTATCTGATATTTTCATGCTTTACAAAGTATAGTAATGGGTTGTATACTCGTAGTATATCAAACTATAAAAAGTATAGCAAAGGAACATATATGAAATTAGCAGTTATTACAGGTGCCACTCGTCCGGGCCGCCAAACCCCTAAACAATCTGCCTGGATTATTAAAACAGCCAGCCAAATCGACGGAGTCGAAGTTGAGCATGTTGACCTCAAAGATTATCCGATGCCGTTCTTTAACGAAGCCATCTCGCCTCGTTACAACCCGGACCGCCAGCCAGAAGCTGCAGTCCAGAAGTGGCTCGATAAAATCGGGAGCTTCGATGCATACGTGTTTGTAACACCCGAGTACAACCACTCGATCCCCGGCGAACTCAAGAACGCGTTCGATTACCAAACATGGGAACTCAAGCACAAGCCAGCAGCAGTTGCATCGCACGGTACTGTTGGCGGTGCTCGCGCTGCCATGGTGCTTAAGGAAGTATTGTCAGAGGGACAGGCTGTGGTCATCCCTAAGTTCAGCGCCGTTCATGGCATCAGTGAGCTTATCGACGAAGAGGGCAATCTGGACGCGACTGCGGCCGCTAACCCTTACGGCCCCCAAGGCCAGCTGAATGCTTTGCTCGAAGAGCTCAAGTGGTACAGCGACGCTCTAGCAGCTGCCCGTAGCAAAGAGTAAACATCGACCGAGTTTGAGAGACTTGTGTAGAGCAAAACTCCGGCCAAAATAGCCGGAGTTTTTATTTATGAGGACCTGTTAGTTAAGAATGATAACAAAATTGACAAAAAAGCAATAAGGTATAGAGTGTAGTACATAATAATGAGTGAGCAAATAAAACCATGTCTCCGGAATTTAGTAGAAGCTGTTGATGCCGGACAACAGACGCTGCCGAGTGAGCAGGATTTGGCTGAAACCGGTGTTCAGTACGGTGAATTGTTTCAACTCGAACATGGCAATTTTCAGCAAGTGAAATGCCTGGGATGTACCGCACTGGCAGAGGTGGATGTAGCTACCCCGCAAAAGGTGGAGTATACCACGTACGAAGATATGTATGCGGGAGCAGCATGTGAAACACTTAATACATACGCTGCAGAACTGCCGCGTATGGTCGATGAATTTGCCTGTCTTCCGACAGCGACAGCCTATGCACTCAATAGACTTGGGTCCAAGCGTACACCGGCCGATATTGATGTTTGGTTGGGTAGGCAGCCTGGTGAATTTCCTCCGACCGATGGATTTACTCGGCTTTCATTGGAGCTGCTCCAGTCGGGTTATGCGCTTGAAAATGTGTTTACTAGCGACGAAGTGCGAATGTCAGATTACTACAAGGAAGGCAGTTCGTTAACTTACGCTGACTATGCTCGGGAAATGATTGCTCGAGATCCTAAACAAAAAGAATGGCTGGAGAAAACGTACACCGAAGAAGTGTTTGCGACCAGTCTAGAATCTTTGCGAACAGTGGCTAAAAAGTTTGAGCCATTTGAGTCAAGCGGACAGTTTATGAATACTTGGGAGAATATCACCGTCGACAGTATTGCAGAAAGACTTAGAGAGGCTGAGCTACTAGCCGGTATACGTATTTATGACTTAGCGAGGCATACGGACATATATCATGCAGTCATCGTAAAAGATATCAAAGAAACGCTACATGGCGAAGTTGTAATGACGTATTTTAATCCGAACTTTATGCAACCGTCAGAGATTTCCGTGCGACGCCGTGATACCGTAGAGCAGGCACTGTATCTAACATATGGGCTAACTTTTATTAAGCCGTGGGATGACGAAAAATGAACGAGCAACTACGATTTTCACTCTACTGGAGTCGCTTTACTACAAGTTCGTCGGTATAATAGGCGGTAATGATAGACAAACATGCGATTCCAACCCGGCTTTTGTGGGTGGATTTAGAAATGACTGGTCTCGACGCCGAAAAGGATGTAATCCTTGAGGTTGCGGCCGAGATTACCGATTTTGATTTTAAAACGCTCGCCAGCTACGAAGCGATTGTGGCTCAGCCACAAAAGACTGTCGTCGAGCGCATGCAAAAAAATATTTGGTGGAAAGATTACCCTGTTAACCGCGACGAATTTGTTCAGAAGGTTGCAACGGGGAAGCCGAGCCAGCAGGTCGAACAAGAACTGATTGCCCTTGTGCAGGAACACTTTGGCGACCAACCAGCTATCCTCGGCGGTAACTCTATACATAACGACCGTAATTTTATCAAACAGTGGTGGCCAGCGCTCGATTTAAAGCTGCATTACCGTATGCTGGATGTCAGCTCACTCAAGATTTTTATGCAGGGTAAGTATGGCGTCGAGTTCGAGAAAAAGGAAGTCCACCGTGCGTTCGATGACATTCAGGCCAGCATTGCCGAGCTGCAGTATTATCTAGAATGGCTGCGCGACCCTAGCCATGAGTAAGATTAAAGCCGTTCTGTTCGACATGGACGGTACATTGAACGACACAAGGCATGCCGTCTACGAAGCGCTCGAGCAAGCATTCGCTGTACACGATGTACCGGCGCCCTCACGCGAGGAAATGGCACCATATATTCATAGTCATAACGCAGTGCACGATGCATTCGCTTCACATATCGAGCAGAAGAAATTTCTGGATACCTATTTCGAAAAGGTTTTTGAACTGCTGCCAACTTCGCACCACTACACCGGAGTGAAGAGCATTTTAGAACAACTATATGCCGATGGTTACAAACTAGGCCTCGTAACTGGGGCCGTTTACTTGAAAAACTATTTTGAACAAGCCGACGCGTTTAAGCATTTTGCTGTTGTTGTGGGCCCCGAAGAAACAGCAAAATCTAAGCCTGACCCCCAGGGTACAAATTTGGCACTGAAACAGCTCAAACTTGAACCTACGGAAGCAGTTATGGTTGGTGATCTGGCAACCGATATCAAGACAGCTAAGGCGGCCGGCCTAGCTGCCGCCATCGGCATTACCCATGGTTTTGGCACACGTGAAAGCCTGGAAGAAGCTGATGCAGATTACATAATCGACCAGCTGAGCGAACTGCCAGATATTTTGAAAAAACTGGGTTAGCTTATGCCGAGTTTTCCTGGCTTCGGCGGCCGAGAAAGAACCAGAAGAAGAAGCCGAGGGCTATCGCTACCAACGGTAACCACCACCAGCCGAGGCCAAGGAAGCTACTCTGGCCAGTTTTAGCTGTCTGCGCCGAGCTGGCATTTACAAAATTAACGGTTGTGTCAGGTTTGGTCGTCGAGTCGCCCTTGACCTTCCCACTATTGCTGGGTGTAGATGAGCTACTTCCGGTAGTGGTGGAAGTTGTTGTAGCTCCCAAAGTTTGTGGCTGCGTAGTGTTTTGACCTGCACCGGCAGAGTTGGAGTTACCCGGGGTGATGGTGACAGTGTAGGTTTTGGTAGTTGCGTTGCCGGCAGCATCAGTAACTTTTACGGTTACTGTGTAAGTGCCTTTTGGTGCTGGGCCGATTTTGAGGCTTGAGCTGGTGAGACTATCGGCTGAGTTGTTGAGCAGTTTTGAGTCAGACACACTCCACAGGTAAGTGACTGGGCTATCACCAGTCACGGTAGGACTGAGTGTTACTTTGTCTCCAGTGCCCATATTTACGGTAAAGTTATCGTCGACGGCTGGACCGGTGTGGTCATAGGTGATGGTAAATGGTGCGCTACAAGCAGACTGATTGCCCGCGTGATCAACTGCAACAACGCAGAAGTGGTGCGTGCCTTCGCCTTGGTTAAAGACTCCAGCAAGCGAAGTACCGTTTACGTTCGTAGTATATTCGCTACCAACTTTGTATTGGTTGGCAGGGATGTCATTCCAATACTTGTAAATGTAATGGTCGACATCGCTTGAGCTGCTGGCCACCCACGATGCGGTTCCGTCAGCAACATTTGTTGTGCCGTTGTTTGGCACAACCACATTAGTGCTGGTCTTCCAGCTCAGGTTAGTAGGCGCTACAGGACCAGCGGTGTCGATGGTGACATTCCATACGCTGCTCCAGGCGCTTTTGTTGCCAGCAGCGTCGAATGCTCGTACTTGCCAGTACCATGTGCCATCTGGAGCGCCAGTGGAGTGAATCTGGGGGGTCGTGAGATTGTTCTGGCTTGGATCGCCGTTTGCAATATTGTTCCAAACACCGGTGTCCAAGACACCGCCATTTGTGTGTCCGTTGAGCGAGGATTGGAATTCGTATTTAACGGGCGAACCGCTGTCGCTTGTGTTGCTCCAGGTAAAGTAGAAGTCGTTGGTGTTAACGAAGCTGTTGTTCGGTGGGGTGAGTAGGGTAGGAGTTACGGGAGCCGTTGGGTCATAGGTGATTGCGCAAGCATTCGCCCAGTCGGATGTTTCTCCAGCGCCGTTGACTGCCTGGACACTAAAGGTCGAAAGCCCCTCGCCGCCAAATGCACCCGAAACACTTGTCACGTTGCCGACGTTAGTCGGGCCGTAAGTGCTGCCGTTAGGCAAAGTAACTTTGTAGTTGTAGCTGGTTGCACCAGCAACTGCATCCCATTTTGGAGTGATGTAGTTAAAGTTTGTGTAACCGCCGCAAGCGATAGGTGTACTGTTGTGGTCCTCAAGACGTAGGTTGGTTGGCGTAGTTGGTGGCACAAAACCAAAGGTGTAGTCGGTACAGCCGAGCGAAATTTTCTTGATGATACCGTCACCATGAACACCAGAACCTAAGCTATAGCCAATGGCTTTAACTTTTGCGTCAGGG
>JBDSPW010000027.1:0-52866 GCA_039930145.1 Saccharimonadales bacterium (SeqCode) | reverse complement strand
AACTATGGCAGTAAGGCTTTAGCAAAAAAGACCCTAAGGTTCTGGTATATAAAAACAACAGACATAGTATTCCATCGTAAGGACAAAAAAAATTATAAAGAACTCTGGGAAGAATACGCGTTTGTATCAAACGCCATCTTCCAAATTACAGACAAAGATTTAGAGAGAAGTAAGACTCAAACTAGCGGCTCAAAGCTAGAAAATATTTCTACCGCAAACTGGTTTGTGCCGAATTTCGACCACATAAGTTTTGGCGGTATCTTTACCATATTTCGTTTTATTGAGAAATTCTCCATAGAGGGTGTGCGGAACCGCATCATTATTTACGATAACCCTTCCTTCGATGTAAATAAATTGCACAAACAAATTGCAGATAAATTCCCTGGGCTTAATAACTACGAAATAATTATTTTCGATCACAATAATCAAGAAGTCGATATTCTGCCAGAATGTGATATCGCAGTTTGCTCGTTTTGGGTATCAGCCTACCTCCTGCTAAAGTTCAATAAAACGAAACGTAAATACTATTTCATTCAAGACTATGAGCCGCTCTTTTATCCCGGAGGCTCTACATATGCCCTGGCAGAGTCGACATATAGATTTGGGTTCCGTGCTTTGGTGAATACTCCCGGCTTACTCGCTGCGGTAAATCAGCGTCATGGAATGGAGGGAATTAGCTTCGTACCAGCTGTCGACCAAACGATTTATTTCCCTGACGAAACTAAAAAGCACAAAGAGAAAATTCGAATTTTCTTTTACGCACGACCGAATAATCCTCGCAATGCTTTTAATCTGGGAGTCGAGATAATAAAACAACTGCTGGATAAGCACGGCAGCGATATAGAGATAGTAACCGCTGGCGCTAAATGGAAAGAGTCGATTTACGGATTAAGAGGGAAGATAACCAACTTAGGCCTCCTGGGTTCTACTACTGAGGTAGCAGAGTTGTATAGAAGTTGCGATATTGGATTCGTATACATGCTGTCTAAACACCCGTCCTACCAACCATTTGAATTCATGGCCTCGGGTATGGCGACGGTCACAAACAATAACGAAGACAATCTATGGTTATTGAAGGACGGGCAAAACTGCCTACTAAGTGAACCCGCAGCAGCCGCAATGGTCGAGAAGATAGCGCTGCTCGTAGAAGATGAAAAGCTTCGAGAGCAGATCGCCTCAAACGGTCTTAAAACACTGGTGTACACCTGGCCGCAACAGCTCGAATCAGTATGGAACGACGTCAAACACTTCTAGAATTAGCTAGCGTTCTGTAAATTTCAAACGCTTCGAATTTTGTACGAGGGATTCTGCGCGTGAAAGCTTCTCCAGTATAAGAATATCTTGGCCATTTGACCCCCTCATGCCCGACCATACGCCTCGGTGTACAAAATTACCATGTAAGCCAAGCCCCGCTCGTTTTAACATAGAGCGGATCTTCCGTGGCGTATAACCAACTGCACCTTCCGGGTAGTCCTTGTCGTTTACATAACAACTCTTGCCTCGTTTATGCTGAAACGAGAGGGCGTGCCTGTGACCCTTACTTTTACCTTTACGCAGTGAATCAAGCGCTAGGTCATCTATGACAAAGAAAGATGCCAAGACCAATCCGTCTGGCTTCAGAACTCTTTTGAATTCTTTCAGATAATGAACGATATCTTTTTCAAACATGTGTGTAAATACTGAGTGTAGAAATATTCTATCTACAGTGCCATCTTTCGCGGGAAGTTTGATGTCAGTTGTTTTTATTGTGCCACCGCTATTATGGATCTGACTGTTTATGTCATAGTAAAAAAACTTAAAGTTTTTATGTTTTTTAGTTATGTTCTTTTGAGACCATTCAATACTCGGCTTAATAATATCAAAGCCTACATACTTGCCTTTATCCGATAGGATTTTTGTAAGCTGAATTGCGTCACGTCCAACCCCAGACCCAACCTCGAGCACAAAGTCATCCGGGCTAAGGGGTGTATATTTGCGATACATTTCGACATGATACTGAGAAATTGTTTCCCAATCATCCGTGCCACCACCGGTTAACATTACTAAATCGATAGGTATTTGATAGCCGTCGACTTTGAAAAGCTTATTTTTTTTCAAAAAATTCTCCACTGATCACGTTAATTGCTAAAACTATAACCCCAAAATGCTAAACACTCAAGGAAAAGTCGAAGTCAATTTAAATAGGCTGAGCTATAACAAAACTTTGAATAGTGTTGGTGTTGACGGATATTCTTTGAGCCTGCCCGCCGCCGTACGCCATATAGGAAGCATAGGAGGAAACATAGTGTATTGCGCCCCCCGAGGCATAGTACACACGGCCATCATCTGTGTTGAGCATGAATCGCGACAAAGTTGCAGGATCCCTTTTCACTGATAGGCGCGAAATAAGGGTGAACTTCGAATCTATAGTGCCATAATCGCTGGCCTGTGTTCCACTTAGACGATACAAGGTGGAGCCGGACACAAAATAATGGGTGCCGTCGACTGACCGACTATTAGTGAGGATTTGACCGTCTATCGGATAGTCGTTAGTAATCGCAGTGGGGTATGACCTCACTGCCCCCCAGCTGTAACCGTACGCATCAAAAACATTGGGTGAAGGGACATGAGTCAAATGATCGTTATTAACGACATAAATAATTCCCGATCCGTCTTGAACATTTATCAACGATCCGTCAGCTAAGGCATCATTTCCCTGCGCTACACCGTTTAATTTGGTGCTACGTAAAGCACTGACGCCACCGACCGTTGATTGTAGTACTGAGTACTCTTCAATTGTTTGCACGTAATGTTTTTGGCCGGACTTTAAGAGAAATACCGTTCCCCCTGCTTTTACTAAAGGTAAGAGCGTTCCGCTGGCCAGGCCGTTAAATAATGTTTGTGGCGGGCCAGAGAATTGCCCACTAGGCCACACAGTATTCAAATTGGCAGGGATCGAGAGGCGCCTACCTTGGTCTACCACGTAGTATTGGCCACTCGATAGGACGAAATCGTTTAGTAAGCTTGTTGTGGGGGGTGTCTGATTAAAAGATGATACCGGCACCGATAAGTAGGGCTGGGCATTCAGACCCCAGTCAAAATATACATCCATATCCCCGACGGTCGCATAGTTTGTGCCGTCGTAGTAGTAAATATGTGGATCGGGTGAGAACTGAACCACGCCAGCTGTGGTCATAAGTAATGCGCCTAGAGACTGTTTAGTGTTTACCGCTGAGCCGGTTATTGCTGGAGTTGTAGCTAAATTTAGATCAGATAATGTTTTTGCATTTGCGATGGGTTGTCTTAGGCCATTGGAAAGTTTATAGACCGCTCCGTTCACCTTTAACAATTCAGTGAGCAGGCCACCTTGTTTAAGGTATTGGGTTTGAAAAATTGCGCCTAGCGGCTTGACCTTTGTGCCGTCCGAGCAGCTAAAGCCCCACGAGGTACACATAGTTTGTGAAACAGGATGGCGAGATCCGTTGTTGACCAAGTACACGCCATTACTGTCGTATATAAGATTGGTGAGCAAGCCTCCATTAGCCAGGCTTTGGATTGTCGTGTCCGAAACTGTCTGTACTGGGTAGGAATCGAGACCGTAGTTAATCATCATGTCCCAGTCGGGAATTTGATAGCGCGTTGAGTCGGTGACCAGATAGATGATACCAGTGGATGCTTGATGATAGAGTGTTGCTCCCAGCGGCTGTGGAAATTGCGTAGAGCCAAACCAGCCGGTAAAAATATCAAAAAAATGTTGATTGCCAGGAAAGTGCGGAGTGTACCAATAGAGGGCGGCCGTGCCGCCCGTGTCCATATGTACGGCAGTGCCATCGATAGTGGTATATCCATCATAGTAAGTAGTCGCTCCGCTTGGACAACGCTGGTATGTACCCTGGGTCATTGGTCCACCGTAACAAGTCTGAGGATCATCAGAGTTATTCCAATTTCCCTTAATGACCGCCCAGCCCACATTTCCCTTTGAGCGCTGCTCGCCAAACTTAAAGAGCCATGCCGCCCGAATAACTTGCTGGCTAAAGCCGGCTTTAGCCGCACTGTTCACGCAAGTTGTACCTGTGTCTGTAACGGTTACTCCATTACGCTGGTATAAATTTAATCCGCTGTAGCTAAATGTCGTAGGGCTATCCGGGCATCCATACCCAACAGCAGCAGCATATTTGTGTTGGTCTCCGTTATTGCAGTAACCTGCGCCACCCACTACCAGACTTTGTTCTTTTTGAAGTGTTGTTAGCAGTACCTGGGGGTTAAGGCCGTACGCCTGTCCGGCATCGTAGATAACCTGCCCAGCGGTTACGAACCCGCCGTATTGGTATACACCAGGGCTGTATCCAGTAGGATCGATGGCCTTAAAGCCGCTGTTAGGGCTAATGCAACTATTAGGAAAACTATTTAGGAAAGAATCAATCTGTGAAGCGTTCATGCTGTCCGTACGATCGAAGATGCCGTCATCAATTATGCGGTTTTGATTAAAAGCTTCTGCATGGGCCGCTTGGTTTCGGGGCAGGACAATAAATACACACAGCAGCACCAAAAAGCAAAGAGTTATCCTTGATTTCATTGGGCCACCACTATATCCATAGGGTCAGATGCGACCTTGGTTTGGCCACTTAATGTAGCAGCAGCTGTAATATTCCAGGAACCAGCCGTTAGATTAATATCCTGAAGTTTCCAGTTCCAATAAGCTGAACCAGCTCTATCAGTTGTCTGCGTAGGGAGTGACTTAGTGACGCCATCTTTTGTGAAACTAATAGTACATGAAGCCCCAGGCGTGGTAGTACACACAGAGCTAATGGTATTGGGGGCGGGAGAGCCGCTAAGGTTAGGGTGATGGTTGCTTACGAAGTCGCCAGTGGGGGCAATCAGAGCGAGTGTCACAGCACTTCCAGTGTTACTTTTTGTGTCACCTGGCTGTGTAGTGTCGGTAGAGGTATTTGAGGTCTTTTCGCCTTTTTGACTATTGACTGTCGCGCCGCCTTCAGTAGGGGTTTTACTGTTTACTTTTAATACAGCGGACGGTTTATGAAAAAAATGCGTTACATTAGTCATTTCCAAGACTGCTGCTGCACCGATTAGTACAAGAATGGTGATGCAAGCCCAAAAATAGATTCTAGGGTGCGCTTTTGTAACTTTATTTTTAGTGTATATCATCTTTGTGAGGTTTCTTCTATTTTATTTTAACATAAGCGTCGATAGAGTGAATAGCATAAACGCCATGATTTATGCGTGTTACACTATCTACAATAATTTATGAACAAAGCTACTTCTTATGTATTACGGACACATATATTGTTTGCACTAGTTGCATTAATTTTTGGGTTTGTTTTTATAAAAATCACTCCCCCGCTTTGGGGCGCTGACGAGGGTCAACATTTTTTCAGAGCGTACCAGATTAGTCAGGGTAAGCTGCTACAGACTAAGGTTAATATTGGTGGAGAAACTTCATACGGGGGGTCAGTGCCGGCATCTTTCGTAAGTCTCGACAAGCTTAAGACCGAAGATATACTCAACGTCATACCCGGTGAGACACAACAAGTCGATAATCTAAGTGCGTACAAAAAAATTGCGAATACGCCTGCAAATCAGGATAAGCAGGTAGCAAACCCATACGGAAAAATCATCTATTCTCCTATAGTCTATATAGCACCATCGCTAGGGATGGCTATTGGGGGTGTCTTCGACTCCACTCCTTTGTCGTTATTGTTTGCAGCGCGAATAGCCACTCTTTTTCTATATATGACTCTCGTCTTCTGTTCCCTGTACATACTTAGAAAGACAGTAATTAAATGGATAATCTTTGCCGTCGCGCTTTTGCCGATGTCGCTTTACCAGGCTTCGGTCGTAAGTGCCGACTCGCTATTACTCGGCCTAAGCTTCATATTTTTTGCCATCCTGTACGTCACTTTATTTGAAAAAGAAAAATTGGGAAGAAAAGAAATCGGGTTGATTACTCTTCTAGGGGCGCTCCTGACGTTAGTCAAAGTCCCATATATATTCCTTGTATTTTTACTCGCCTTTCTACCGCTACCGATACATGTGTCGGACAGAAAAAAACTCTTCATAAGAGTCGGAATACCGTTAATCTGTCTCATTATTGCCCTACTGTCAGTAATTAGCATAAGAGGGGTGGGGGGCGCTGCTGCCCCGCAACCAAACATCAGTTTAGGGGGTCAGCTACATTGGGTGATCGCTCATCCGTTTATATACGCATACATTTTAATAAACAGCATAAGTGTACTAGACTGGGTGCCACAAATTGTTGGACTTTTTGGGTCAAGCTTTGTTCTTATTCCCGGCATACTCTCCCAGGCATTACTAGTGTTACTGGTGATGTTGGCATTTATAGAGACTAAGAAGAACGACGATAAGAGCGGCAATGGTTTGGTATTTGCGGGTATCGTTTATTTGATTTCTAGTATCCTTGCTGCACTTGCAATCGTAACGATACTCTACCTAAGCTGGACTCCGGTTGGAGGTAATTTAGTTCAAGGGATTCAAGGGAGATATTTTCTTCCCATAGTGGCTTTTATTTTACTCGGAGTCAGGATGCTTACTCGCGCGAGGCTTTATTTCTCCCAAAAAACACTCGCAATTGTATGTACGAGTGCGATGTCGGGATCGTTACTTTTTGCCACTCTCTGGTACATCAAAATACTCTACTAGAGACATAGCATGAGCTCTAAGCCCTTCGCAGCCTAGCTAGCTTCATAGCCATAAAAGCACTCATAATACCTATCTGAAGTACCAGGGCGGTGATTAAGATAAAACTAGCGCCGTTTATACCAAAGTGGTCAATAAAATATCTGCTCCCGAAAAAGCAGATCGCTGACGCAATTGTGGAGGATATGATCAAACCCCTGAACTCTCTTATTACTGTAAGCATCAATCCTATAAACCAGGAAAGGGCAGTCAGTGAAGATATAAAAAGTATGGGCAAAAAGAGATAAGTATATTTGCTTATTTTTTCTCCAAACAAAAGCACTAAACCGAAATTCCCAAGTATAGCTCCACCTATGATAACGACGACAGAAAGGATCAGTATGTATGCTAGAGTTTTGAAAAGTAGCCCATGGAACAGGTTAAAGTTCTTTTTGGTCACATGATCAGCGAAGACCGTCAACATTGGTGCAAAAATGTAGCCGGAAACAACCTGTATGATAACCGCGGGGATAGCAATTGAGGCGTAGATACCCAATATCTCGGTGCCCCTAATGTTCTCCAGGCTTACTCGAGGTATCGACATGACCAGAATTGACAAAAAGGTATATACGGCTAAGGGAAAGCACTCTACTAATAAATTTCTTATCTCGTTTGTCGAAGTAATATTACTCTTCTCATAAAAAAGCTTAACCTTATTATGATCATATAAAAATATTAAAATAAATGACGAGATCGCTAACACGATGATTGAAAGTAAAAGATTGCGCGTCAAAATCGCGCACCCAATGAACAAGAGGTTACTTATGACACCTCGTAAAATAAATGACTTACCAATGAAGTCCATGCGCAGACCTTTTTGTATTATTCCGTGGTAGACATCAACGTAAGCCTCGGAAAGCTTAAAAATGAGGTAGGCAACAATGCACATTGTTGTATACAAACTGTATGTATGAAAAGTTAGATATATGAGACACCCCCCTATAGCTAGTAAGCACGTAACAATGCGTACAACGATATAAGTTTTATCACTATATTTTTTTGCAGTATCCGAAACTTGATAACCGCGAATTCCATAAAGACCAAACGTAAAGGCCACACTCGAAATTGCTACCGCAAGTGAAAATATCCCAGTATCTTTAAAGCCTAATAGGATTACCACGAGGTAGCTAATTAGCCATTGAAAAAACAAGTAAACAAAACTACCGGACGAATTCCATGCAATGTTCTTTTTTAGGCTTAATTCAGACGGTTTCAATTAGCTTACTTTTTGAACCAGTTGATTCATATTATTTAAATATTTTTTTTGTGCCACTTTGTGCAGAGGAATATACAAGGGTCGTGGCAAGATCTCGTATAATAGACGCTGAATCTTAAAAATCCGTTTTCTATCAACCTTTACTTTTTTAAAGCCCTTCCACGGCGAGATAGCGAGGTACTGATCAAAATCCTTATTTTGCGGGTGAATGCTATCTTGCTCCCATGGGCGACCCGTCATTGCTCCCATGCAGTGAATCAGTATAGGAGATTTTGCTACTTTGGTCACTTCCTCTTCGGTACTATAATAGGCCGGTTTTAGGTCGTACATTTTTAAGGACTCACTGATTCCGTATATGTAAAAACCGCTATTAAAATTGTAAGTAAGGCTCAAGTATTTAATTTTATCTCTAAATAAGACATTAATAATATCTTGGTCAACCGTGTAGTATCCATTGCGTACATCCGATAAATGCTCTACGATTTTTTCTTGGCAGTTCTGGCCCAACCATTCCTTTTGGTTAATAAGTAGAACGCCGCAGTTGTAGTACTTGTCCGTTGGCGGGATATCGATCATCTCTTTATAGGAGTTCATCGTACAGTCATAGGTTGCTGCGCAAACGGACCCGTCGAGATCAATATCGCACAACTCTTTAAGCGATCCTTTTATGATCGTATCACCGTCGAGCTGTAATATGCGTCCGTTATCAGCTGGTAGTTCGTTCAGTGCGAATAGTTTGAAATAGGTGGTGTACGTATTCTTGAAAGGAGCAACTTTAAGTTCTTTTAGGGTTTTCAAAATCTTCTCTGTATTTATGAATGTAATCGCACGACCGTATTGCTCACAGACTAACTTCATTTTCTGCTTATTTTGCTCACTGATCTGATCATCTAAAACAAAAAAATTAATAGTATCGATATCTTGATTATTTTCCATAAGTGACGTCATTGATACGCCGGTGATAGGTCCGTAATAATCGTTGCTTTGGTATAAGATATTGATGGTTTTGTGCATTAGTTATTTCCTTGTCCCGCTATATTTTTTCGAAAAAGAAGCAGGCCCCAATTGAATTTACTGTAAAGATTAATGAGGTACATGAGGCCCTTATTATTGTATATCTTGGCCATCCCGAGATCCTGCTTCACTTTCCCGTAATCAACATCATTGTAGCCACGCACTCCGATCTCAGCGATTACAGCTGCAATGCTAGCCTTGCGGAGTTGCTTACTGGTGCTGTATCCGAGGTCTTCGCACATCGCTTTTGTTTGATAGAATGAGCAACGAATGGAATCATCGCACACAGACTGTTTCAGCGACTCTGATTCACCAACACCTTTGTTAGTAAGTCTCACAGGCAAGAACCCAGTTTTGTAAAAGTGGCACATTTTTGCCGCAAACGCAAAATCTGACGATGGAAAGAACGAATCATCAAGGCCACCAATATCTATGGCTTTCGATCTGTTTATAAAGGTGCTGTTCATGACGTATATATGTTTTATATTATCTTTTTTTGTTAGCACAATACATTTTCCGCCATTGATATTCATGAATAGCTTTTGTACGGCAGTGAACGCTTTATGGGCAAATGTTTCACGAGTTTTGGACGCCTCATCTCGCGTATCGTTGACATCAATATACACACCGAGCAGACCAAGGCGATATGTTTCAGGGGTGTATTTCACTACCTCGGCTAGATAATTACTTTTCAACATATCATCATCATGGAGAAGACAATACCATTCAGTAGGACAGAGCTCACATGCGCGATTCCAGTTTGCATATTGTCCTAAGTTTTTTTCATGTCTGTAGTAGATGACGTTGTTATATTTCTTGCAGTACTCCTTCATCAGATCATCGGTAGCCTTATCGAACCCGGAATCATCGAGCACTACTATTGAGTAAGGTTTATCGTAGTGTTGGGCGAGGGCAGATTCAAGCGCGTTTTTCAATCCATGCGCACGCTTGTAGGTGAGTATCATGATCGATACGAGCGCGGGATCTTTGGGAAGTTCACCATAAATCAGATGAGATTTGATATGAGAATACTTTTGAAAGTTATTACTCTTAGAGTTCCATTTTGACCAGTTCACGTTCTTCATGATTGTCCCTTGTATACCTTGGGCTTTGAGTATGTTGAAATCAGAGATGTGTGTATGGTGAGCGACTGCGGAAACATTGCCATAATTATACCTTAGTTAGATTAAAGATATGACCGTACAGCTTATTTAAAATAATAGTTCTCTCGAAATATTTAAAATGATAAGCTCGTGCGCGCTGACCCATTTCATTACGTTGGCCATCAGGGAGAGAATGTATTTTTTGGATATTCTCAGCAAACACTTTCGAATTCTCGGCGGGACCAACAATTCCGCAACCGATTATGTTGTTTACCAGGTTTTGCACTTCACCATCCATCGCTAGGACCATTGGTTTGCCTGAGGCAATGTAGGACATGACCTTGGCAGGGATGGTTGCTTCTAGTAAATCACTTTTTGCCAAACAGCCCACGAGAACGTCGGCGATATGGTTATATTTCGGGATGTCCGCTACGGGTTTTTGGCCTTCGAAATGAAAGATCTTCGAGAGATCTGCTTTATGCACCTCGGCCTCGAGCCACTTGCGTGACATACCATCACCAACAATAATCCAGCGCATATCTAGGCCATGTGTCAGCTGTAGTATTTTCGCCGCTTCAATAACAGTCTCGAATGATTGTGCAGGGCTAATATTACCGGCATATAAAATATTAAAGCCGCCTTTGAACTTATCTACTAAACCTTCATCTATAATGTCTGTCTCATAAATTTTTTCAGAAGTTTGTGGCAGGACAATAATTCTTTCGTTTGCTATGCTCGTTACTTCTATGATCTTTTCCTTCATTCGCTCTGAGAGCACGATTATTTTATCGACGTGCCGATAATGCCAGTGGGATATGTTCGTTATGAACTTTCGCAAAAAAGGATTTTTAATATTGAGTACCGAAAACAAGTTTTCTGGCCAAAGGTCCAGCACATACATTGTTGTTTCGGTTTTGCGAATTTTACCAACGATAATCCCGGCAATCGTCATCATAACTGGCGAAAGTTGGTAAAGAAATATTTTGTCGTATTTCTTTCTTAGGAGCCACGGTATATAAAACAGACTGAAAAAAGGAAATGAAAGGTAGTTTACAAAAATACGCAGGCTGGTATTATTGCCACGCGGAATCTCAGGAACTCGTTGGATGTTGATGCCGTTATGTTGCTGGCGAAGATTCGTAAAGAACGAGTATCCTTTGTGCAGTTTTCCTTCGGGGTAGTTGGGTAGTCCGCAAAGTACGTCAACCTCAGCTCCTTTTTCGACGAAGAAATCACAGATATCGTTTATACGAAAAGATTCCGGCCAGAAGTGTTGGCAAACAACTAAGATTTTAGGTTTTCTAGCCTTTACGACTTCCGCCATACCGTGTGATTAATTATCTTTGTGTAGCTCTGAATTAGCTTAACTACTTTTATCGAGACATTCTTATCGTGGTAATCGTCAGCAAGTACAACGGACTCATTATTATTCTTCAATTCCCTGGATAAGTCGATGGCTTGCTCGATGTCTTCTCCGTCGATCCCACCTATAAGAACCGAGCCTTTATCGAGCACTTCCGGTCGCTCGGTAGAAGTACGTATTAGAATACCGTTAAAGTTTAGAATCGCACTTTCTTCAGAGAGTGTGCCACTATCAGAGAGTACGCAAAAGGCGTTCATCTGCAAATTGTTATAGTCAAAAAATCCAAATGGCTTGTGGGTTTGTACAAGTTCATGAAGTTTAAAACCGCGCTTTGTTATGCGGTCGAGGCTTCGAGGATGCGTGGAATATATGATCGGCATTTGGTAGCGCTCGGCAATGTTGTTAATGCCGGTCATGAGCGAATGGAAGTTTTCTTCGTTGTCTATGTTTTCTTCACGGTGTGCCGAAACCAAAATGTATTTATCCTTTTCGAGTTTTAACCCCTCAAGAATAGTACTGGTGTTTATCTTATCCATATGTTTTGCGAGCACTTCCGGCATAGGTGAACCAGTAACAAAAATATGTTCCTTTCGAAAACCTTCAGACAGCAAGTAGCGACGTGAATGTTCGGTGTAGGGCAGATTTATGTCCGCAATGTGATCGACAATTTTTCGATTTATTTCCTCGGGAACGTTTTGGTCGAAACAGCGATTACCGGCCTCCATGTGGAAGATTGGAATTTTTAATCGCTTAGCTGGAATGGCGCTGAGGGCGCTATTCGTGTCACCGAGTACGAGAAGGGCATCGGGCATTTCTTTTGCGAGCACTTCGTAGCTTTTGGCGATGATATTGCCTATAGTTTCACCAAGATTTTCGCCAACACTTTCCAGATAGTAGTTTGGTTCGCGAAGTTCAAGATTCTCAAAGAACACCTGATTGAGCGAGTAGTCCCAGTTTTGGCCGGTGTGTACCAGAACGTGATCAAAATACTTATCGCAGGCCTTGATGGTTTCGCTCAAGCGAATAATTTCGGGCCTTGTTCCCACTATTGTCATCAGTTTAAGTTTTTTCATTCTTGCTTCTCCTCTACATTTTCGTATATCGTATCGGGTCTTTCGGGATTCAAAATTTCGTCTGCCCAAAATATAGTCGTCAGATCGGTGTCGCCAATATTTTTTATAGAATGAGCATAGCCTGTAGGAATGTCGAGGACTGTCAGTTTGTCACCTGAGACCTGATAACGAATAATTTCTGCGTTTGACGCATCCATCTTTCTAAAGGCGATCTCTGCTTTGCCGTCAACGACCAGAAACTTCTCTATTTTTGTATTATGCCAGTGATTGCCACGGGATATCCCTGGCTTCGTTTTTGACACAAATATTTGACCAAACTGCCGGGACTTAATAAATTCCGCCAACCAGCCACGATCGTCGGTGTTGGTTTTTAAAGCGTAGCTAAAGTTATCTTCAGCAAAGTAACTAATGTAAGTCGCGTATAAATCTCTGCTGTATTCACTGTCGAGGTTTGGCATAACAAGTGTCGTGCGACTCTCCCCAAGTTCTTCGATATCTTGTTTGAGTTGACCGAGCGTGGTTTTAAACGTCTTTTTAACGTAACTGTAACCATCGTCATGCACTGATGCGTGACCGTTCATGACATCGACAAACTCACGTATAACATCATCGATGTACACAAGTGTCAGCTCGGTGGAAGGATCATTTACGACGACGGGAAGACCTGTTGCGATATTATTGCAAAAGGTCGCAACAACAGAGTTGTAATTAGGCTTGCACCATTTCCCGAACACGTTCGGGAGGCGATATACGAAGACGGGTGTATTCGTACCCTTGCCAAAATTAAATACTAGTTCCTCGGCTGCTTTTTTACTTTTGCCATAGGCATTGTCTTTTTCGGCTTGGATAGATGAGGTTATGACAACCGGAATTTGACGATCAGATTCTTTGATCATCGAAAGAATTCTCTCGGTTAATTCGCGGTTACCAGTGTCAAAATCTTTTTCATCCAGCGGGCGATTAACGCCTGCCAGATGAAAAACGATGTCAGCATTCTTTATGTACTCCCGCAGGTTATCTTCGGTACTGTCGCGGTCAAAGCGCAAGAGCTCGATCTCTTTATCAGTAGTGAGCTGGGCACATAGATTTTTGCCTATAAATCCTCCGGCGCCAGTTACGAGGACGGTTTTCATAGTGCAGGTACGTTGATACCTTTAAGCTCAGAAACTATATAGTCAACGGTTAGTAACTTCTTTTTCGTCGCCTCAATATCGAGACGCTCAGTGTTTTCGGAAGAATATTCGACTACCTTTTCGACTTTATGATCGCCATCTACAAAAAACTTATCGTAGTTCAAGTCACGAGTGTCAGCTGGTATTTGGTAGTAGCCTTCATGTTCGATACTCTTAGCTTTTTCTTCGCGCGTCATTAAGGTCTCGTCAGATTTTTCGCCGTGGCGTGTGCCGATTATCTTTATTTCGCTTTTGGCATCGAACATTTCTATGAGAGCTTTTGCGAGTGTCTCAACAGTTGAAGCGGGGGATTTTTGTACGAATAAGTCACCTTGATTGGCGTGTTCAAATGCGTAGAGCACTAGATCGACGGCCTCATCAAGATTCATTAAAAAGCGTGTCATGTCGGGGTCTGTTATCGTCAGGGGTTTACCAGCTTTGATTTGCTCCACGAATAGTGGAATAACCGAACCACGTGAGGCCATAACGTTACCGTAGCGAGTAACACAGATTGTAGTATTTTCAGGTTCGACAGTACGAGACTTGGCGACGGCAACTTTTTCCATCATGGCTTTTGATGTACCCATCGCGTTGATGGGGTAGGCGGCTTTGTCCGTTGAAAGAACAACCACTTTCTTGACCCCTGTTTTAATAGCAGCGGTTAAGACATTATCCGTTCCGAGGACATTTGTTCGCACGGCTTCCATGGGGAAAAACTCGCAAGAAGGGACTTGTTTGAGGGCGGCGGCATGAAAAATATAATCAACGCCGTTCATTGCGTCGGTAACACTTTCTAAGTTGCGAACGTCACCAATGTAAAACTTAAGCTTGTCGTCACTGTATTTTTTCCGCATGTCGTCTTGTTTTTTTTCGTCACGAGAAAATATGCGAATCTCCTTGATATCGGTATCTAGGAATCGGTTAAGTACCGCATTGCCAAAAGAACCTGTACCGCCAGTAATGAGTAAAGTCTTCCCCTTAAACATGTCACTCCCAAAGATTAGTTATCTTTATCTAGATTAACAGATTTGCAATGTAGTCGCTACTTCGTGGCAGCCACAGTTGATGCCTGTAAATCCTTAAATGATTCGGCACTGTAAGTATCATGCGTCCCCGGGTTGTCGGGCATAAATAGCGTGTTGGCTATGACGAGTAAACTTGTGTTGTCCGATAAAGCTTCATATGTATGCAGAATGTATGGTTTTACCCAAATTCCCTTATTCGCGTCGAGCAGGCTGACCCGTTTTTTACCGTGTATATCCTCACAAGTCCAGCGCACAGATCCGCTGATGACGAATATGAGTTCGTGACGCGTTTTATGCCATTCGTGGGCACCAACTGAATCTTTGGGAATGTCGTTGACCCTATACGAGCGCATGCCCCGTATATCTTCCGGTATCAAAGCTAACTCATCGGTATCATAGCTAAAGAAACTACTCCGCAAGACCTCGAGGGAAATATTAAAGAGTACGGACAGCTCACCTCCCGATTTGGTTTGCCACGGACCCTTAGACTCGATCTCCTGAATGTCGTCGATACTCGAGAAAGTTGCCGGCAATGATGCGGTCATTTTTTTCGTTCGTCTTCTGAGAGTCGAATTGATAATTCTTGGTGTAAATCCTGAACTCGGCGCTCGAGACCTTCGATTTTTATCCGCGAGCGATTCGCCATAAAGAGCACTACAATAACACCCGTAATCTGGATGACATCGAACAAGCTGAGGGGCTCAGTTTGCGTTAACTGGTGAGAGAATAAAAATGCGTAAATAAAATGCGACGAAGCAATACCGGCCAAGATAACTAGCCATACGCCTATCTGTATAAAGTATTTTTTTCGCGACAGCTTACCCATTTTGTAGTCAACTAGAGCGCTCAGTAGGGCAATGAGCACAAGCGGCAAATTAAGCAGCAAAAGAATCAGGTATCTACTCACCGAAGAACTCCACGATCCTGCGTCGCAACAACACCTTTATGATATTAAAAGCATTCCAATTGTTTTGACCTTTGGCCTTTGAATATTCGGTATAAATGGCTTTAATGGGGAATTCGCCAATGACCAGGTTAAGCTCCTTCGCTCGCCACAGCATTTCGGAGCAAAATTCGTAACCACTTGTTTTCCATTTGAGTTGTGACAGGGCATTACGTGAAAATACTCTTAGGCCAGACTGTGAATCGGTAACATTAATGCCAAACAAAACGTAAGTAATGAAGCTGAGGCCACGATTACCAAGTATTTTTACACGCGACATACCGTCCTTATTGATAAGGCGGCTGCCGATAAGTAAATCTGCATTGTTGGACTCAAGCATCTCAATACCTTTTAGCACATCCTCGGGTGCATGTTGGCCGTCAGCATCTGATGTCGTGGCAATGTCAAAACCTTTTTGGTAGGCATAGCTGAGTCCCGTTGCAGTCGCGCCACCACTGCCAGTATTGAGGATGTGCGCCACAACTGTCGCACCCGCTGCCGTCGCCTCTGCGATAGTATTATCTCGTGAGCCATCGTCCACCACGATTATTTCGTAATTATAGGCTGATTCGTCGAAGACTTTTCGAAGCCCCGACACAACCTCACCAATAACCATACCTTCATTGTAGGCAGGAATAACGAGTGCTACTTTTATTGTCTCCGAGGCAGCCATGATATCTAGCTTAATTCTAGCAAATATTTCCCGTAACCGCTCTTTTTGAGTGGTTCGGCAAGGGCATGCAGCTGTTCTGTGGTAATGAAGCCTTCTTGCCAAGCAATTTCTTCAATACAGCCAATTTTGTAGCCGGTACGTTTTTCGATGACTTCGACAAACTGTGAAGCATCATTCATGGAACTAAAGGTTCCGGTGTCGAGCCAGGCTGAGCCACGTCCCATAGTTTGGACTTTAAGTTTGCCACGCTTCAAGTACTCTTCATTGACAGTGGTAATTTCCAGTTCGCCACGGTCGCTAGGCTGAATGTTCTTAGCAATTTCAACGACGTCATTGTCATAGAAGTAGAGGCCAACGACCGCAAAGTTGCTCTTAGGTTCTGCTGGTTTCTCTTCGATAGAAATAGCCTTACGGTTATCGTCAAACTCGACCACGCCGTAGCGTTCGGGGTCAGATACTTGGTAGGCAAAGACGATGCCACCATCCGGGTTAACGCACTTCTTGAGGCTGTTACCGTAGCCGTGACCATAGAAGATGTTGTCGCCGAGTACCAGGGCAACTTTGTCGTCACCAATGAATTCCTCACCGATAATAAAGGCTTGCGCCAGGCCGTCGGGCGAGGGCTGTGCGGCGTATTCGAGTCGAATACCGAGCTCCGAGCCATCGCCGAGCAGACGCTGGAACGACTCAGAATCTTCGGGCGTCGTAATGATCAGGATTTCTTTAATCCCGGCCATCATGAGTGTCGACAATGGGTAGTAGACCATTGGCTTGTCGTAGATGGGCATCAGCTGTTTACTGATACCTTTCGTAATAGGGTAGAGACGAGTGCCGGATCCACCGGCGAGTATGATGCCTTTCATTATTGTGCGAGCTCCTTTTGGATGTAGTCTTTAAGTTCAGTGTGCCAGTCGGTTGAATTAAATCCCGTGGCCTGTAGCTTACGAAGGTCCATAACACTGTTGAGTGGCCGGGGGGCGATATCGGCTTTACCCAAAAAATATTCGGCAGTAGTGGCGTCCGTAACGGTCAGGTCGAAGCCACCCTCGGTGAATATTTCGCGCGTGATGTCCGCCCAGCTGGCTGGCGTACCGTCATTGGTAGCGTTGTACGTGCTATAAGGAGCGGTCGTGCTCAGCAGATGGTCTATGCTCCGCACCAGCTCGTCGGTAAATGTCAGGCGACCAACCTGGTCGGAAACGACCGTCGGGCTAATACCTTTTTGCCCAAGTCCAATCATGGTACGGACAAAGTTTTTGCCGTCGCCAATCACCCAGGTAGTACGTAGAATGTAGTGTTTCGGAACGAGGCTGACTGCTAGATCAGCCGCAGCTTTGGTTTGGCCGTAGACACTCAGGGGAGTAAAACTCTCTGTTTCGGCATGGTTTTCGTGGCTACCGTCAAACACGTAATCACTGGAAATATGTACTAAGCAAATATCGTGCACGGCAGCTGCGGCAGCCAGGTTACGAGCGCCAACGGCATTTACTTGCCAGGCGGCAGCACGGCCTTCGGCGGTTTCGGCACCGTCGACGTTAGTGTAGGCAGCGGCATTCAGTATGGTGCTGACAGTCGACCAATCGAAGCCGGTAATCGCATCGGCATCAGTAATGTCGAGCTGACTTGAATCAAGCGCTCGGGCATTGGGATACTGCGCGCGTAGGGCGGTACCGAGTTGGCCATTGGCGCCAAGAATAACAAACGTTGCATCATCCATCTTAAGACTCCATCGGTGTTACGTCGGCCAGTAGGGGGTGATTATCGTCCTTTTCGGACGTAATCGCCTGATCCTTAGCGATGGGCCAGGTAATATCGAGGGCCGGATCGAACGCATTTACAAAGGTGTACTGCGCTTCGGCTGACCAGTGAGCGTTTACCAGATAGGTGTAGGTAATGTTTTCGTCGAGAGTTTGGTAGCCATTAGCCACGCCACGCGGCACGAATACTGCGGTTCCCGGGTTAATCTCGATCGTAAAGGTCTTGCCGAAGCTATCACCTTTGCGGATGTCGACCCACGCGCCAAACACGCGGCCATTGGCTACGGAGATAAATTTCTCCCAGGGTTCGGCGTGCAAGCCACGGGTGACGCCCTTTTCGACGTTAAAACTGAAGTTGTTCTGGACAACTTCGAAAGAAGGTAGCCCCAGCGCTTCCATCTTAGCTTTTTGATAATTTTCTTTGAACCAGCCACGGTTGTCGCCATGCACGGGCAGTTTAACGACGTAAAAGCCCGGGATAGGGGCCTCGGACACCGTTAATTCACTGTAATCGGCGGGGTTGAAATCCATTGCTTTCGCTCCTTAGCAGTACTCTTTACTATGTTGTGCCTGTATTATACGATATTATCTTCAATTACAGATTGATACATACAAAACAATATTGACAAATCAAACAGCTTATGCTACATTATTAACTATGAACAGCCTCGAAAACATGAAAAACAACTACCACGAAGACATACTACCAGGCGCAGAATTTCCTGAGCTTATGGCTAATGTCGAGGCACCGACTCAGACTGTGCCATTCGAGGATGTATTGCCCTTCAAAATTCCGGGTGCTATGACACCTCTTACTCCTGAAGAGCAAAAAACCAGTGACTGGGAACTTAGGGTAAATGGTGAGAAAGTAGAAAATGTCAGTAAAGCCGAATTTGTTAACGAACGTTTAGGTATACGCTCCGTGCTGGCTAAGGGCGAAGCCGGTTACCCCACTAACCAGATCACCGAACTAGGCGGGTCAGTGACTATCCCTTATATGAAACGTGGAGATGGCAAACTCTACATAGGAGTTGTAGTCGAAGAGCGCCCGAACATGGGCGGTGTGGTATCAAACGTTCCTCGTGGCATGTTTAACCACAAGCATGAAACTGGTACAGAGAACGCAGTTCAAGAAATGGCTGAAGAGACTGGTCTCACCTACAACAATCTTGATAGCCGCATGGTAGAACTAGCCACAGGGGTTAACGCTAACTCGGCATTTCTCAATACAAGCCAATCCGCAAAGCAGGGCGCAAACTTCTATGGCCTTGAGCTTAAGTCAAGCGAGCTCGAACTGGTTATGGACGATGAAGGGCATGATTACTACGTGTTCCCGAAACACATTCGTGAACAGGCCAAAGGTGACGCAACAGGCGAGCGCATTTTAAGCTCAAAATTTATCCCACTTGAAGAAGCAGAGGGGCTCAAAGACGGCTACACACTAATCGGTGCTGGTCTTGTATCGAGTCGAGTCTATGGAAATACGGTTCATGCCATGTCTGATTCTTCTCGTCAGCAAATGCGTGAGTTCAATAAGCGCCCCGACCGCGCTCTTCGCTAAGGATTTACTATCATGACATCACCCGAAACTACCCCTGAAAATAGCGAACTCAACCAAGCCGTCGAGTACTTAAATGGTCTCGAACCGGGCCACCTGCCATATGATTTATTTTTGGCAATTTCCAGACTGGCAGTTCGTGGTACCGTCGAGATGGTGCCGTTACGCAAAACCGAAGAGGGAAGCACAGAAGTCTTACTTACCCAACGCCCAGAGGGCGACCTGTGGGCGGGGCAATGGCATGTGCCTGGCAGCGTCATGTTACCGACTGATCAGGTGGAAGGTTCGCATGATTATAGCGACGCGTTTGGCCGTATTTTTGACCAAGAAGGCGAATTGGAAAACGGTGTGCAGCTGGTGAATCAGCCGGTGTACGTTGACTCTGAACGACGCAAAACCATTCGTGGTGACGAAGTTGCGGCTGTGCATTACGCCGAGGTGAATGGCGAGCCAACCGTGGGCGCATATTTTGACATGACTGATTTTCCGCACAATGTACCAGCACCTGGGGTGATTTCGCACCACGTGGACTTTATTAAACACGCCGTCAAACAGTTCGAAACCGACCACAAACGATAATTAACGAAGAACGGGAACCGAAGGGTTATCGCGCTTCGATGTCGCGAAAAGCTTTTTGGAATGCGTCGTGTCCACGTTGAACAAACTCAAGGTTTTTGTAATTAGCCGGCCCAAAGGCGGTACTTACATATGCAGTACGAAGTGCCTCATCAATGCCTACCTTGAGTAACGTTGAGCCTTCTTCGAAGTAATTAGGAATAAAATAATTATTTGAATATTGAAGGTTGTGACGAGTCAGCTCGAGAATGTAAAAATTTTCGAGAGTGTTCTCTGCGCTTATGCCGATGGGAACTTTACGTATTGTTGCCGTAACGTCTGAGACAGCACTTTCGGAGCTCGACATCCTTCGCCCCATGCTTCCACCTATTGGTGGTATCGCAATGTAGCGTTCGGGCAATCTAATAGGCGGAGCGGTGAGGGTTTGAGCTGTGGCGTCAAAGGTGACACCAAGAAGAGCTGCATCAGGATTGCGCTTTTGCAAGAATGTTAAGTCAGCGGCGTATCTTTCGTAGCGTGCCGGAATCGTGTCTAAGAATGCGGACTCGAGTTTTTCTCGGCCGTCTTCGAGTGCCTCCTGTCTTTCGGGAGATAATCGGGATATCGTAATAATACCGAGGCCTTCGGGGTAGGGAGAGTTGTAGTGCAAGTGGTCGGCTGCTTCGGGGAATGCAGCGAGTACGTTGGCCTGATGAGCACCGATATCAATCTGCTCAGGAAATTGTTTCATAAACGTATTATAAAATATCAATTACATAAAAGCAAGAGTGCTAGCGGCCGAGTTTTTGGTATTTAGCTTCGGTGGCTTCTTTTTGGGGCTTCCACCAGGCTTCGTTTGCCGTGTACCAATCAACTGTCGCTTTTAGACCATCTTGGAAGTTGGTGTACTGTGGTTCCCAACCGAGTTCGGTACGAAGCTTAGTTGCGTCGATGGCGTAGCGCATGTCGTGCCCGGGACGGTCGTTGACTTGCTCGTACCAATCACGCGGTTTGCCCATCAGTTCGAGCATGAGCTCAAGAACTTCTTTATTATTTTTTTCGCCGTTGGCACCAATCATGTAGGTCTCGCCGATGACACCTTTGTCGATAATGGCGTGCACGCCACTGTTGTGGTCATCGACGTGGATCCAGTCACGGACGTTTTCGCCACTGCCGTAAAGCTTTGGCTTTTCGCCGCTTAAGATATTAGTTATTTGGCGGGGAATGAATTTCTCGACGTGTTGGTACGGACCGTAATTATTTGAACAGTTAGAAATGGTGGCTTTGACGCCAAAACTGCGTACCCAGGCACGAACGAGCAGATCAGAACCGGCTTTGGTAGAAGAGTAGGGAGACGACGGATTATACGGTGTACTTTCGGAGAATTTGTTTGGGTCATCCAGCTCGAGATCACCGTAGACTTCGTCAGTGGAAATGTGGTGGTAACGTGTGCCATGTTTGCGAGCGGCTTCGAGCAGCGTAAACGTACCGATGAGGTTGGTCTGGACGAAGGGAGTTGGATCGTGCAGGGAATTATCATTGTGACTCTCGGCTGCGAAGTGCACCACGACATCGTTTTCAGCAAATAACTTGTCAACCAGTTCGGTATCGCAAATGTTGCCTTCGACAAACGTAATCTTGTCGGCAACGGGGTCGAGGTTAGCTTTGTTGCCGGCATAAGTGAGGGCATCGAGGACGGTCACTTCATATTCGGGACGGTTTTTGACGGTGTAGTGGACAAAGTTGGCACCGATAAAGCCAGCACCACCTGTTACAAGCATTTTCATGCAACATCTCCTGTAATTAATTGTGTCGCCTTGGCAACGATTTTTTCGAGTTCTTCTGGTGATTTTGCTTCGGCATTGAGGCGAAGTAACGGTTCGGTGTTACTAGGGCGAACATTGAACCACGCCGTATCAGAAACATGGGCCGTCAGGCCATCGAGCGTATCGGCATCGGGATACTTAGCCTTAATCGCACTCAGCACGGCATCTTTGTCGGCAACTTCGAAGTTGGTCTCCTGAATTTGGACGTAAGCCTGGCGATACGGCGCAGCTAGTTCGCTGAGCTTCTTACCGCTGAGGCTCAGGATGTACAGGCCAATAACGGCCGCAATCAGGCCACTGTCGGCCATGAAGTTATCCTGGAAGTAGTAGTGGCCACTGTGCTCACCAGCAAAGACGGCACTGTGCAATCGCATATCGCCCTTGATGTTACTGTGACCAACTTTAGTGCGTATGGCTTTACCACCGTTATTCTCAATCGCATCGACAGCCGCTTGGCCACAGATGGCGTTATACAGAATGGTTGCACCGGGGTGTAGCTTTAGAAAGTATTCGGCCAGGATTGCCGTCATGACGGTACCAGAAAGGGCATCGCCATTTTCGTCGAGTAACACCGCCCGGTCGCCGTCACCATCAAACGCCACACCGGCGTCGCAGCCAGCTTCGCGAATTTTAGCTTGGACATCGACCAGGTTCTTGCCCTCGAGCGGATTAGCAATATGGTTCGGGAAGGTACCGTCGAGATCGAAGTACATTTCCTCGACTTGGAACGGCACGTATGGTTCGAGTTCCGGGAAGATTTTGCCGGCCATGCCGTTTCCAGCATCAACGGCGATGTGGAGTTCAGTGAATTTGCTTGGGTCGACAAACGACAAGGTGTGCTGCACCCAATCTTCGACGATATCCTTTTCGGTAACTGAACCAGTCTTTACGCTCGGCATAAACGTACCAGCAATTGCGGCGTCACGAATTTCAAACAAGCCCGAGTTTTCACCAATTGGCTTAGCTTCTTCACGGCAAAATTTAATACCGTTGTATTCGCCCGGATTGTGACTGGCCGTCACCATGGCACCACCGGCGAGGCCATTTGCCCCAACCGCAAAGTAGATCATATCACTGGTGACTTCGCCGATGTCGATGACATCGCGGCCCTGGGCTTGCAGGCCGGCTATTAAGGCAGTGGCTAGCTCGGCGGAATCGGGACGCATATCGCGGCCCACAGCTACGGCGCCGTCGTTTGGTAGCCAATCGCCAAACGCTTGGCCGATGGTTTTAACAACGTCGGGTGTCAGCTCGCTGCCGACCTTACCGCGTACGTCGTATGACTTAAAGATATTGTTGAGTGCATTCACGGGGATTTGTCTCCTTTGCTTTCGTTAATGCGTCAACTAATGAGTTCACATTAGCTCTATAAACAGTACCCATAGGGCGGAAAGCTGTCAATGAGCTAGAGGAGGGCTAGCACTGTCTCGCGCAAGCTTTGCTTGGCGATATCGCCAGCATCGAGTCGAGCCAGTAATTCTGCGGGTGTCAGCCAGTAATATTCAGTGTAATCATCAGGATTATAATCGGGGACTATATTCGACTTGTATAGGTAAAGCTTTCGGAAATAGGGAATGGTACCAGGTCCAAATTTCTTAATGAATTCTAGATCATCTTCGTTGAGATCCAGATTGAGTTCTTCTTTTATTTCTCGCAGTGCAGCAGCTTCATAGCTTTCGCCGCTCTCAATATGACCCCCCATGCTGTAGTCGAGGCCACCGGGTGCGATACGTTTGCCTAGCGTACGGCGTGGCACCCATAACTGACCTTTATCGTTACGAATAAAGAGCTCAACACCTCGTATATAGCCAAGTTTTTCGGCTTCGATGCGGTGATATTCACTGCGGGGAATGGTGCCGATGACCTCGTCATTTTCATTTACGAGATCTAAAATTTCTTCGACTTCTGACATGTACAAAGCATAGCAGAGGAGAGAAGAACTTGTCTGTTACGCTGCTATGTTACACTGGATGGGCATGAAAGTAGTAATAGTTAGCGGATACTTCAACCCCTTACATGGCGGCCATTTGGACATGATCGAAGCGGCTCGTGCCATGGGCGATAAGCTTATCGTTATTGTTAACAATGACAAACAGCAGCTGATGAAAAAGGGTAAGATAATCCTCGATGAAAAAAATCGGCTGCGCCTGATGCGCGCACTGCGCGATGTGAATGAAGTCGTGCTGTCGATAGACGATTACGAGACACCCGATGGCGAACGGCCTATTATCAAGACAATTGAGCATATTGCCAAACAACACCCAGAAGATAAAATTATCTTTGCCAATGGCGGTGACCGTAATACGGAAAAGGCGATTCCCGAAGCGGCGATTTGTAATCAGTATGGCATCGAGATGGTATTTGGTGTCGGCACGGAAATACGCGGCCACATAAAACCCGAGTCATCGTCGCGCATCAACCAAGAAACGGGCCACGAAATAGTCTAAGCGCCTAGGCGAGTTTTTTGAGAATTGTCTGCAGCGCTTGCGCCACGACACGGCTTGAGAAGTTATCTTCGTAGAGCGTGCGGCCGTTGGTGGCCATCGTCGTCAGCTCAGCTTGGTGCTCATACGCCCAGCGGATACTATCGGCCAGTGCCTGGGCATTGGCTTGTGGTACGACTAAGGCATTCACCTTGTCTTCGAACATAGCGGTTGCTTGGTTTTCACCAACCAAGGCTACTGCCCGGCTGGCCAGGAACTGATATGTTTTGCCGGTCACGACATACTGCGCCTGGACGGTACCACCGAAAGGCCCGGCGACGCACACGGCCGATTCTTGGATATAACGCGGCACATCATTAAAATCAATCCAATCAAGACAGGTAACGTGCGCACCGGCAGCATTAGCGGCGGCAATTGTATCGGCGTAGCGCGCAGTTTTGCCGGCAATCAGGAAGGTAATCTCGGGGATATCTTTGAGTAGTTCGGCAGCCTCAATAAGATATGCAACGCCGTGCAGGGGCACCATGGATCCGTAGTAAAAGACTTGAAAGGCAGGCTTGTTATCACTGGCAATGGCACTCGTGGTAAACAAGGTTTCGTCGGTACTGACTGGAATGGCAACGTAGCGTTCCAGTGGTAGTTTGCTAAGGCTGGCGGTGTAGACTTTATGCGGCTCGGTATCGGCCAGGATTACGGTGCAGCGTCGCAGCAGCAGATAATACAGTTTTGCGAGGTACAACCAGCCGCCCATCACAGCGCCAACTAATGTGCCGGCCCGTTGCTGACGGTGTTCTGTCAGTACCTCAACCGGGTTAATAAACTCATCAAAAATCACTGGTGTTTTACCTGCTAGCAACAGTACGAAGGGCAATAATTCGTAGCCGCGAAAGTTAAGCAAATAGGCATCGGGTTTAGGGTTACTAAAACGCAACCGAAGCAATTTGAGTAGCACCTCGGGGTAACGTCCCAAGCCGCGTGTATTATTACAGACACTGATCAGCTCGACATCGGGGAGACTGGTGAGCGCCTGCTCGAGTACGCGACTGCGAATGTAGTGCGGATCAAAATAGCAGGTAACTGAAACTATTTTCATAGCTAACGCGTCGTATGCTTGGTAAGTGCTGTCGCGATGTAATCGATCATATGGGTACGGAAATTCTCACTCGAAAAGCGAGCGGCTTCTTTTTTAATGACTGGTTGGTGCAAGAACGATTTATCGAGTTTACCGAGTGCAGACGCCAGCGACTTGACAGTGGGCTTGTCAAAGAAAAAGCCCGTCTTGCCCTCTACGATGTAATCCAGCGCTCCGCCGGCTTTGTAGGCTACAACCGGCGTACCCGCGGCCATGGCTTCGACCGGTGTAATGCCGAAATCATCGAGACCAGGGAAGATGAGCGCCCGAGCTCGGCCAAACTCTTCCTCGATAACTTCGTCGCTGACTTTACCCAGGAACACAACTGATTTACCGGCAATTTTACGTAGTCGTGCATGGTCAGGACCAGCGCCAATGACGGTGAGGGGTAAATTAAGGCGAGCACAGGCTTTAACGGCCAAATCGAATTTCTTGTACGGTGTCTGGCGACCAGAAATCACGAAGCCTTTACGGATCTCGGTTGGGTAAAAGTTCTTCTGAAAGCGTTCGTAGTATACCGGCGGAAAGATAACGGTTGCATCACGTTTATAGTACTTTTTAATCTCTGATTGAATGTGCGTGGAGTTGGCGATCATCAGGTCCGGGCGCTGGGCGGCTCGGTAATCCCAGCGGCGCAGGGGACCAACGAGCAGCTTCAGGCCAAGTCGAGCCAGCCAGTCGAAAGACCCAAACCCAGGGTGTAACATATATTCTCCGTAACGACTCCAATAGTAATGCGTCGGGGCATGGCAGTAGTTAATATGCAGGGCGGTTTTCGGAACTTTGATTCCCTTCGCCTCGGCGCCGGAACTGCTGAGCACCAGGTCGTAGTCTTTGAAGTTGAGTTGGGTGAACCAGAAGATACGCAGCAGCGGAATGTATTTACGCAGCGCCGAAAATGGCCAGTGCTGCAGGTAGCCGGTGACGACTTTATTATCGAGTCGTTCACGCCATTCCTTGGAGCAGTACGAGGTGTATATTGGGGCTTCCGGGTAAATCTTATGCAGTTGTTCGACGACCAGCTCGGCACCACCACCGTAGAGCCAGTCGTGCACAATGGCAACTCTAATCGGGCGGGCCATTATTTTGATCCCTGATGAAACAGCACGATCCAGACGGTGCGAATTAAGATGACGATGTCATTCCAGAAGCTCCAATTTTGCACGTAGAACAAGTCGAGCTTGCGGCGTTCGTCGAAACTAATATCGCGGCGCCCCGACACTTGGGCTAGACCGGTAAGGCCCGATTTGACGCTCAAAATGGCGTGGCGTTTCTGGTAGAGCTCTAATTCCTCTGGCACTAGGGCTCGGGGTCCGACTAGGCTAATATCGCCCTTAACGACGTTAATCAGCTGCGGTAATTCGTCGAGGCTGGCGGTACGTAGAAAACGGGCAAACGCCGTAAAGCGCGGGTCGTGTTCCAGGTAATCGCCGTTTTCGCGGTAGTCGAGTGCCAGTTCGGGTTTACCCATTTTGGCAAAGGCAGCTTCCGGGGAGAGGCCGTTATACAGAGCTTTAACGGTCCGGAATTTATAAACCTTAAAATGCTGGTTGTTGCGCGTCAGGCGGGTCTGACGGAAAAAGATCGGACCACTGCCGCTGAGCCGGATAATAATTGCGATGACGAGCATGAACGGCGAGGCAACGATAAGCATCAGGCCACCTATGAGCACATCAAACATGCGCTTCACCACGCGTCCCCAGCCGATAAGGGCGGTCTGGTTCACCGCAATCACGGGAATGCTTTGGAACAGTTCAACATCGATATTACCGACAAACAGCTCACTATTGCCGGGAACGAACCGGTAGTCGATATGATGCGTCTGGGCGTAGACCAGGATCTCGTCGTTCTTAGAAGCACTGGCATACAGTTCGGTTTGGACAATGGTGTGCGGTTTCGGTGACAGGGCGTGGATGGCTTCGCTAAAGCTCGTAAAGGCACGGCGGCTGAGTGAGGCATCGAGTGGGTGTTTTGCGCCCCCAACAATACCGATGACCCGGTAGCCACTCTTTGCGGTATGGGCCAGCGAGTTTACCAGCTCGTGTGTCAGGCGCGTGTCGCCGACAATGAGCACGTCATTGATACCGATACCGTAGCTGAACAAATCTTTTCGGATACCGCGAGCGATAGTCCGGAAGAGTAATACAAATACGAAGGCGAGGAGAAAACCATACACTGTGACGAGGCGCGCCGGGAAGATAATAACGTTGGCCAGGTAGCTGTAACCGATAACCAGCAGAATACCGATCAGACAGCCCACCACCAGGCGCCCAAACTCGCTAAAGCGGTTCTCGTGCACCTTCGAGTTGTATAAGCCGAGCAGGGCAAAAATGAGAATCCAAAACGGCAAGATAGAGACTAAAATCAGGATATAGGTCGTTGCCTGGACGTGTTCACTGATCGGTACATGGCTGAGCGTCACGCGTAAAACATAGGCCACCACAAAAGCAATAACGAGCGCCAGGAAGTCACCGAGAATCAGGCAAACATTGTAGGCAAGTGAGGTATTATTTTTCATTGACGTAATTTTTGGCCGCTTTGGCTATATACTACATTGTACACCCCTATGACGACCAGTAAGTTACAAGAACATTTGTTACAGATTATTACCGGATTATGCATCGCCATTCTCTTATTGGTGCCGTTTCATGCGCTCCTGACTATCTGGGCGGCGGACAACTTCGGCCACTACACGACCTGGCGCCTGTGGAAGGAGTTTTTACTGGTGATTGCCGCCCTCCTGGGCGGGGGTGTACTACTGTTAGATGTCGAGCTACGGCGAAGTTTTGCCCGCTCCTGGTTGCTGCGCCTCATCGGCTGCTATGCGCTACTGGTACTCATTGCCGGAGTCGTAGCCTATACGCGGCACGCTGTCACGCGTACGGCCGTGCTGGACGGTATTATCCTCGATCTCCGTTTCCTATTATTCTTTACCGTTACTTGGGTGCTGACTAAAAAGACGTCTGTCTTATATATGAACTGGCGTAAACTGCTGCTCGGCCCGGCCGTGGTCGTGGTGCTGATTGGCGTTCTGCAACGCTTCGTCCTGCCAATTGATTTTCTGCGCCACTTTGGCTATGGCCCGAACACCATTGATCCGTACGAAACCGTCGACCAAAAGCGGGCCTACGTTCGACTGCAATCGACACTACGCGGCGCAAATCCCCTCGGCGCGTACCTGGTCGTCGTGCTGACGGCCATGGCTACCCTCGTGACGCGGGTGAAAATCCGCTGGCACAAGGCACTGTGGATTGTCGTCGGTTTACTTAGTTTACTGGTACTGTTCTTTACCTACTCACGGAGTGCACTGCTCGGCGCGGTTATCAGCGTGGCAATTTTAATCGTTCTGGGACTCCGTAATCGACCACAGCTGTGGCGACTCGGCGCGGTGGTGATTATTCTGATCCTGCTAGCAGTTGCCGGGAGCTTCGCAATGCTTAAAGATAATGATCGTTTTCAGAACACCTTCTTCCATACCGATGAGCATTCACACTCAACCGAAAGTTCTAATAGTGGTCATGTGCAAGCACTCCGCAATGGGCTGGAAGATATCACACGAAACCCCCTGGGAAGTGGCACCGGTACGGCTGGCCCGGCTAGTGCCCACAATGACGGCCAGGTTCGTATCGCCGAAGATTATTTTGTACAAATTGGTCAGGAAACGGGGGTGATTGGCGCTGGCTTGTTTATCGCCATTTGCGTCACGACAGGACTAGCGCTGGCCCGCCGGGAGCGAGACTCGTTGGCGCGGGTGTTGCTAGCCAGTCTTATCGGTATTAGCGTCATTGGTCTGTTCTCCCACGTCTGGACTGATGACACGCTCGCCTACCTCTGGTGGGGTTTTGCTGGTGTGGCCCTTGCGAGGCTTAGGGAACGCAGTGCGCCGGATACCTAAAAAAGAAGTTAAACGTTTTGCGAAATACATGGCCGGCGGTGGAGTATATTTTTGGGTCGGGTATGGGGTGTTTGCGCTGTGCTACTCGGGGCTACACTGGGACTGGCTGCCATCAAAGATCGCCGCCGATGTCATCGGTTGGTCGTTAAACTACCTCGTCCAACGCTTCTGGGCCTTTTCGGACCAGATTCACCTCGGTGAAATGCAGCACGCAAGCCGCTACCTGCTAATCGAGAGTATCGGCTTCGTCCTCGATTACGGTATTATCTTTGGCCTCAATGCGCTTGGGGTGAGCCCCTATATCGGGTTCTTCGTCTCGGCTGGCTTCTTTAGCATCTGGAGTTACCTGTGGTACAAATACTGGGTTTTTCCAGAAAAACAAAAACACTAGTTTGCTAATTTGTACATACGAGAGTATAAAATCTTTAATGAGTAAAAATAATCGCCTCCACATGCATAGCCACCTTGATGCTGGCTTTGTGCCAATCAGCGAAGTCGCGGCTAAACTACAATTCCCACAGGATTGTCTTGAATGTTGTGACCAACTCAATGCGTTACTCAACGGCCAGGTAGTAGATACTCCGCGTGCAAGTAATATGATTCGCGAAAAATTACAACGCGCACAGAGCTGTAGCGGGCCTGAGAAAAAATTCCTGGGTCGGACGGCTTGCGGTAGTGAACTCTAGCAGCTAGGAGCTGTTACTTTTATAGAATAACGAGCACCGTCAGGGTACCGACATAATCGCCGGTATCAGAATTGGCGTGTAGCGTTAGCTTATATGTACCGGCTACGTGTTGACCTGTTAATTGGAGTTGCCAGCTCGGTGACAGATTAGTAGTAGTCTTTTGGGTAACAAGAGTAAGGCCGCCACCAGCGCTCGTAATCTCTGGAACAGTGATCTTAGCACCGTCGGACGACGAGACAGTGACGAGGGGTGATTTGCCGGATAGTGAAAGAGTAATATTTGCGGGGCTGAAGACCAATGTGCCACCATTAAGCGTCCGGGCACTTTGGACCGCACCACCATGAGCGGCTGCTGCCGGAGTAGTCGAAGGGGCGGGAGTGGAGGCAGTGTTGTCGGTCGGAGCCGCTGCCGAATTTGCCTTGGTAGCCGTGTCAGTTTCGCTTAACGTGAGTGTTTCGTTGCCAGCCCGAGCGCTCGTATGTTTTTGAGCTTGACGGGCAGCAATTTGTAGCTGGTTCTGCCAGTTGCTGTAATTAAGCAAAATAGTAATAGCAACGAGGCCGGCGATAACGAGGTAGCCCCTTACAGATAGTCGTCCAAGCGATTGGAAGAGCTGTAGCATTACCAACAACTGTAGCCCAAAACCGGTGGCAGAGCAACTGGCCAGGAGAGGGGATTTCTTAAAAGCATAAGTGCGATACAATGGAAATATGAACGAAAAACAAACACCCGACTCTAGTACCGTTCGGCCGACCAAAAAACAGCGTGAGTTACTGAGTTTTATCGATGCCTTTATAAAAGAACATGGCTACAGCCCGAGTTACCGCGAGATTATGACGGGCCTTAACTACACCTCGGTGGCAACAGTGTCACTGCATGTCGGCAACCTCATAAAACGGGGCCATCTGCGCAAACGTGAGAATTCGGCGCGCTCGCTGGAAGTGGTCGATGCCGAGACGGTACCGACGCTCAAAACCAACCTGGTAGCCCCCGCCGAAGAGAAGTGGTTGGTCGAAAAAGTCGAGCATATGCTGACGCAGGCCGAGGCGGAGGGTGAAGTTGCGCCGATTACCGTTGACGACATACAGGTGCTGCTGGCCGCCCTCAAGGTGCTGGGGTTGGAAGCGGCCGCTAGTAGTTTTATGCCACGTGTTTCCGAACTTAAGAAGCGGGCCGTGCCCCTTAACGTGACACAAATGTAGCTCATATGTATCGACTAGGAGAATTACAAAGAAGAAGGCGGACGCGACGCTTGGTTATCATTGTGATCATCATCTTGTTGCTCATAGCTGTTGCCGCCCTCGGCGCCAAATATTTCCTTAAAGCCGACACTACCCTCACGCAGGCGCAGGCCGTCGTCGGGCCCGCAACCCTGCCGCATGCCGAAACATACGAAACCGTGAAGGGTCCCAGCTTTAGTCTGGAAGTACCAACGACCTGGAAAGCGGTGCCACCACCAGCCACCGCCTATAAGATCTATCGCTGGCAGGGAACGACCGTCAATGATGAGCAGCGCTGGACAGATGTCTACGTTGATACGATTCCCAGTGATTTTCCTCTTAACCATGTGACACCGATCAAAGCGGATGGAGATAAAATCTCCGTGCCGAGCGAAACATCCGATAACTGCGCCAACTTTACCGATATCGCCAAAGGGAGCGCCAAGACGGCGACGGCCCCCGCCAAGTGGTCGGGGGTAGCATTCTTATGTGACCTCGGTAACACTGCCCGTGATGTCGTCGGTACCGCCACCGTTGAGAGCGGAAATGCGGTGGTACTTAAGGGCGCCGGTGGCTCGCATCGCTACTTCTTTGTCTACACTGACAATAGCGTCACGCCCGACTACAACGCCTTTGCACGGCAACTCAAAAGTTTCCAATCGCTGTAGGCTTTGTATACAAAAATACTATATGTAGCGTAGGGCAGAGCTGCTACACTACTACCATTAACAATTTGAGCTGGAAATGGGTGTGATTCCCATACTGTGCCGCAACGGTGAAAGTCCGATACAGCTTACTAAAGTCTTCCGAGCAGAAGCATCGAGCCGACTTTTTGGCCCTTTGCATCCCCGAGGAAGCAGAGGGTATTTTTTATGGCCGTTGCAGCCGAAACTTTCACATCAGATTATCGCTTCGTAGACAGCATTCCGGAGGTTGCCACGGAGCGCGAGCTGGTTCGTAACTCTGCCGAAGCACTGTTGGAAGCCCGTCGCCACCAGCATTACGCCGAACACAGGCCACTCCCTATTGATGCCCTCTCGACAGCGCACGAAGTACTGCGAACCTACCGCCAGTTCGGCGCCGGCAGCGAGGAACACCACGAACGCTCGGCTGCCCTCCGGCTGGACTGCCAGCGCCTGGTTGCTGAATGGTATCGTAAGAAAAAACCCGAATATTTTCCCCCTGTCCGGCACGTGTTTGATGACGAAAAAGAAGAATTCTTTTCGCATGGTCTGTCGATTCGGCAGATGACCGAAAACGCCCTGGTGCCACTATCGAACGACCCTGAAGAGGAAGCGCGTCGTGTTAACGAACGGGTCGAAGACGCGACGCCGCAGATACTCCGCAAATTGGGTAAGATTGCCCTGGGCGAAGAAGCAATTGTGACTTTCTCGGAGTGTACCGATAAGGCAATTACGGACTATGGGCGGGATATGTACGAGGGCAGGTCACATGCCGGCTATAACGGCTATGTCCCGGAAATCGAGAAAATTATGATCCGCATGATACGTCCCGATAGTGCCAGCAACGACCGCTTCGAAGAGCAGGTCGGGGTGCCGGGTACGTACATCACGCATGAGGTTATTCAGGATGCACTCAAGCGCCGTGGTATCGACGCTGCACACCTAAATAAAACTGGTTTGCACGGGGCGCAACTGCTGGTTCGAGATGATCTGATGGAATTTGTGAAGTTACTCGATGACGAAGCGAGCGAGCAGTGGTGCACCCCTATTTTTATGGGTGAAGCTGTAAGAGACTTCAGTGATAATCCTGATTTATTCGTAAAAGATTATGCAGGCTTTCGCCACGAAGCGCTGGCCCGACAGCGGAGCCTCGAAGCTGAGGTCGACACAGTCGCCGTGTTCGTACTGGATTTAGCCGAAGCTCATACGGATCGTCGGGCTGCACCGGCGCTGGTAGAAGACTTCGTGAAGAAGTTACTGCTCGATCTTGCTAAAAAAGACCATTCGGTTGCCGAGCAGATGTTTGATACAAAAACAGCCGATGGTTTGCGTCAAGTCGTGCAGTTAGAACGGCGTGGCGAGTATGAACAAGCGTTTAGCCTGATGCAGGATATCGAGCAAGCTGCACCCGGTGGTGGCTACTGCAGTGGTGGCTCGTGTGGCCTGGAAAGTGTTGACCACCGCAGCGACGCCGGTAAATCGTTGGCCAGCAAACTAAAGGCTGCCGCGGGCGACACTATCGTCAAAGACAAGGAACGTGCCTGTAAGTGCGGCAGCAAGAGCGTCGTCTATGCCTATAATCAGCGAAAAGTGAATAAGCTCTGTGAAAACTGCGGCGCCTTCGAGTCTAAGGTCAGCATCGTCGCCCCTACCAAAGCTAGCGACGCCCTGGCTGCCTAAAGCGCTTCTTCAGCCAGCGTCAGAGGATGGCTAGCTTCGAGATGCTGTAAGTGCCGCGCGCGGTAACGATCAAAGTGGGCCCGATCGATGCCGTTACGTTGAATCAGTGAGCTGAGGCGCTCGCTACCGGCGTAGTGGGGAATCATGACGTAGCTACAACCCAATTCGTACAGCTGCAGCGCCTCTTCGTAGCTGTTGGCATTACAAATGATCACACTATCGGCGTTATAAAAGTTAAGATGTCGTACCAGCTCCTGATTGGTCTCGAAGTCGGTAACCGTACTGACAATCAGCTTGGCGCGTTCTATACCAACCTCTTCGAGGAGTTCGGTATCGGTAGCGTCACCATACAGGCAGGGGATTTGCTCGTGTTGGAGCAGCTCGATGACACCAGGGTCGTAATCAACGACCACAAACGGACGCTTCATTTTGCGGAAGGTCCGAATAAACTCATGGCCACCACGGTGGTAACCAAACAGCACCAGCTGGTAATCGGTGTGGTGCTTCGACTCCTTATGTTTGCTGTCCCGCGAAAAGAGTCCTACAAAAAGTTTGAGGCGATCGAAACGCAAAAACAGCTGATTGTCATATTTCATGAGGTAGGTTGAGGTCGTAATGGTAATCATCGCCACGATAGTAATAATGGCGCTCAAATCTTTGCTCACCAGGCCGTTGCTGGCCGCGAGCACCACTAGCACGATGGAGAACTCACTAATCTGAGACAGGTTAATGCCAGCCTTAAAGGCCACGCGTTTCGGGTAACCCAGTAAGCCCAGTGCGGTGGTGACGGCGGCCGGTTTCATGACGATAACGACAAAGGAGAGGATAAGGGCAGGTCCGAGAGCCGCGCCGAGGTTGCTGACGTTTAAGCTTTCACCGAGGGTTATAAAGAACAGGACGATAAAGAAGTCCCGGAGTGGCTTTAAGCGCGATTCAATCTCTTGGGCATAGGGCAGGGAGGCCAGGCTAATGCCCGCAAACAGCGACCCGACTTCGATAGAAAAGCCCGCAAACTCAAACAAGCTGGCGATACCGAATCCCCAGGCGATGGCGAACAAAAACAAGCTTTCCTGACTGGCAGCCACCGATTTTACGATGCGTGGCAAAAGGTAACGCGCCGACAATACCAGCAAGCCGATCAGCAACAAGCCCCGGCCAAATAGCATCGCGAGCTCGTTCACACCAATAGTCCTGTCGCTCCCGGCAGCCACGAACAATAATGCGATGGTGGCCACGATATCATCGAGGATGATGACACCAATCGCTATTTGGCCGTGCAGACGGTTCTGCTCTTTTTTATCAGTCAGGACTTTGACGATGATAATCGTACTACTAAAGAACAGTGCCAGGCCGATAATATAAGACTCAGTGACGGAAAGATCGAGCAGCGTCATACTGACCGCAAAGCCAAGACTGCCAATGGTTACCAAGAGGGCGCCAGCTGTGACGAAAATAGATGTCCCCACGCGTTTTATAACGGCCGGGTTCATACCGAGCCCGATAATAAACAGTAGGAGCGCGATACCGATACTCGAGAACCCATCAAAGGCTTCCTTAGAATGTATCAGATGCAGCATCGAGGGACCGACCACAATCCCGGTCAGAATATAGCCCAGAATCAGCGGCTGCCGCAGCAGTCGCATGACGAGCGAAACTAGGGCTGTCATGACAATGACGAGGCTCAGTTCGGTAAAAATTGAATGTTCCATGTTTATTTTAAGGTTTCCTAGGTACTATTTTACTACAAACGTAAGAGGTTTCGGTGACTTGTCGCCTGGAGTAAAATAGAAGCTATGAACGATCAAAACAAACAATTGCCCGGTACTGCCTTTGACCCCTATCAGGAACTCGTCAAAGAGCAGGCACCCGAATTGTTTTGTGATTCGTGTGGCCACTATCCCATCGAGCCAGTACACGGCCATTTCGTCTGTCCCGCCTGTAAAATGCCAACCAAATGCTGCGAAGGGATGGCTATTAATGTCTAGACCACGACGCATCGGTATCTATAGCGGTACCTTCAACCCGGTACATAGTGGTCACGTGACGTTTGCCCTGCAAGCCCTGCAGGCTGCCAATCTCGACCAGGTATACTTTTTACCCGAACGACGTCCGCGCTACAAGCAGCACGTTGAGCACTACGGCCACCGCGTAGCGATGATTCGCCACGCGCTTAAACTGCACCCCAAACTTGAAGTACTTGAAACCGACGATGTTAGCTTTACCGTCTCACGGACCCTGCCACGCTTGGAATTTCAATTTCCTGACGCGCAGATGGTGTTCTTAATGGGCTCAGATGTTCTGACGCAGCTGCATACGTGGCCTGAGGCACACCGCTTACTGCAGCGCAGTGAACTTGCGATCGGGCTACGGTCGGACGTTTCGTGGCATGATGTCCGACTGCGATTATCTGCTCTCCCGATACATCACGACCAAGTCCATATTGTCGAAAGTTTTGCACCGGACGTGTCATCCAAACAGGTTCGACAAGGCTTACGAGAACGGCGGTACGTTCACGGCCTGCTTTCCAGTGTCGCCCACTACAGTAATCGCAATTGGCTCTACGTCTCGTTGTCGTAAATATCACTCGCAATATCATTGACAACCATAACCTTTTTGGTAGAATGAGGTTACTTCATTAGAGCAGAAAGCGAGAGCTGCTCACGTGAGACAAAAATTTAACAAAAAAAGCGAGCGTACATCCTCCTCATTTTGAGTAGGAAGTATTCCCGTTGGGAGCAAAAGTACATGCCAGTAAAAGTAAAAATCGTAAGCAGTAAGCCAACTTCTGTGACGGTACGCGTTCGACGTGCGCCGTGGCAGCAATTCCTGCACTACTAAACGGCGCGTGCAAAACAAAAAATCGCCACTGGAAACAGCGGCGATTTTTGATTGGCAGAGAAAGCTACTGTTTCTTTTTAGCAATAGCGGCGTCGATAAGCGCTGAGAACTTCTCGAGACTCGGCTGATTCTTACTATCGAACAAGTCGGTGTTGTTGAGTTTCTTGCCGTCGAGGAAGAAGGTTGGTGTCGCCTGATCGTTCCCGGTCTTTTTAAAAGCGGCAACATCGGCATTAATGGCGGTGTTTACCTTCGTGCTGGCAAAGTCTTGCTTAAACTTAGCGCTGTTAAGCCCTAATTGCTGAGCATAGCTCGTAAAGATGGTCTCCGCGCTGCTCGCGCTACTCCACGTTTGCTGGTTCTGGTACAGGACATCGTTCATTTCGAAGTACTTGTCTTGCATACCGGCAGCCTCGGCGGCTCGTGCGGCGGCAAAGGCGTTGGGGTGCAGCGAAGTCAGTGGCAGGTTACTGAACTGGAAATAGATCTGGTCTTTGTACTTGGCTTCGACTTGTTTAACGACGGGGTAGAAAGTGCCACAAATAGGGCATTGGTAATCGCCATACTCTTGTAAGGTGATGCCAGTACTGCCGCTGCCGGTGATGTGTTTGGTAACGGCGCTAGCGCTAGCGGTTGGCCCCGTATCGTTATTTTTACTCGAAACCACAAAAATTCCGCCCAATACGACGGCAATAACGGCAAGAATTGCCCAGAATGACTTAGTCATTGTTCCTATTCCTCCTCAAGATGATACTTGCCATAGTATAGCACCCAAGAGCTGAGGGAGTGCTTTAAAAATAAGCATAATAATCGTAAGATGAGTGCATGCTTCAGTTTGTTATCGCGGTCATTTTTTTGGCCCTCGCGTTCCTAGCCCTCGTGCTTCGAAAAACCTATTTTTATCTCCCGAAAACCGAATTACAGCGCCAAGCCTCGCGGCATGATCCCTTGGCCGCCACACTCTGGCGGGCGGTGGCGTACGGCAGCAGTTTGGCGTTATTACTGTGGTTTTGTATTGGGCTGGGTGCGGGCGTCGGATTTGTATTATTTGCCAAAGTTGCGCCAGCGCCACTAGGCTTTTCGGTTATCGCTCTGGCGCTGTGGTTTGGTTTTGCCTGGATGCCCAGCACCCGACTGACTAGTGTTGGTGCCCATTTAGCGGTCTGGTGTACGCCGGCCGTGGTGTGGATTCTCAGTCTCACCCAACCGCTCACCAGTCGTTTAGCGCACTTTTTGGGGCGATTTCACCTTGGTCCTCACACCGGACTGTATGAAAAAGAAGACTTACAACACCTTATCGAACAGCAAAAGCACCAGCCCGATAACCGGGTCAGTGAAGAGGTGCTCGAGCTACTTGGGCGAGCACTGGCCTTCGATGACTTTGCGGTGCACGATGTGGTCGTGCCTCGTGCCAAAGTTCGCACCGTGTCGCTCAGTGATTCCATCGGTCCGATTATGATGGACGAACTCCACGCTACGACGTTCACCCGTTTCCCCGTGGTAGCCGATGACCCGAATGTTGTTATCGGCACGCTGTTTTTGGGTGATATTGTCGACAGCAGAAAGGGCGGGAGAGTCGAGACCTATGCCGACCAGCATGTCTTTTATGTGCACGAACAAGATAGTTTATCGGCTGCCCTGCACGCCTTTCGGGTGGCCAAACAGCAAATCCTGGTCGTGGTGAACGCTTTCGAGGAATATGTCGGGATTATTACTATTAGCGATGTGCTCGGTAAGCTCATCGACTTTACGGGCACGGCATCATTTACGGGACACGATGACAAACATGCGGTGGCGGCAAAACACGAAAAGTCTGCGCCCACGGCACCAGAAAAAGCTGAAGAATTTCTAGAGGTAGCCGAAGAGCCATCAGAGGTGATAGAATAGCAGACATGAGAATATTGAGTAGTGATGTCTCCGCCCATGTTGGCGAGCAGATACATATTGAAGGTTGGCTGCACAAAAAGCGCTTGCTGGGCGGCCTGACTTTTATTAATGTTCGCGACCGCCGCGGCCTGACGCAGGTCGTTATTAAAGATAAAGAAGAAATCGAAAAATTACGTGGCTTGCACATCGGCACAGTCCTGGCGGTTGAGGGAATGGTGGTCGAAGAGCCACGCGCTCCCGGCGGCGCTGAACTCCACGATGCCACGCTGACCGTTCTAGTACCAGTCACCGACGAGCCACCGATCGAAATCGATAAACCAATCCAGCACAAACCCGAAAACCTCGATACGCTGTTTGAATACCGGGTACTCAACATCCGAAATTTGCAGGAACAGAAAATCTTCAAGATTCGGGGTAGTCTGACCCGCGCTATCCGCAACTTCCTCGACGAGCATGAGTTTACCGAAATCGACACCCCTAAACTGTTAGCTGAAGCTACCGAAGGCGGGGCCGAAGTCTTTCAGCTCGATTATTTTGGCAAGACGGCTACGCTGGCCCAGAGCCCCCAGTTCTATAAGCAAATCATGGTCGGCGCCTTTGAGCGCGTCTACGAAATTGGTCACAGTTACCGGGCCGAACCAAGTGCCACCACCCGTCACCTGACCGAACTGACCATGCTCGATATCGAGATGGGTTTTGTGAGTGGCCACGACGAAGTCCTCGACATGGTCGGCGACATGACGCAGCACGCCCTCAAAACTATCTATGAACAACACGCTGATGATCTCAAAAGCCTGAACGCACCCGAACTTAAATTGCCAGAAGGCGGCAAGATCCCGCGCTTTACCATCGCCCAGATTCACGAGATGTACGGCAAGGCCAACAAGATCGACCTGAGTAACGAAAAAGACCTGATTCCGGACGAAGAAAAATGGATTTGTGAATACGCTCGCAAAGAGCTCGGCACAGACCTGGTGTACGCGACCGAATTCCCGATTGGCGCTGCAAAGTTTTACCACAAAGTTGACGCCGAGAAGGGTGTCGTTATGTGGGGCGACCTGCTATTCCGTGGTCTGGAAATTGCCACCGTACCACTGCGCGAGAACAACTACGAAACCATGGTCGAGCAGATGACCAAAGCCGGCCTCGACGTCAGCCACGAAGGCTTCAAATACTACCTGCAAGCCTTCAAATACGGCCTGCCGATGCACGGTGGCTGCGGCTTCGGTATCGACCGCTTAGTCGAGAAAACTATTGGCCTGGGTAACGTCAAAGAAGCGACGCTCTTCCCCCGTGACATCAACCGCCTGACTCCGTAGTTGATATGAGTGAGCACCTTGCTGAGCATATTCTTTACGCACCCGAAACGGGCTATGTTACCCTCGATGTTCCGATGCTTGCCGAGCTACCAGAAACATGGGACCATGACGGACGAAATTTTACGCGTAAACCCGAACTACATGTCAGCCTTCTGGATGCTCATGCCGTCGCGCTGAGTCAACATATTTCCGAGCCTAAGCTCATCGACGCCGCTCGGGTTGCATTTGACCGAGCACCCGTTGCATTTCGACGGTTCAGTCCGCCGTTGTATGAATGTCAGAAAGATGGTGGCAAGTCGCTTTCCATTATTGCCCCGGTCGAGGTCATTGGTCTCAACGCTGCATTTGAGGCATTAGCACTCCGCGCCCTCTGCAATCTCAAATTACCGCTCACCCATGTCACGCTGTATACAGCGGGCGATCCAAAAGGCATTGCTGTTAAAGACTCGATTATGCTTGCCGTGCGTTGTCAGCGGATGGATGCTCCTGATCTAGCAGCTATGGTGTTTGACGAACCAGCCGCCTAGTATTCGTCCGTACTTCGCATAAGCGTATACTAATAGCTATGAGTGAAAGCTTCCGGTTTACACCGCCACCCAAGCCAGCATCCAATCCAGCTCCTGAGCCGCCCGATGAAGATGTCGAGCCTGAGTATAATCCTCGAGCCCGTCTCGACTACTTGCATACCGTCAATCCGCCGAAGAAAAAGCGTCTCTGGTTACGGATACTCATCGCGGTGCTAGTGCTCGCCTTACTCGCTGGGGCCGGCGTGTTTGCCTACCCCCGGTTTATCAAGAAACAGGCCGCTACGCCTGCTACCAAACAGTCAACTACAGGTGCTAAGCAGAGCACACAACCCCAAACAGACAAAATTACCACCAAGCACTTCGATTCGACCAATTTCAACCTAGGATTTGAATATCCCGACACCTGGACCGTGAACGACAATGCCGAAACTGCTCGACTGACGGTGACGTCGCCCGCCAGCAGCCGAAAGACACTGGCCGGCGAAGCGGCGCTCGTCCGTACCGTCGTCACCATCGCCGCTAAGGGTCAGAACCTCGCGGCCTTTGACAAGGGAAGTGGGCTAGCGGTGCTTGCCTCCGAAAAGATCAAATACGTCAGTCCCACCAGCGCCCAGCGGGCCGAGACGTATCTCACCTTTGTGCAGAACAGTTCGACTCCATCCGGTGACGGCATGGATGGCATATATATCACCGGTGATCATGGCTACCAAAAAGACCAGTACATTCCCAAGACTGACATGACTGGTCTCGACCCGGTAATTACGGTGACGTTCGAAAAATGTACCGACAGCAAATGTACCACGACCCCCGTGGTGGTTAGTTTACGTAGCACCGATTGGGACGACACCGCGCTCAAAAATCCTCTCCTGACGCTGCTCAAATCCATCGCCGTTAACTAGGAACCCCTGTTCAAAAATAACCATAAGCTTTACAATATGTACAAGTAAATGGTGGATGAATAGTGGAACCACAAAAACCAACTGAAGCAGATACTGTACCTCCTCAGTCGAATCCTGAGCCGGTTGACCAGCAACCCGTAACACAACCGACACCAGAGACGGTTGCGCCGGCGCCCGATGCCGACATCGATGAATCCGACGTGCCAACAGACATGGAACTAGAGGACGAAGTGGCTCAAACTACAGAACCTAGGCAGAACATCGTTAAACGAGCCCTGCAGGCCATCAAAACCAACAAGAAACTCAGCATCCCACTGGCGGTACTAGGAGTAATTATTGTCCTGCTGGCGGTGCCAGTCACACGCTATCCTTTGCTCGGCACATTCTTAAAACAAGACTACAAGGTTGCCGTTCTCGACGAGAGCACTAAAAAGCCCGTCACAAACGCCACCCTCACACTGGCTGGCAGGACGGTTAAAACCGACAATACTGGCCAAGCCACGCTGCACACTAAAGTGGGTAAGTCCACGCTGACTGCCGAGAAAAAGTATTACCAAAAGACATCCAGCCAAGTGCTCGTGCCAATCCTCAAGCCAAAGGACCAGTTCCGCATTTTTATCAAAGCTACCGGGCGCCAAGTCCCCGTTACCGTCATTAACCGCATCAATAACAAACCAGTCGAAAACGCCCTGGTGCGCGCCGCCGACACCGAAGCCCGCACTAACGCAAAGGGCGAAACGGTGCTGGTGCTGCCCGCCGACAAACCAACGATCGAAGCCCATATTTCTGCCAGCGGCTATAACGACGCCACCACGACGGTTGTTGTTACCGAGCAAAAGACCGACAAAAATGCTTTCCAGCTGACACCCGCCGGCAAGCTCTATTTCCTGTCGAAGCTGTCGGGTAAAGTTGATGTCGTCAAAACCGACCTCGATGGTACCAACCGTCAGATTGTTCTGGCCGGTACGGGCAACGAAGTTGGCAATGACACCATATTGCTCGCTTCACGTGATTGGAAATATCTCGCCTTCAAGTCAAAGCGTGATAATGGCCTCGCCAAGCTGTACCTCATCGACACTAGCAACGACAAACTCACGACAATCGACGAAGGCAACGCCAGCTTCACCCCAGTCGGGTGGTACGGCAGCCATTTCGTGTATACGCTATCACGCAGTGGTGTCCAAAACTGGCAGCCCAATGCTCAGGCGCTCAAAACCTTCGATGCCTCCACCGCCAAGCTGTCGGTTATCGATCAAACGGCGGGCGAGGGGACCGGACCGTACGATTACGCCTACACCAATTTCAGTAGTATCTACATCTTGGAAAACGAAGTTGTCTACACCGAAAACTGGTATGCCAGCTATGGTCTACCAGGCAAACTCGATGGCAAATCTGTCAGCCTCGTCAGCGTTCACCCTGACGGAAGTAGCAAGAAGACTATCAAAGATTATGCGATTCCCGCCGGCACTCAGTACAACTACTATGTTGGCCTGCAACCGTACGAGCCCCAAGCACTGTATGTACAGCTACCAGCTGCCAGCGGTAACACCTACTTTGCATACGAAGACGGAAAGTTAGTTGCCAAGAGCGACATGAACGACCAAAAGTACTACAGCGAACCATATCCTACCTATCTACTGTCGCCAAGTGGCAAGCAAACATTCTGGAGTGAGCAACGTGACGGCAAAAATACGCTCTTTGTCGGTGATGCCAATGCCAGCACCCCACAACAAATTGCTGCCCTCAGCGAGTACCTACCGTATGGTTGGTACAGCGACGATTACCTCCTTGTCTCTAAAAACAGCAGCGAGCTGTATGTCATGGCGGTCAGTGGTGGCAAGGTTGCGAAAGTCACCGATTACCACAAGCCAGCCGCCAATTTCCAGGGCTACGGATACGGCTACGGCGGCCTCTAGCAACAGAGGTACAAATTGCTTATGCTCGTCAAATAGTGTATAATAACTATTTGTAATAGGAGTAGTTAGATGAGTAAGACTTATGAATTTGCACCAGAAGATGAGTTGCCGCCGGGTGCTTACGAATCAACTGCTTTTGGCCTGGGCCTTCAAGGGCTCATGGAAAAGTACGCTGAGCATGTAGTCATAGATGACGATGTGCAACGCTTACAACTTACCAATAGTCTTTCGGGTCGGGCAATAGACGACGAACATCCAGTGATTACCGCACTCATAGAAAAAGTACCTGGTCCAATACTCCCCGAAGTTCGCCTTAAAATGCGAGACACCGAGGGCAAAGAAACGAGCCGCTTCTATGTGTATGATCGTAATAAGGGCTATGGTTTGCATAAATCGCCTCGCGAATTTGAGTGGACGCTCAAAGTGCTTAAAGACCTTGAGCCAAAAGCCTTGCTCGAAGCTCGCGCCGATGCCGAATATCAAAAACGACGCCCCAAAGGTGTGCGTCGCGTTTTGAAATTGATGGGCCTTGCTGACAATACCGAAGAATAATGAATATATATTTCGCAGAAGCTGATCAGTTACCGTTGCCCGAAAACTAGCTGTTTTTGAGAGATTGCCAGACGTACCAGCAGGCAATGCTCTCGTAGGGGTGCCACAAGTTTTCACGGGCTATTTCACGGATTTCATCAGGGGTGGGCGCATGCTCAAACCCGTATAGAGCACGGATGCCATTTTTTATCCCTAGGTCACCAACAGGCAAGACATCACTACGACCCATGCAGAACATGAGGAACATGTGCATCGTCCATTCGCCGATGCCTTTTACCTTGGTAAACTCCCCCACTATTTCGTCATTACTTAACATGTTAAGGTTTTTGAAAGAAACGGTGCCATCGAGCACATGAACGGCTAGATCGCGCACATAGCGGGCCTTGGCATACGAAAACCCAATCGCTCGTAAATCTTCATCGCTTTTGGTTAGTATCTGCTCAGGCGTGGGAAATTCCCCTTCAAACAGTGCTACAAACCGCCCTTCGATAGCGGCAGCGGCTTTGATGCTCAGCTGCTGCCCGATAATACTCTCGACCAGTTCGCGGTAATAATCGGTGTGCGGCCGCATGGTGGTCAAGCCCACTTCGGCAATCACCGGCTTTAGGGCCGGGTCATGTTTAGCTAAATAATCGGCCGCCTCTTGAGCAGTTTTATCAGTAATAAGCATCGTGTGTCCATTGTAACCGATGTATTTGCATGTCGAGAACCGTCAGACTACAATGCGATGTTATGGAATTTGGACGCGACAATGAATTCATCGATAACTCTGTACGATGGCACGAAGGGTCGGCTTGCCTGGACGCCGACAGGGAACAATTTTACGTTTCCAAGGTTGGATATAGTGATGGTGATCCACTGGGACTACGAGATAAGTATTGCGGACACTGCGTGGTGGTTGATACATGCTTAGCCGAGGCTGTTGAACGTAAAGATATAAGCGCTACGGTAGTGGGCGGCACCACTCGACAGGAGCGAAAAAAACTCATACGGGCCGATCTTGAATCGAAGGGTAGTGCTAGGCGGCGAGATATCCCTGCAGTTGATCCTGAGCGTATAGCTTCGTTCTGGCAGGCCGCTACTCCTGAAGAAAAACGCGCCGTAGACCGGGGACTGAAAAGAAAAGCAGGCTTGTAATCGTCAGCAGTGGGGCGTACACTGACGTTTTCAAAGCAGCAACTATGTCAGAGTATAAGAAGCCAAACCCACGCCGAAGCATACATGCAGGTGATTACCTCAGCAATCTTAACTTTATCGATTTCGAAGAGCGAAAGATATGAGTGGTTTTCACGAATCGGTTATGCTCGATGATGACCCTCAAGCGTTTGAACAGCAAATTGGTATGCTGGCAGCACGGGGCGACATGGATAGTTTCGGTCCCATATACGAACTCTATGGTGAACGCTTAAAGCGAGCGATGGGGCGTGGCTTCAATGGCTACCCACCAGCCGAAGACTTGGCCCATGATACGTTTGCAAAAGCCTATGCAGCTATCAAAGAAAACAAGTTTGCTTACCGGGGCCCGGCAAGTTTATATAATTGGTTGTTTACTATCGCCGTGAACACTGGCATTAGTATTCGTCGCCGAAGTAATAGAATGATTCCCGTCGATTTTCAGGATAGTTACTTTGATCGTACGGCACCTGTGGACATCGCTGAAACTGTTGCTGGTCATGATTTTGTCGATCGTATGCTAGAAGGTCTATCACCCGATCATGCAGAGGTTGTTCGTGCCGTCTACATCGAGGATGTTGCGTACAAAGACTACGCAGCCGGTCACGATATTGCAATTGGTACAGTTGCGTCACAATTGCATCGGGCCCGAAACTGCATGCGCGAAAACTTGAATCCTGACCTTTAAGTTCGAATCCCGCCCCCGGAGCCAAGCACAAGCACTTTGCGTAAGCAGAGTGCTTTTGTTTCGCCATAAAACTAATTTGTTATAGTTAGGGTATTAAGGAGTGAAGGCATGGATTTAGTGAAGCTTAATAAAAGGGTGGCCATACGCTCGACTGAGATTATCGCATGTTCTCGGGATGAAAACGACGATCCGAACGCCATGTTGGATAGAGTGGATTTAGCATGGTTAGACGAAACCAGGGACTGGACCGAGCAAGATTGGGCAGAGTATTCTGCCGCGTGCAGCGAGCTTTGGGCACAAAAACCAGAAACACAAATTGCTTCAGAAATAGGCAAAATAGCAGGGACATCTATCGAACGGTAGTTGCGAAGTTCGTCCTAGGGGGTGTGAAGAAACATAATGCGTTACACCAATTGCTCGGATGGTTAGCGCGCAGTAAGCGAGACTTCCCAAACTGCCCATGCTTGCATCGCAAGAGAGGTACGAGTATGTTTATGCCATGACATATCCAGAACTAAGTTTGCTACCAGAAACAAAAACAGCTACTGACTTCGTAAGAGAGTTCGAAGAACCAATGGGGCTCGACTATCTCCATTCGCCACTGGAAGTGCGTAGTAGCACACACCCGGAAGGTGTGCGCTATGACTTGTTAATTGATCATGCGCCGCTTGATGCGGGCGATCTGCACGCTTTTACCCATGGGGTTGCACCATACCCCGGTTTTGACAGTGTGTATGGAATCGTAGCCGACTGGAATGTTGTAGACCGCGCTGAAGACGGAAGCCCCTATGCACAAAGACTCGTGAACCTGCATACGCATCTTGGCAAAGCGTGGGATGAATTTTCCAGAAGTCGCCCCGCATTTTTACGTGTTATGCAAGACGGCATGGATTTTAGTGCGTCCATGCATTTCGACGCTAGCCCTTCCAACGAATATTTTAAGCGAGCCGAGGACATTGTTACGCACCGTCTCGTCACGGATGCGGCCGAGGCATTGGGCGGCGAGCACACTTTACTTGAAGAGGTCTTACGAACCACCGGTGTAGAAAACCCGCAGGCAGTTGTACTAGACGCGATGAGCCAAGTGCTCAACCGCACGCGCAATGCTCGCCGACAGCTACAAAACCCGCAACGAATTATCGATAGCTTTAAAAATCGTCCCGCATCTAGTCGGGCGAGACTTGTCGAGCTCATGACCGTTGGTTGGTCAAAAGAATACCGTCAGGTCTTTGACGATGTTGTGCGAAACGCGGCCTATCACCAAATTAAAATGGAAGATGGCGCCACGTACTACGTCAGACGTGCCACAGTGGATTGTGATCCTTTAGAGCAAGTTGCCCAAGCAAAAGTCGAGAGGAGCGATCGTTTCGAAGCAAAGATTGCAGAGCTCAAACTTAGCAGCAAAGAACACTATTTCCACCGCCCCCAAGAGCGAAAAACAAAAGTTGTAGTTCCGGGGTCGGTGAAGGTTGTACAGCCTCCGAGCACCATTGAGCCCCAACTTGCTTGGGTTAAGAAAAATGATGGTACCCGTCAATTTTTAATTGGACGCGAACATACACAGGACGAAACCGGAGCCTTTCATTTCAAAGACGGGGTACTTGGCGTACTACTGGCAGCGTATTTTGCTCCCGAGGTGCGTTCAGAGTGGCCAACCCATATGGGTGTAAAAGGTAGTAGGCTTGAACAAGGGCTCGGAGCGGCCCAAGTCCCAGTCTTAGCCCTCTTCCCGCACGTACAGAAACGGCTCCTTGGCTCAGAGTTTATCGAGAATGCCGAAAAGTTAGCCGGCAAGCGCTAGCAATATGCAAAGTGCCGCAATCGTGGTATTTTTTGGTTTATGCTACAAGATAACGAAACCAGTCACCTCACTCCACCTGAAGCAGATTTTATCAGTGAAAGTCTTTTGGCGATGCGAACTCCGGAAGCCCGTGAGCTTCGTGGGAAAATGAAGCATACAATTCTTGAGTGGGCCCTCGACAGAGTAGAGCCAAGTTTTATTGCGCAGTATCAGTCGACAGATCTTTTGCCTGGGCTAGTTATTGCCCGCGCTTTGTCGGATTGGTCGGCGCATGAACCGGATACGGAAACGATAGATGTCAAACTCAATAATCGTGAACTACGCCTGGTTCGGGACGCGGCGCAACGTGTGATAGCCGTAACTCTCGAATTACCACATGCGACTGTGCAACGATTAGATACCCGGGATAGTGTTAGTCGCGATGAGCGTGTCCCTGTGGACAGCCTTAGCCGGTTAATTATTGGCAACATGTTGATTGAAGAAATAGACCACCATTTCCGAAACTCTTAGGTCTCGGCACTAACACATGACAAATCCATACTCCGTTGCTAAGTTATCGCATATGTTGTAGTGTATGACATTATGAGACAACCCGGAGAACAATCACCGCCAAACCCGGAAATGCACGAAAACTTGAATTCTCTGGTTAGAGAACTACATTTTTCTATGTTTGGCACATTGATAGAGTACGCAGACCCGGTGGTAAGATGGCCGGCAGCTGACGGTTCTGCCGAATATATAGCAGTTAATGTGCCTATTCTCGGTGATTATGACAGTAATACAAGTGCTACGGACACCTATAAGGCTATTGGCCAGTATTGGGAGATTATCCGCACCCGAGATAATCCAGCCACCGGAAAACGCGATGTTACATCGTATGACATATCCCCCGCAGAGCAGGGCTTTAGGCTGGATGTTTTAAAAAGTGTAGGCATGCCAAGGAGCTCGGCTAATACAGAACTCATAAGTCTTTGGTCGCTATACGAGCACAACAATCGAGAACGGCAAAAGAGGTTAGGTATCATGGAGCCTACGACACAGGATTACGAAACGCTTGAAAGCGCGTTAACAGACTTAAAGGCCTTCAATGAGGTGTATTTTTCAGACTACCAAGTTGCGTTTGCCATTGCAGAGCGTAACGCTCGTCAAGGCAACTGACCAGGGATAAGCCAAGCGGCTATATTATTGCGAACGCATATGTCTTGGTGTAGAGTGTTGAAATTATGGGACATATAGATAGGCAAGCAGAAATGGGTCGTCAGCGAGAAGCCCTTCGGGATATTGCTAGAATGAGTTTTGCGGAAGAACGCAGACGAAAACAAGAATTTAGTCGCACCATCGGTCATAGAACTCTTCATTTACTGATGAGGATTGGCCAGGCAGAGTCGACCTCATCTTGCGTTGCGGGTAATCCATCTGTATTGCCGGCATTTGTAACTCGAACCTCTAAACTGCTTGATGCGGCCCTACCAGCAAAAGACATGACGTTGGGCATTCGCTTAGAAGCGGAACATCATTTTCAGTTAATGCCTCTCAACATCAAATCACCTCGAATCATACGGGTGAGCGGTGAACTTATTGCCAAGACCGCAGATACTTCACATACGCACACACTCGAACTACATAGCGTACACTACGCAAACGCTACACCACTCGAAATACGTACCCGCGAAGGCCACACTGCTACCCGTGGCGCACCGCCTAAAAACGTTCAACTTCTAGCGCAGTTTATACGCTTGCTCGATATGACTGAAGCAATATTAGACGGACAGCCTCGGACTGATGATGACCCAAGGGACAGTTGGTTAAATGACATTCCGTTGCTTAATACTCGAGACAGCTCATCATCGTAATTAGTGGATTTCAGAAAATAATTCGGGATTATTACGACCAGCATGGGCGGCACGATTTGCCGTGGCGCGTGCCGGAAGCTGACGGTACATTCGACCCGTACAAAATTCTGGTCAGTGAGCTGATGCTGCAGCAAACCCAGGTCGGGCGGGTGATACCGAAATACCACGAGTTCCTGGCAAAATTCCCAAACGTGCGAACACTAGCACAGGCAAGTTTAGGCGATGTACTGGTTGTGTGGAGCGGCCTGGGATACAACCGCCGCGCTAAGTTTTTATGGCAAGCAGCACAGAAAATTCAAAACGATTTTGCTGGCACATTTCCAAATTCGTTCGAACAATTAGTGACACTACCCGGCGTGGGAAAAAACACCGCCGGCGCGATCCTGGCATACGCCTATAACCAACCAATAGTATTTATCGAGACCAACATACGCAGCGTATACATTCACCATTTTTTTAATGACCAAACAGATATATCTGACAAAGCCATTGCCGAAATAGTCGAGCTAACGCTGCCAAAAGAAAATGCCCGCGAATGGTACTGGAGTCTTATGGATTACGGAACACACCTGAAACAAACTGTCGGCAACACCGCACGAGCAAGCAAGGGTTATAAAAAACAATCGGCTTTTCATGGTTCGCAACGCCAAATCCGCGGCGCGGTGATTCGCTGCCTAGGGCAGGGACCCAAAAGCGAAACAGCACTCCTGGAGCAGATTGCTGACGACCGTACACCGCAGGTGCTGGACGAACTGGTGAACGAACAAATGATTGCTCGTCAGGACGACCAGTACAAATTAGCATAAGCGGCGTGCTACAATAACAACAAATGGAAGTTGCTGTTAAAGACGAATCATCTGGAGTAGATACTCCTCCTACCGAGCCTACACCTGCGAGTGCACCTGCGGCGCCCGCGCCAGTGGTGCCAGAAGAGGCAGCCCCTAAACCGGCAGCACCAGTCATGGACGTCCGCCCGCCGCAAGCACCAACCGCGGCACCGGCAAATGAAGTGCAAGTCGATCCCTCAGAAAAGCTAGCGGAAGAAAAAGACAACAAAAACCCCAAAAAGGTTAAGAAAGAGAAGCCACCCAAAATTGTTACGCCAAAGAAACCGCGCCAGCCAGGTGTGGGGGCAGCAATCTTTGCAACCGTTGTCATCGTGTTCGGTCTCGCGGCACTCGCCGTCTACGCCTATTTGAAAACCCAGCAATAGCACGCTATGCTAAAGGCTGTGTTTGAAGCAGCAAAACAACTAGAAACGCCAGGAGTCATTGGCGTTATTCCGACCGACACGGTATATGGTGTCGTGGCTCGAGCTGCCGACGAATCGGCTGTGGCGCGGTTGTACGAACTCAAAAAACGTGAAGCCAAACCCGGTACGCTCATTGCCGCTAGTATTAACCAACTTGCAGAATTAGGTATAAAACTACGCTATCTGACGGCGGTCCAACAGTTTTGGCCCGGAGCGGTCAGCGTGGTGATTCCGTGTGGCGATAATCTCACCTATCTGCACCACGGTCTGCGTAGTTTAGCGGTACGCATTCCGGCAGATCTGGAACTTCGTAAATTTCTCGAACAGACCGGACCATTACTGACCAGTAGCGCCAATCACCCAGGGCAAAAACCGGCCGACACGGCCGCCGAAGCCAAGAATTACTTCGGTGAAGAAGTAGATTTTTATATCGATGGTGGCGACCTGTCTGGCCGCGAGCCATCAACTGTAATTAGAATGATTGATGACGCAATTGAGGTGTTACGCGAAGGTGCCGTAAAAATACAGGAGAACTAATGAATTTCAACGACTATCAACGAGCAGCTATCAAAACCAATCTTGCGCAGAAAGATCAATTTAAAGAACTGATGCAGCAAGTACTTGGTCTGGCTGACGAATCAGGCGAGGTGCAATCAATTTTCAAAAAGTGGATTCGTGACCAAAATGCCGACATCAGCAAGCTAGACGTCGCTAATGTTAAAAAAGAGTTGGGGGACGTGTTATGGTACATCGCCGTTATATCTCATGATCTCAATATTCCGCTTAGCGAAATTGCTCAAACAAACATCGACAAACTCGCCAGTCGTAACACACGGGGCAAACTCCGGGGTAGCGGCGACAACCGATGACCACACCTGCAAAATACGACACTGCTACACCGTATCTTTGTGCCTATGTAATGCTCCGAGATGGTAACAAAATAGCGATGGTGCTCCGGACCAACACTGGTTGGATGGACAGCCACTGGGGATTGTTAGCCGGCAAAGTAGAAAAGGACGAGACATTCACCCAGGCAGCAATCCGCGAAGCAAAAGAAGAAGGGGGCGTGACGATCAAACCAGAAGACCTCCATCTCAAACTAATCATGCAACGCCGCTCCGATGATAGCGACTGGGTGAACGCAGTATTCGAAGCTAAGCGATGGGAAGGGCAGGCCCATAATGCCGAGCCGCACCTGCATAGTGAACTAGGTTGGTTTGATGTAGACGATGTCCCAGAAAACACTATCCCAGATATCAAGCTATTCCTAGAATGTATCCAAGAAGGCAAAACCTACCTCGAACACGGCTGGCAGTAGGCATTGACTTAGATCACAACCTTAATTCTCCAAATGGTATATGCTTAACCATAAGGAGAATAATAAATGCCAAAAACTAATCGAAAAACAATTGATGTAACCCTCACGCTGCTCGGTGCAGTTGCTGCAGTAGTGCTGCTTGTCGCCGGATTTCTAGGTTTATACGCCTACAATTTTGCAACCGGACAAGTACATGACCAGCTCGCCGCCCAAAAAGTATACTTCCCGCCAGCCGGTAGCCCCGGTCTTGACCCGGCTGAATTTCCTGGCCTGCAGCAGTATGCCGGACAACTCGTAGATAACGGACCAAAGGCAAAAGCCTACGCTGACGAATTTATCGCAGTCCACCTCGAAAAGGTCGCTGGCGGGCAGACATACTCAGAAGTCAGTACGGCAGCGATGAAAGATCCAACTAATACCCAGCTACAACAGCAAAAACAGACACTTTTTCAAGGTGAAACCCTCCGCGGTTTGCTGCTCGGCACCGGCTATGCTTACTGGACCTTCGGCATGATTGCTGGCTATGCGGCAGTTGCGGCATTTGTTGGCGCTGCTTTGATGGCCGTTCTAGTACTGCTCGGCATGCGCCAAATCAAGCGCGCTCGCTAGCCCTTAAATTCGGTTCTTAGCCACTCGTCCAGGCTGTGGCCACCACCACCGGCCATTCCGACGACCATATCGCCATCGTCAAGATGTTTCTGGATTGTTGTTTTAAGCTCGTCATTCATCTCGGCGGGTGAAGCAATCGATGGATCATCGAGATGTCCAATGAGCTCCTGCGGCTCAATAACTCGCTGGGTAGCATCCTCGCGGGCCAGGTAGCTCGGGGTCCAGTAGACATGTTCGGCACCGGCAAAGCAGTCTTTGTAATCATTCAGCATGTAGTGTTGGCGGCGGTTGGTCAGTGGTTCGTACACCACTACTAAGTCTTGGCCAGTATCGGCGGCGAGTTCGAGGGCGACACTCATGGCTCCACGTATTTTCTCGGGAGTATGAGCGTAGTCACTGTAGAGGTTTGGGGCTATCTGTTCCATGCGGCGTTGGAGACCGGGGAAGTGGTTAATTTTTTCGATAAGGTCGGGCAGGGGAGTGCCTGTTGCCCGCCCTACTGCGTTAATTGCTAGCCAGGCAT